>JAWUWD010000066.1:0-22826 GCA_034112085.1 Cyclobacteriaceae bacterium
AGAATTCAAAATGAACTTTAAAGATTACGGTAGCGTCAAAGTAGGAGATCGAGTGGTCATGGAAAAAGCGCCAAAATCTACCTTTACCCTTTCTGTTAAGACTATTGAAACCAGAGATGATGAGACGGTAAGGGTCGAGGAGCAAATCGGACAGCGATATGTAAAGACGCAAGTTAAAGAAGTCAAATTCAATCAAAAAGATAAAGAAGCATTGAAGAGGGCATTTCAGTCTGACCTAAAACTAAAAATTCTATGGATGACTCCTTTTGTACTTATTGCGATTTCGTTAGTAACGAGTGGCTATTGGGGTGTTTTAGTGATTATGTTTCCACTGATTCTGGTACCGCTCAATCAGCTACGCTTACTGATCAAGCGGGTAAACCTTTATCGTAAGGATCAAGCACATGAATTCAAAGAAGGAATCACCGCCATGGTGGAAGATAAAGTGACCATCACCTCAAACAGAGCGAGTGGGAAAAATATGTTAAAAACAACTTGGGGAAATATTTCAGTATCAACAGAGCTATATGATAAGCTAGAGCAAGGTGATAAAATCATCATCTTCAAGCCTAAATATGACAAAAAACCAATGAGTCTGTTGGGCCTAGACAAGCAAGAGTATTATTTGGTTTGATTTTAAGATTACGAGTTCTGACACGCATGATTTGATGAGCTACTCTCCCACCAGAACCGGTTCACAAAATCAGTGTTTTGTCAGTACTGAAATATTTATCACTTCCATATTTCACATACCCCAGCTGGTTCGTGAGCATTAGGGTAGTGCCCATATGAAAATCAGGTGTGTTGAAGTGGTGGTGTCCATAGATCCAGCAGTCTGGCTGAGTAGATATAATCAAGTCCACTAACTCTACCGCGAAAGCTTCACTTGCTGGAGTTGTTTTATACTTTTCAGGGTAGTTCATCAATGTCGGAACATGGTGCGTCACCACTACCCTCTTTTCAACAGTCTCTCGCTGTAATTCTTGGGTAATGAATGCCAAACAAGCGTTGTGCTGTTCATTAAACTGCGCAACATTAAATCGGTCAGTATTGTATCTGATTGCTTGAAAGTCCGTAATGCTTCTTTGCAATTGCTCTTGATTTGAAGCGCTTATTTTTGACCAAAGCGTGGAGAATATAAATTGAACACCCTCCTGTTTGATAGCGATATTATTGACCAGATGCACATTACTCCTGATCGCCTCATTGATGGTGCCGCACTTCTGCTGGAGATCAAATTGGTAGTATTCATGATTGCCAGGAATCCAATAGGTCGTTTTGAAATGATCAGATAGATAATCAAAAAAGGCATCGTGCTGATCAAGTGCTGCAAAGGGCACTATATCCCCTGCTAGTATCAATACATCGCCATTGGGCTGTAAGGGATTCGACTTTAGATAACGCTGGTTCTCTGAAAACTCCAAATGCAGATCGGAGGCATATTGTATGATCATCGTTCAAGGGTCACTTTATAGGTATTCATATGCCAATAATACTGCAAAAATAGATCAATCAAACCTTCTCCTTTAGATTTAGTCTTAGTATTACTGCCTATTCCTAAGGCAAGTTAGAACTGAATATATCTTGAAATTGCTGTTCAATTATTTTGGCTTCTTTCGCTGTTAACTTCGTCAATTCCTTTTCCTCGGCTCTTTTTGAAAATTTGCCATTATTTTGTTCGAGGAACCTCACGATGAGCGCGACCAATTTGTCGGGCATTTCAAATTCATCATCAAGGAAGCGTTTGAAACTATCGTATTGTTTCAGGTAATTGACTTCTTTGGGTATTATATTGGTTATGGCATCATGCACACAGTCATAAAGGAATTCAGTTTGTGCGGTGACGTCATAATAACGGTAATAATCGATGGTCTCGTTCAGTATCTCTACATTATTATCTTTGGTTGATTTCCATTCGATAAAATCCAGTAAGGGAATTGAATAGGATTCAAGTACCTTTCTATAATCATCCATATGATCCAGTATCGAAGCCGAAACAGGAAATATAATGCCCTGCTGGGAAAAACCCATTGTAGCAAGTATATGATGAATCAAATATCGATGCAAACGGCCATTTCCATCTACAAAAGGATGAATAAAGACAAACCCAAAAGCCATCATTGAAGCCACCAAAACAGCATTCATCTTCGTTTTTTGTAATTTTTCACCTACGTTTACCAACCCCTCTGTCAGTTCTACTGCATCTTGCCATCGGGCCGATATATGGTCAGGAATCGGTTCGCCTGAAGTGCGATCATGTTCACCTACAAATCCCCCATCGGTACGGAACCCCATAGTAGTGAAACGGCTATTTTGAATAACCAATTGCTGCAATCGCAGCAGCTCTTCTTTACTCATCGGTTTTGCACCAGCTTGACCAATGGCCTGTCCCCAGCGTGTCGCCCTTTTGCTTTTTGGGCTCTCACCTTCAATATTAAAGGATGCTTTTGAATCTTTGAGCAATAAAAATGCGGAAGCTCGCTGTAGTATATCTTTATGAATATCCTTCAGATAAGTGTTTTTTTGTTCGGTAAAATTGGATTCTATGTATTTGTCTAGCTTTTCGGTTCTTTGAATAAGGGGGCAGAAATCCGGTGTCCCCGCCAGGTTGTTGATTATTCGATGGCGCGGAGAACTCGTGCCTGAAATGGCATACTGCAGTTTTTCATCAATTAGCGGAACAGCCTTTTTGATTGACAGATCTGGCAGATCCAAGTTCTGTTTCATCAACCATTCATATAAAAACCATATTTTCCTACTGTATTGACCTGTAGGCTCTATTTGCAATAAATGCATGACCTCCTTCAAGGATAGCTTCTCAAACAGCTTCTTGAACAAAAGTAGGTTGACGCCTTCATATTTTAGAGCGAATACCAACTGCTTATATAAGGTTTTATCCGGCTGGTATTTTGGCGTGAACACCTGCCACCCCGCCACTTCATACCTCCTGTACTTTTCACTTATTACCGCTATCGTATTAGGTATAGGAACGGGAAGAGCCAATACTTCAATAATAGCTGCATAACCTGCCACTACTCCCTTATTTGGAAGTTTCCTTCCATGAAAAGTGGATATTTTTTGTGAGTATTGGGTATTTGAATTCATTATTTATGAATAATAGGTATTCGAAGGTAGATGAAAAATGGGTACTTTATAGGAATTATAGGTATTATATTAGTGATTTCATAAAAAAAAGGTATAACACCTGTACAGGTATATGCTGAAATAGACCTTCTTTCTCTATCCATAGAGTCCACTAAAATCAACTCCTTACCCAACTTCTACACTATCTATGAAGGTCGTTTTGAAATGATCAGATAGATAATCAAAAAAGTCATCGTACTGATCAAGTGCTGTAAAGGGCACTATATCCCCTGCTAGTATCAATACATCGCCATTGGGCTGTAAGGGATTCGACTGTAGATAACGCTGGTTCTCTGAAAACTCCAAATGCAGATCGGAGGCATATTGTAGGATCATCGTTCAGGATTGACTTTATGGGTATTCATCTGCCAATAATACTCCTATTATAGCTCAATCCAGGCTTCTCCTTTAGATTTAGTATTGGGATTACTGCGCTAAACCTAAGACTTGTAGGCGCTTTCCGATTAATCATCCCGTTGAAAGAGCCTGTCCATGTGCTAAAATTCAGGATTTGTCTACTCTTTGAATTTTGATAACATTCTAACTCTACTTTAGCCTCAAATAATAATCTTAAAAGATGAATTTGAATACTTAAAATCAAATCAAGACAGAATGATAATGAGTTTTTCACAAGTATCTGAAAAAGAGAAAATTAATAATATAATCTAGACAACAATAAAATTACAGAACCGTAAAAATCAATCCATTTATTACAAAAACTTAATACTCAATTAAATCAATACAACAACCATGAAAAATTCAAAAAATCACTACTTTAACCTCCTCTTCGCAACATTAATCCTCTTTTCTCTGCAAGGCTGCAATGATTCTGAAGAAGGTTTAATAATCAAAACAGAACAAATTCCTTTATTTTCTGAAGCCGATTTATCCATTATAAACGGGAACTCAGAAAAGTCTTGGAGAATTACTCAAATCATTAATAAATATTATGATCTAAATGATGCATTAGAAATTGAACTTTCTTGTGTACAAGATGACACATACACTTTTTCAGCGACAAGTAATGATGTCGTGATTAATCTAGGCGAAGATCAATGTTTTGGCAAAAATAATGAAGGTGTATTCATCGCTGATATAGAGATCTTTAGTGCCCAGACCATAGTAATGGATGCTGCATCGGGAAACACAATTTACCTAGCCTACTCTCAAGGTTTCTCAAATGAAGAGGGAAACGTGGGAGGAGTATCTATAAGACATTATGCTTTGTCAGAATTATCTGAAGATAGAATGGTTTTCTATCGAGAAGGAGCAGAATTGGTTGGTGAATACAACGAGGCATTAATATTTGAAAAAATATAGTGGCATCACTTTTCGAAACAGATTCCGTTAAGAGCGATTTATAGTATTCATTTAAGATTTAGGCGGGAGATTGATCTTGAGATTTGAAGTCGCAAGATCAATCAACTTAGCCCAATACTGGTGGGATTTTGAGCACACATCACCTCTCACAAAAGCATGTTATGGCACTTGATCAATAAATAAACCTATGAAATCACTCAGCACCTGTCTTATTACAGCTTCAATACTAGCTCCTCATAGTTGACTTCATTGATGACTTCTGGAATATTCCCTATAGCTTCTTTTCCTTTCAGTCTACCAACAGCATGTTCGACCAGTTCTTCATCTGGATATGGTTGGCATAAGTTGGTAAGTACTACTCTTTCGTCATTTGCATATGCCGGAGTAGGATTGAGCCATTCGGTAATATTTTCAGGAGGCAATATTACCGGCATTCTAGCCCCAAACTTAGCTTTGGGGTTATTATGAATAAGACTCATCGTCTCGTTGGCCGAAGTAGTCACAATACTAAAGGTTCTCATTTCCTCCCCTGTTTTCGGGTCTTCCCAATCAGCATATAATCCTGCCAATGGCATCATCTGGTCATTCTTCAATCCAATAAGATATGGGTAAGTCTTTTTATCCTGATGATGGTGTTCATAAAAACCTTCGAAGTAGACCACACACCTTTGAGATTCAGCAGACTTCACAAATGATGGCTTGCTAAACATGGTCTCACTCCTAGCATTCAAAGTCATGTTGCTGATCTTCAATGCATCATCTTTTGTTCTAGTATCTTCCGGAATCAGACCCCAAGTGGCGAGTGATGGTTTTGTAGGATCATTGTTAGTATAGATCACCATCAATGGATGGCTAAACCCTGATACATAGTGATAGTAGTTTTCGATCCCACTGTCCCAGAATTCAGCTTCTAAGACATTCAACTTTGATTTAAGCTCAATGGCCTCGTAATAATTACCGAGGTGTACGGCATCCTTTATTTGCCTTATTATTTGGGTTCTTGCATCGTAGCACATAATCAATAAATGTTATCCATTCATAAGTTAACAATTATTGAGATGAGATGCTGATTATGTTAAGACATGAAAAAAGGGAGATACTACATCCATTGTAAATAGCAATACATCGTACTTAGATTTAGTTTAGGATCACTTGACTAACACTGCGACTGGTACTTTTATAATATAGTACGTGGTATAAACGCGCGAATGTGAGTCAAAGCAATAACAACAGTCATACAGAAATAGGTGATGATTTGAATTTCAATCAACACAACACTTCTTATACTTCAGCCCGCTTCCGCAAGGACATGGATCATTTCTGCCAATAGCTACTTGACTTTTGAAGGATGATTTGTCGATGATCGCAGTCATGTCTTGGTTGAAGACTTTGGTCAGCGTACTAAATAGCTTAGGATGCTTCTCTTTGAGCAGGTGCGGTCTCTCAAAGAAGTATTCGCTAGCCACGGCAAAGAACTCTTGGCGATTGGTGGCGCCATAGTTATTGATGTCTGACTGATTGGCGATGATCTCATTGGTTTTCTTCTTCACAAAGTCCAACCAAGGCAGGGCAAAGGACTTGTCTTCAAATCCGGGTGGGATGCCGTCAATCTCTCCTGTTTCTTTATCAAAGAGATGCACAAACTCATGCACCCCAACATTCTTTTTGTCATTAGAGATATCAAATCCCAAATGAAGCGATGGTTTGGACAGGATCATCTTGCCTTCCATCGCGCCACTGCCCACCATACCGGTGATCGTCTCACGGTCACTGCCGATGTTGTAGTCTCGATCAAAGGAATCGGGATATAGCAGTACTTCGTCCAGATGCTGATAGCTCCATGCTGGAAATCCAAACAGTGGAATGGTAGCGCTACTGGCCACCAACAATCGATCTACCAACTCAACTTCGGTTTATACACCCGTGATGCGGATAGAAGATAGAAAGCGCTGCACATCCGTTTCAAATTGCAGCTTTTGAAGATCATTTAGGTTGCGGTAAAAATTGACTTTTTCTTGCAGGATCGTCTTCCACTTCTGTGGGGTAGCTGCTAGCTTCGCTTTAGTCTTTTTTGGTTGTTTCTTCCTCAACACCAAGTACAAGATGATGAAAACCCCTATTATCAAGCTGATTACGATAAGTTCTGACATGGTCTAATGGATAGATTTATTTAGCTGATTTGCCTTGTGTTTAGGGACAGCTATCATAGTTGTTGTGTAGGCAAATCCAGCAGTAAGGATTGCAGAAATGGTTGCAATGGCTATGGTCTCCCAAAAATTCATAAGTAGTTTATTTATGCGGTTACTATGTTTTCTTTCACTTCAAAAAATCCTCAATACCTCCCCAAAACAGTATAGGTTCTATCTCTTGTAAGTCATTATGACCTCCCCCTTTGATGGTGACCATTTGTTTGGTGCCGGTAAATGTATCCATCAATTTCTTGCCCATATAATAAGGGGTAAGCTCATCTTGATCCCCATGAATAATCAATATTTTGGATTTGATATTATTGATTTTCTCTACGGCATTAAAAGAATTCCCCGCAAGAAATTTAACCCAACCCAGCCCCATTGCCTGCGCCATATCTTTTCCTGAAGTCAGGGGTGTGATCAATACGACTGCTTTAAAATCTCGTCCTTGAGAGATGTGAGTGGCCACAGTAGTCCCCAATGAACGACCAAATATGGTGATGTCTTTTTCAGAAACGCCTAATTCGTCAATCGCATAGCTCACAGCTGCTGCGCCATCTAGAAAGATTCCTTTTTCACTTGGGGTCCCCGTGCTTTTTGAGTAACCGCGATAGCTCACCAAGAGCACATCATGGTTCATCTCATACAGTTGCTGTGCGTAGTCTACTCTGCCATAAAGATTGCCTGCATTGCCATGAAAATAAATAATCAAAGGGTGTTTCTCTTCATGCTTAAAGAGCAAGGCATGTAGCTTTTCACCATCAGAGGTTGCCAGCTGCTTTTCAGAAATATAATCAGGCATTCCTGCCAAAGGGATTTCGCTGATGCGGTCAGGGTAAAACGTGAATTTATTCCTAATGCTTTTGACCGATAAGGCGATGACCAAAACAATGATCAGGATACTAACAATGGTTATTTTATATATCATTTGGTACAAATGTAATATGATTTTCCATTTCTCAAACGTTCATATTTTTGTAACTTAAATCCTAAATCAATGCATCTCTCATGAGAAAACTAATCACGGTGATCATCTTGATGTGTCTCTTTCTGGCAAATAGCCAAGGACAACACGTCAATTCAGATTTCGAAACCGCATTTACCAAGTATACCGTAAGCGCCAAAGCATGTACACGTATTGTTCATTTCTCAGGCAGCCTCATTTTTATTCCAGAAAATGCATTTGCCTTGAGCCCAAAAGACGCAGTTGATTCGGTAGATATTTATTATCGTGAGATTCGCTCCCCATTGGATATGATCGTACACGATATTCCGATGGTGTTCAGTCTTGCAGGCCGACAGGTTCACCTTGAGTCCAATGGCATGTTTGAGATTTGGGGAAAATCCAAAGATGACACCCTTGCCGTGCATGAAGACAAAAGCATAGAGGTGCGACTAGCCATGAGTGAAGTACAATCAGATAGACGAATGGAAGGTTATCGTTTCGATGCAAGCAAGAGGTCGTGGACCTCCTATACTAATCGCCTGACGAATAACCGAATAGACCATACCGATGATGATCTCTGGGGCAGTTCACCGGTGCAAAACGAAGAAGTGTGGGAAGAAGACGATTCCGAATGGGCGCAAGAAGACTCTATCAGAAGAGTTGCCTTCCAGGCAATGGAGATCTTCGACTTTGGTCTGTACAATTATGACAAGATCATAGATGATGAAATATTTGTCAGTGTCAGAGCAGACTTCATCTATAAAGCCAACCAAAAGGCTTTACAAGCTACTGTATACATCGTATATGATGATATCAATTCTGTATTCTACTTCCCTCCAGATACTTGGGCCAAAGGGTTTTCCATCATCCAAGACAATTCCTACAAGCTATTCAGCATCGATAAAGAAGGTCGAGTGGCTAGATTGCGTGACTTCCCACTGCTCAAAGAGATCCAAGATCAAGCCTTTACTTTCCAGTTGGAAGGAGATGGCGCTCAACCCGAAAACAAGCAAGAACTTGCCAAACTAACTGGACTGCGATGAAAATGAAACGAACCTTTACATCAATACTCTGTCTTCTAGCACTAGCGGCACTTGGACAGAATGGCTTCATCAAATCAAGAGTATATCTTGAAGAGAAGCAAAATAAACCTGCCTCAGCCATTCCCAAAATACTATTGGATGCCTATAGCAAAGGAGACATCACGGCATACTACCCTAAGAACTTGGAAAAACCAGTACCATACGCCCAATTTTTAAATCACTTTGGTATGGAATCCAAAGCCTATCAGGTCATTGCCAATGATTACCCTTCGTGGTTTTGTGGCAAACTTCCTTTGGTTGAAATAGATCCTTCGGTCACCCAATGCATGCAATACTCCTTCGAGATAGGCGAACGCTCGGTAAGAAATAATATCTCCTATCAGCAAGAAATGAAACTGGCCTATGTCAAGGTGATTTATTCCGGAGAATGCAGCGCTTCAGGAGTAGAAAAAGAAGGTCCTGTATTTCGACTCGGAGACATTCGAAAGCTAAAAAGCTATGCATACAAAATTGTGAATACACAGAATTCCTCGATCTCCTACAAAGTAGCGGACTACCTAGATTTGAGATTGTTTAGGGCAGTGGAATAAATCATCTGGAGAGTAGAATAGGTCATAGGCTATCAGTACTTGTCTGCTCTGTGAATTCTCCTTTGTCATTGATAAAGAAGCCAAACAGTCCTCCGCAGATGCCTCCCATGATATGCCCAAATTGTGACACATGATCTGCTTCAAAGGAATTTAATATTTCCCGGCCGATATAAAGTAGAAATACAAGGATGAAGGTCAGTGGTATATAGCCTTTTTGGAAACTCGAAAATGAGCTGAGCAGTATCAGCATAAAGGCAATTCCACTCGCTCCTAGCACATTGTCTTTGAAGAAAATAATATTCAGCGCTGCGGTGACTAAAGCGGTGATAATAATCATTTTTATGAGGTTTGCTGAGCCATACTTCTCTTCCAAAATAGGTCCTACCACAAGGATTAATGCAAAATTGCTAATGAGATGTGTCCAGTTGGCGTGGCCAATGACATAGGTAAATAATCGGATATAGTCCAATGGGCTACTTACATCGAAATTGCCATAAAGCACGAACATGCTCTTAAACCCTTCCCCAAAAACATAGGTCAGAATCAGCACGATGGCTGATAGCAGTGCATAAGTCAGAATCACTGGAGAGTTATATTGAATTTTCATTTGATAAAGAAACTAATTAATTGCGAAGTGACGTTATCTGAAGGTGGAAATCCATCAAATAGTGCCTTCACGAAAACACTTCAAAAGTTAAAAAACTTCTTTTGTAAAACATGACTGTTTTCTTACAAGCACTAAATAATCAGTATATTTATAGCTTATTAATACAGGTTAGAAACTCTTGGAAGCTATTATTGACAACTACTCATGCTGGGTCATGGAAACAGATCCCTCCTCTCTGGTAAAGGATTTTGAAAGCATTCTTAAAAAATCTGGGTTTGGAATACTCAATTTCATGGAGCATAATTTCGAACCTCAAGGATATACGGCTATCTGGTTATTGGCAGAAAGCCATTTTGCGATTCACACTTTTCCAGAAGAACACAAATCTTATATAGAGCTCAGCAGCTGTAACCGGGAGATGTACGACCGATTCCTTCAAGAACTAAAATCATATGAACAAGTTCTTGAAAAGTCATGAGTCCATCATCTATCAAAAAAAACATCCTCAATACAATCAACAAAGCTGATAAAGGTGGAACGGTAAGTAAATACTTCGACTTCTTCATCGTCACGCTGATCATTCTCAATGTGGTGGCGGTGATCACCGAAACAGTTGAGGCTATCTATACTCCTTATCAGGAGTATTTTGAATATTTTGAAATATTCTCTGTGGCCGTCTTCTCTATTGAGTATATCTTGAGATTGTGGACTTGTACCGAGATCGATAAGTATAATCATCCAGTTTTGGGCCGGATCAAATATGTATTTTCTATAGGTGCGATCATCGATCTATTGGCAATCATGCCATTCTATCTGCCATTATTGATAGCTGCTGATACACGCTTCCTGAGAATATTGAGGCTTTTTAGACTCATGCGTGTATTCAAACTAGGTAGATATTCAGAAGCTTTCAATTCGATTGTATCCGTTATTTCAAAAAGAAAAGAAGAGCTATTAACGACACTGACTTTCTTGTTGGTTATTCTTATTCTGGCATCCAGTGCGATGTATTATATCGAGCATGAGGCGCAACCTGATGTCTTCACGAGCATTCCCTCTACGATGTGGTGGGGCGTAGCTACGTTGACTACGGTTGGTTATGGTGATGTCTATCCCATCACTCCGTATGGCAAAATACTAGGTGCCTTTATAGCTATATTAGGAATTGGTGTATTTGCGCTGCCAGCAGGTATTATTGCTACAGGGTTTGAGTCTGAGATCAGAAAGAAACGGGAACGGGATGAAGAAGATTAAACTTCTCTGCAACCTACGATTCTATATATTGCCTGCATTCTTAGGTGCTGTCATATGGAAGCAATTCGAATTGTTTCGATACTTCTACAATAGCAAGATTGATGATTTTCTATTAATCACTTTGATCACGGTAATCAGTGGCTTGGTCACTTACAAGTACCTCAACTTCAACAAACGAACCCTAGCTCTCATCCAGGGGATCACTTTGATTATTGGTCTTGTGATCTTTAAGATCACTTACCAAGTCTTTCAAGATTTTGACTTACTGAGCATGTCAACTTATTTTTTTTGCATGCTATCGGCTGTAAGCCTCATTGCTCCTCTCAAAGTGCAGGAAAACGGACCGCTGGCATCCGTTATAACCTTATTATCTATTCTTGTGGGAGGAGTGGCACAATTCCTTGCAGGTGGCTCGTTTATCATAATTTTGCTGGCAGCACTTTACCTTGTTATTAGTTTCGTCCACGAACGCTTACAGTTGGAAGGCAAGTTTCATTGGGTACATGGCCTCCTATTCCTGTTTTTGATAGCACTATCTCCTGTCATAGGCTCGGTGCCCAATCTCTATAAAAATCAACGGTCATATGTCGATAAAGTGGTGTACTCTCAAGACACCCCATTCCAAACCATAGATGTCACAGAATGGAAAGGACAGAGATGGTATTACTACAATGGCATCAATAACTTCAGCACCATCGATGAATGGTTGTACTATGAACCGCTAGTTCACCCGGTGCTAGAGATCGCTGAAAAAGCACAGAACATCCTCGTTATTGGTGGGGATAATGGGCTGGCGATCAGAGAAGTCCTCGAACATGAGGATGTCAAACAGATCCAACACTTGATCCTTGACACAGCGCTTTATCATCTTGCGAAGTCAAGCTCATTATTCACCACTATTAATCAACAGAGTCTTGATGACAGTAAAGTAAAATCTCAACGAGAACACATCTTTCGTCATTTGCATAAGGTAGATTCAGTTTATGATATCATAATCATTGATATTCCTGACCCGGTGGATCTAGAACTCAACCAGTATTATACACAAGAGTTTTATGAGTTGTGTTATAAAGCACTTTCGCAGAATGGCCTACTAATTACGCACGCGGGTAGTCCCTACTTTGCTACGCAAGCGTACTATTGCATTTCCAATACGGTCAAAGCTTCTCAATTCTCAGTATTAGAGATGCACAATCAGGTACTCACCATGGGCGAATGGGGTTGGATCATTGGAACAAAAAATTTCGACTCATCACAGCTGAGATCTAAAGCCATGGGACTGAATTTTGATCACTTGTCAACCACCTGGCTCAATAATGAAGCGATGAATATGATGCTTTCATTCGGGAAATTAAATATCAACATCAACGATTCCATAGTGAATACAATAAAGAAACCAGTAGTACACTCTTTCTATAATAATGGGAATTGGAATTTCAACTTTTGAGGAGCTAAATGCGTAAAATCTGGCTATTTTCTAAGAATATTGATATTTGGCTGCTTGGGCTGCCTGTATGGATTTGCTGGATCGTGTGCTTTATAGTTCCCGAAAGTATGCACTCAGGCGAACTCCCTCTCTGGTTTTGGGCGTTCATTATTGTTGGAATAGATGTTAGCCATGTTTGGAGCACTATTTTCAGAACCTATCTGGATAAGTCAGAATTCAACAATCACAAAAAGACTCTTATTTATGCTCCCTTAACATCTTTTCTGATACTCTTTTCGATAGCCTGTATCTCCATTACGTTCTTTTGGACGATCCTAGCCTATGTCGCTTTATACCATTTCATAAAACAGCAGTATGGCTTCATGCAACTCTATCGGGTCAAGTATGGCAAAGTAGATTTCAAAAAATGGGTCTCTGACAAAACTGCTATTTATACCAGTATGCTATTCCCTGTATTTTATTGGCACATCAATACGCAGCGTAACTTTAGTTGGTTCGTTGATGGTGACTTCTTCAACCTAAGTCAATGGATCTCACAAGTCGAAATATGGGACATATCGCTGCTCTCCATGATTAATCAAACGGGCAATATTCTTTATTTCACTGTTTTAGGAGTTTGGTTGGTGCAAGAATTGTATTTCACTCAAAAAAATCAACTGTCATTCCCAGCAGGGAAGTTAGCTTGGGTGCTGACCACCGCTTGTAACTGGTACCTCGGCATAGTGTACTTCAATTCAGATTTCGCCTTTTCCTTGACCAATGTCGTAGCTCATGGGATTCCGTATTTGGTGCTTTTGTTCTTTTATGTAGAACGTAAAAAAATCATACAAACTTCATCACTACCTTATTCAAAAATAATAGGACACATCCTATTTATGTCTATAGTCGTATTGATATTAGCTTTTGGTGAAGAGTACTTCTGGGACATGTTCTTGTTTAGAGACAATCCACATTTCTTTCAATCAATCACTAGCTATCCATTTGATGTACTCAATTCCCCATATGCCAAAGCGTTTGCGTTTGCGTTACTGTCGTTGCCACAGGTGACACACTATGTATTAGATGGCTTTATTTGGAAAAAGAATGACAAAAATCCGTACTTGAACAAAGTATTGTTTGGAGATTGAAGCCATGAGATTACTGAACAACTATTAACCAAATAACTGATCGACTGAAACTCATGAACCGTAGAAATTTTATAAAAACTTCATCACTAGTAACACTCCCAATACTCCTTCAATCATGTCAATGGGATTGGGCAGCTACCTCCTACCCGATTGAAGTAAGTTCAGATGCTTCTACAGGTCCCTTATTGAGGAAAAGCGGCTCTTTTGAGACCATCAGTGTCGCCAATAGAGAAGCACTGATAGTTGGCGGTGGGATAGCAGGGATGAGTGCAGCTTATTCTATAAAAGATAAAGACTTCCTGCTTTGTGAACTATCTAACAATTTGGGTGGCAGCTCTTCAAAAGCCCAATTTGATGGTATTTCTTTCTCGCAAGGCGCACATTATGACCTAGCATATCCTGACTATTATGGTGAAGAAGTTCTTCAGCTTTTCGAAGATCTCAATATCATAACTCACTTGCCATGGAGAGACGCTTGGGGTTTTGTAGATCAACAACACATCATCACTCATCGCAGAAAAAATCATTGCTTTGTTGATGGAAATCACCGCAAGGAAGTACTCGATGAAGGGAAATTAAAAGATGATTTCATCAAGTTGATTTCTCCGTATTTGGGCAAAATGAATTTACCAACAAGGTTGATTCAAAACGACCTTCATCACCTCAATAATATCGACTTCATCTCGTTTTTGAATAAGAATATCTCGTTAACTCCTGAATTCGTAAGAGGATTGGATTATCATATGAAGGATGATTATGGAAGCGATGCGGCCAAAGTTTCTGCCTTGGCAGGCATCCATTATTTCATGTGCCGTCCTTACTACAACGAAATTGTTGAGCTTTTTTCTCCGCCAGAAGGCAATAGCTATTTCATCAATAAAATGGCAGAGCAGCTCAACAATGAGCAAGTTCTTACAGAACATTTAGTCAAAAGTATCAAAGAAGAAAAATCTGGTTTTAAAGTAGAGATCATAGATGTTCAAAATCAACAAATCAAATCACTTAATGTCAAAAAGGTCATCTATGCGGGTCAAAAACATGCGCTTAAATATATATATCCTGAAGGTCATCAACATTTCAAAGACAATACTTACTCACCATGGATGGTGGTAAATATCATCACTGATGATAAACTACCAACGCCCGGATACTGGCAAAATGAAATGTTGACAGAAGACAGCACACTCTTAGGCTTTGTTGATTCTAATACACAGCATAATGCCGACAGTAAGCATCGGGTACTTTCTGCCTATTATTGCCTCCCTCCTGAGTCTAGAAATGATCTGATCAATGCTGAAGCCAATAAAAGTCAAATTGCTGAAATGACCGTAAATCATTTGAGTAAATACTTTGATCAAGACATCTCCTCTAGTGTGTTGAAAGTGCATATCAAAGTGATGGGCCATACCATGGCTATTCCATCACCCGGTTTTCTATTCAATGACAAGAACCAATATCGTGTAAACAAAAATTTAGCTTATGCAGGTGCGGATAATGGAAGGCTTCCTTTATTGTACGAAGCAGTAGATAGTGGCATTGTTGCGGTTAAGCTTCTTAGCTTATAAAGATTATTCTAGCACTCTTGTGAGGAGCAGTTACTTGGATAATAGTGGCAGCTTCAATTTGTAGTGCTGGAAGATTTCTATGAGTAATTATCGATGTTTAAAACTGTCCTAGCTTAGAAGAAAATCAGGTAAATACCTATTTTGAAGCTAGTATAACTCCCAGTTACCATCCAGATAATATTTATATAAAACTGGGTTGTGAATTCTATTGACCTCTACTGGTTTGTCATCATCCGGAAAAGCTTTTTTACCAAAAGAAGTGATCAAAGTCATGGCTTCATTATTGATCCAACTGGTTGGGATCTGATGAAAATCAAGCGACTGAAGTGCTGACTTCACCTCTTGCTCAGTCCCACTTTTAGCACCCATTACCCAACCCCATTCTCCTAGAGTCACCACCTGATTGTGTAGAGGTATGGTTGTGAATCCCGCTGCATGCATAGTCGAATCAATGCAATTGAAAGCTCTTGCTGCATAATAAGGACTTCCTGCTTGCGTAATAATCAGACCATTAGGTCGAAGACGCTTGTAGCATAGTTTATAGAATTCAAATGAATACAGTCGTCCAAGTTCTATGGTTTTAGGATCTGGCAGATCGATAATAATAATGTCATAGTAGCGGCTATTATCTTCCAAAAAGTTGAATCCATCATCATTCACAATTTCTACTTTTTCGTTGTTCAGTGCTCCCTGATTCATGGCCACCAAAAGATCATTGTACTGACCCAGATTGGTCATTTCAGGATCGAGGTCCACCAAAGTAATATTTTTAGTTCGTGGATATTTCAATATCTCACGTACAGCACCACCATCACCACCTCCCATAACCAATATATCTTGTGGGTTTTGAGAAAGCGCCATTACTGGATGTACCAACGGTTCATGATACATCACCTCATCTATGGTACTTAGCTGTTGATTTCCATTGATAAATAACCAGAAGTCTCCTTTACTCTGTGTAATGGTTATTTTTTGATATTTGCTCTGCTTCTCGAAGACTACCTTATCCTTGTACCTTGATTCTTCTCCATAGCTTATGATCGATTGTGCGAAGATGGCTCCTACGATGAGCAATATACTTACCCCAATTGTAGATTTAGTGAGCTTACCTCTTACCGATTCTGGTAATGACGGTCGCAGCATGATCAACAGTCCTGCGGCTACCAAGAAATTGATTGTACCTAGAATGAAAGGCGTATAGGTGAGCCCTAAGTATGGCAATCCGATAAATGCAAAGAATACTCCTCCGAGCAAACTACCATAATAGTCCTTTTCCATGACCGAGGAGACATTGATTCTTAAATCCTCGAAGTCATCATTGAGTCTTATGACAATGGGGATTTCCATGCCTATCAACAAACCAATAATAATACACATCGCGTAAATACCAAATCCTACATATCCATAAAAAGCAGAAATAGAATACGTAATCACCGACACAAAAGCGGTCAATAAAGACAGCGTAAACTCTATGGTGATGAATTTCTGAAGAAGATTGGTCGTGAAACTCTTACTGATACGACTTCCCAGCCCCATTGAAAAGAGCATAATGGACACGATCATTGTCCATTGTAAAACAGAGTTCCCAAGAAAATAGGTCGCTAGTGTAGAGAGAACATATTCCGCTACAATTCCTGATAAACCAGTCGCAAAAAGTGCAAGTTTTAATGCATTAGATCTTAACTTCATTGGCTAACTAGCGATCGATAAGTACCTATAATGACCAGGTAATCAATATAGAACCACCTATGTACGCGAATGCTTCAATAAGAGCAGCTCCATTGTTCGGGTGCTCCTGATTGATAATTTCATCGGTTAGTTTTTGCCCAGGTAGCAGTATTTTATCAGTCAATAAACGTACGAGTGGGAGAAATGCCAAGCCGATTCCCACATCAATCCCGACATCTTCGAGCGTGAGTATCCAACTTTCAAAATCATGCATCAGTGCAAACCTGATTAGGTTGGCGATCGCTATTAATGCTCCTGCAAAACCAATACCTACGGCTACATTACCTTTTTCAATGTGCTCATGAATATCATATGGAGTAATGGCATTATAAACGACTGCAGTCACAAACAATAATCCTTGACCCAATAGCCAGTAAAGAGTAGCAGTAAGGATAGGTCCACCATCTCCATGACCTTCTCCATGAATTGCTCCTAATATAATCAGCCCAGTAGCGACAGATATAGCTCCTTCCACCACACCTGTTCCAACGTTACGATCTTCTATGATCTCCTTTTTGACATTGAAGTGGCGAAGTATCAATTTATCATTGACAAGTATTGACAAGTTGAGCAGCAATATTGAAAAGGCTCCGTAGACACCTATATCCATCAAGTCATTCAACAACCCATCACTTTCGCCTATTATGGCACTTCCAATAGCTAATAACAATCCAATAAAGTAACCTACATAGGCTACTGAAAATGCGAAATTGTCCTTTTCAACTAACTCATGAGACACCTTGATTTTAGGATGAAATAACTGGTATACAAATTTGCCTACGATAAATAGAATAAATGAAGCAGCTAGGTAAATAAGAGTTGTTAAAATACCATCTAAAATGGAAGTCATATCTTTATTTGTTTAATCTATTACTATTATTTACCAAATCCTCCTCCGCGTGATCGGCTACTCGAGCCTCCATATCGTGACCCTGACCGTGACGTCCTGTTGGTTACGCGCTGCTTGAAAGTTGATCTATTGTTACTCCATGTAGAGTTTGGTCTAGAAGACTGAGTATACTTGCTGTTAGTGCCATAGTATGATCTTCCACTAGTTGTTGGGCCATAATATGATCTACCTGTTCCGTAATACGAACCTCTATAATTATTATAATAAGATCTACGTATCGGGTATGCACCTAATCTAAACATGCTGCTCATGAATGCATACTGCCCATAAAAAGCCCAAAAACTATTTCCGCCTCTTTGCTCCCACTGTCCGTACTTCTTATTTCCGACATAGTTATTATATCCGGGAGGATTTACACTTTTCTGAACCTTCCCATCTTCTCCTCTTGAGACGATCTCCATTCCCATGTTATTGAGATGCAGGTTGAAATAGTTCTTATCAACCTCATACCAGCCTGTAGTATATTCTTCAGGCGTGCCTGAGGTGCGTTCTTCTATAATGGTATATTGATGGTGGTAATCATGAACAAAAGTTCCTTTCACATCCATATCGTGCAGAAGTACAGAGAAAACCCTATCTGTGGGCATATCACGTATAATGTCGTCTATTGGAGGTTTGACAAATTTCTTTCCTCCACATCCAGACAAGACAATGACTGAAAAGATAATGAGTAAGTTTTTGACCGGATTAATCATGGCATGTATTAATTTGAGGTTGAAGATAGTTCCTTTTTATGAACCTGCAGGGATAATGTTTGATATTTCGTACTCTTTGATCATTTTACCCGCTGCAGCATCGAAATCACGCTCTCCCCATTGCGTAATTGACAACAGCTGTTTTTCATCATCATCATAATATTCCCAAGACATCATTTCTTCCCATTCTTCACTCCCTGCGCTCACATCATTGAAATATCCTGCATTGTCTGTGTGTAAATGGTATTGTATTCCTTCCAATTCCAGTTTCTTAGGAGGTCTTTCTTTTTTGATCGTTTTATCAATAATATCATCCCCTAGTGTTCTGATTTTTATCGACTTTGTCACAGATATCCGGAATTCTCCTCTGTTTTCTACATGTAGAAATATCACTTCCTCTCCCGAATCCAATTTATACTCCGAAGAAAAATTATTGCTTCCCCAGTCATACTTGTATTCCTCCTTGACCTGCCAGGACTTCATATCATAATCAATAAAGAACCCAGTCTTTAGATCCTTAATGCTCAGATTAGTCACATCATAGTCAGGTTCCGCTTCTTTCTTTTTTAAAAAATCAAATAGTCCCATGGTTTTTTTGGTGTTTGATGTATAGTGTTTAGTTGATTGTGTTTAATGGTAGATCACCGAAATACTTTTTTAAAAAGATACAATACTCCGAGCACGATCAGCGCTAAGATTCCTATTTTAAATAATACTTTGAACAAAAACCCTCCAATGAAGAATAATATGATCAGTACAATTGCGATTTTTAATGCATCACTATTTCTCATTTGTTAGTATTTCCTATAATCAAATATGTTGAATGGTATTAATTAAGTAGTTATACAAAAAGAGGTAGCTATTGCTACCTCTCAAATATCAACTATAAAATATTACTCTGTCATCCCTAGTTTAGCCTTCATTGCTGCTAAATCGTCAGATGCTTTTGCTTCAGCGGTTCCACCTTCCAATGCTTTCTCGATTTCGTCATCTACGCTTCTACTCTCGTTGGCAATGTCACCGTAAGATTCAGCCAGTGCCTCGTCTTGCGCTACTTTATCTTTCATGCGTTCTAGCATAGATACTGTACTACTAGAATCGATTTGTGCCATTTGCTTGTTTAAGTTTTTCGTAGCAGTACTTACTTTCACCCTAGCTTTTAGCGTTTTGAGTTCGTTCTCATAACTACTTACACTTGATCTAATTTTCTTAACATTGACATCAAGTTGAGATACATTCTTCGCAAAACGATCATGCTCTTCTTTTGCTCTTGTCATTTGCCCTTCAGCTTCCTCCTTTTTCAATAAAGCTTCACTTGCCAATCGATCTGCATCAGCAGCTTCCAAATCACCACTTTGTGCTCTTTTCAATAAAAGCATTGCTTTGCTTTCGTAATCCTTCGCTTTGTTCTTATGTGTTTCGACATCATTTTTAGAACGGATTGCCATGGCCTTCACTTCTGCCAATGCATGCAAACTACTATCTAAATCCTTTTTCAAATTTCTAATTCCTTGCTCAGTCATCTTAATTGGGTCTTCCAATTTATCTACAGCTGAATTTGCTTCTGCTTCACCGATATTAAATAATCTTTTAAATATTCCCATGATTGTTTTTTTAGAGGTTAATAATAATGTTCGTTGATAGAGTCTTTAGTGGTTATTTGACTCTCTATTTTTATATTTTAGATAATCTTATAATTTCATCCGAGTATTCGCTCAATAATAGTGAAAGTGAATTAAGAGTAGCTTCTATTTCATTCAAATCAAGATTTTCAAGCTCATGCGTATTTCTAAAGATCACCCGATTGCCCGTTTCATCTAGTACAAAAGCCCCATGAATAATATCTCTACTTTTTTGCATCAATTGTTTGTACAGGTCAGCTGATGCATTTTCTGTTTGGAAAATAAACTGTTCTACTATAAGTAATGGATCAGCAACTCCAATTACAAGGTTTTTAATTCCGTTTGCTTCGTTATCTACGACAAGTACACCATCATTCTCATCTTCATGAGTAATAACATAATCCAGTTCAAGCAGGTAGTCTTTTACTTTAGAAAAATAATTATCCATTGGTTGTTTTTTAAGTTAAAATTGAATTTTAGAGTCGTCAAATTTACTCTTTTAATTTAATCAAGTATCAATTTGACGCATTAGCTTTTGCTGAAATTAGTACTCATGTTTTTTTCTTTTCATTGGCGATGTTTTGTTTGAAACTGAATCAGTAAACGCAAGCGTATTGGTTGTTTGTTCAAGTATCGGTGCGGTTGATTCGTCAAGTGTAAGTTTCATTTTTGGTTATTTTTAAGTATGTTTACGATACAATATTGATAAAAGTTTTAGAATTGCCAATTTAATTAGCATTTATTTTCAAAAACATGACTCACATAGGTAAAAACATTAAAAAAATTAGATCAGTCAAAAAAATAAGCCAGACCAACTTTGCCGAAATATTTGATCTTAATAGAGGCAGCGTAGGAGCATATGAAGAAGGTAGAGCAGAACCTAAAATTGATACTATCGTACAAATAGCCAATTATTTTAGCCTATCCATTGATATACTATTAAATAAAGAGCTTCAAGTAAATGAACTTTTGAGCCTTAATATTTTAAATGAAAAGCTAGATAAAGCACATCACTTTGAAAAACCAGTTAAGGCCTACCGCAAAGGGGGGATAGGATTAGTCAATATCAAAGGATATTCTGAATACATTGTCAATCTAAATAGCAAAGACTATATCGCCAACTTGCCATACATTGAATTTCCTGTAAACTTCAAGCAAGAATCAAGGGCCTTTGAGCTCAATGGCAGCGAAATGGAATACCACCAAAATGGATTACACCATGGTGACATACTATTGTGTCAACGAACCAAACTAGACGATAATCTCCCAACATCAAACAAGGTATATACGATAATCCTAAAGAATGAAATCATTACTAGAAGACTATCGGAAGTCAAGCAAAGCGAACTCGTCCTCAACAGTGATGACCCCAATTATGATCTGCTCCATCTAAGATTAAAAGACATTATCGAGCTTTGGGAAGTACGCGGTGTATATAGCACCTATCTCAATCCTCCTAAAATGATTGAAGAACGAGTCATGCTTTTAGAAAAAAAGATGCAGCGTATTGAGTTAGGTAATAAAAGTTAGAAGATTTTTCCGCGAAATGATAGTGGCAAAATGCAATTATCAAAACCAAAATGGCTAAGTTTATTATCATCTGTCATCAGATAATAGTATTTGGATATATCGTCAAATAGATAAATTCTGCATTGGAAAGTAACATTGGTTAATTTAAAAGGTAAGATAAATGGATAAAATAGGTAGAAATGATCCCTGTCACTGTGGAAGTGGTAAAAAATATAAGAACTGTCACGAAAAAACTACTGGTGCCAAGAAAAACGGAAACAAAGGTCTTATAATTGGCGGAGTAATTGGAGTTCTTCTAATACTCGCGGCAATTGCTATTACTATCAATTCAAGTACTCCTAAAGGAGGTGCTCCAGGACCTGCGCCAGAAGGTAAAGTATGGTCAGAAGCTCATGGACATTGGCATGATTTATAATGCATCATGCTATACAATTATTTACAGCTATTAGAGGGAGATTCTAGAATATTGGAATTATGCCTGTGATATACCAATATTCTTAAATGCCTTTAAAAATATGATGGGCAAGCAAGTCCTTTGTGAATCCGAGGGATCTTTATTCGATAATTAACCATGAATTCATGAGAACCATTAGACACTAACCCCAAGGCAGAAGTTGTCGCATCATAGGCATAACCCAAATGGAAATTTTCATTGATTTTCAGTTCGAACATCCATACTAATCCTTCAAAATATCTGTATGACAATCCAAACCCTACAGTTTCTTCAATGATCAAATTTGCACTTACATCAAATGAAAGTGGTGCTCCTTCTTCATATCGCATTAATATTGAAGGAATAACTTTAAATTCTTTATTAAGCTGATAAGTATTTCCTGCGGTCAATAAGTAATTCCTACTAAACTGAGCCAAGCTTACTACACCATCTATGGCATTAATTAAATTACCATTGAGTAGGTATGGCACGGATAGTCCAGCATAAAAACTTCTATTCGTGTAAAACAGACCTGCTCCAAAATTGGGATTGTAATTCGAAAATGATTCAAAAAAAGCACTCCCTGGATCATTAGGGTCTGTCTTAGTGAAATCTGACTCTATATAATCAAAACCGGCATGTAACCACATAGAAAGACTCCCACCGTATGGAAGTT
>JAWUWD010000067.1:0-27852 GCA_034112085.1 Cyclobacteriaceae bacterium
AGATGGGAAGTATAACTAGATTACAATAGCTAAATTAACAGATATATAGCTTTGTAATTATCACTAATTATGGAATACCCATGACTTTGAAAGTCACCGTACTGGGTATTCAAAACCCTACTTTCTATGTTCATAGTACAGCAAACTCAAGCCTTAAGAACATGACTAACTATCGAATTTAACGGTACGAGTTCAATAGAAATGGATAGATTTTTCCTTTGAATAACATTTATAGTCCCAATTAGAGTTGAAAGAGCTACTTTCATTATTTAACAATTACAGAATTTTGTTTATCAATTTTGTAAAGGTATACTAAAGCTGAAAGTAGATCCTTTATCAACTTCACTTTGTACCCAAATGCTACCCCCGCAATTTTCGATAAACTCTTTACAAAGTATTAATCCCAAGCCTGTACCTTTTTCGTCTGCCGTACCTTTGGTTGAGTACTTAGTGTCAATTCTAAACAATTTATCAATTACGACTTTATTCATGCCAATGCCCGTATCCTTTACAGAAATAACAATTTCACTCTCTAATCTATTCATGGACATGGTGATGCTTCCTTCTGCCGGAGTGAACTTAATCGCATTAGATATTAAATTACGGATTACTGTATTGATTGCATTTTTGTTGACAAATACGCTTTCCTTTTCACTAGGTACGTTTATAACTAACTCAATCTTTTTATTTTCTGCTTGAGCCAAAAGCAATTCTCTATTGTCCTTAATGACTTCAACTAAGTCGAAATTTTCAGGCGTGAATTCTATTTTCCCCGTTTGAGATTGAGACCATTCAAGTAAATTTTCCAGTAGCGCATAAAGGTTTTTTTGTGATTTGTCTAGATCTTTAGCTAAGGTTTGAATTTCTTCCTTAGTCATACTTTCTATATGATCTGTCAGCAAATAGGTGAAGGATGATAATGAATTTAGAGGTCCTTTCAGATCATGACTGATGATGGAGAAAAATTTATCTTTAGTAGCATTCAAGTCATGCAGTTCATCGTTTTGCTTCGCTACTTTTTTATTCAGTATCGTTAATTTCCTATTCGAGTGAAGCTTCACAAAATAGAGGATAAGTAACAGCACCGCTACCACTAAAATAAATGCAGTTAGTATTAATAAATTTTTTCTAAACGCTAATTGCTCTATCAGTTCTTGCTCTTTTTTTAGTCGGTCTTGATCCAATTTGGAAATTTTTGCTTGAAAGTTATCAGCGCTGTATCGGTTCTGAATTTTCACCAATTGCTGTTCCCCTTTATCATTTTCAAGGAACTCATTCATGGCTAAAAATTCTTCTTGATAGTCAAGTGCTCTTTGATAATTATTTTGTTGACGATAACACTGGCTAAGATTTAAATAGCAATCTCTAATGACCGTTGGAATATTGACTTTTAACGCATTTTGAAGTGCCAACTCTAGATTTACAATCGCACGATCATAGTTTTTAATGTCGTAATATAGCCGGCCAGCGTTAAGGTAGGTTTTGGAAATCCCTGCGATGTCCTTCAATCCTGTTTTCACATCAATAGCCGCTTCATAATTGGCCAATGCACGCTCTTGATTTTGCATTGCCCAGTACAATTGCCCGATGGTATAAAGCGAAATACTCTCGTTAAGCCTGTCACCAAATCTTCGTTGAATCGCAAGAGCTTTTTTATGGAAATCTAAAGAGTTTACAAAACTACCTTTCAACTTTTCAATCTGACCTAAACTAAAGTAAGTCTCAGCCTCATACTTCTTCTCAAATTGACCTTTATGTGATAAAATTTCTTCAAAATTCTCGCTTGCCAACTCCAGTTTGTTCATTAAGGTATTCAACTTACCCAGTTGAATTAATAAATAAACTTTTAGATGAATACTGTTTTTAGTTTCTTCTTGCGATAGTGCTTTATTAATAAATTCTGCACTTTTATAATATATTTCAACCTTTTCAAAAACTTTGGCAATGGCCAAATAAGTAAATATTTTACCCTTTTCTATTTTATTATTTTCCTCAAAAGCCAAAGCTTCTAAAAAATACTTCATTGCTTTATCATACTCGTAAGTTTGAGTAAGGTGCAAAAGGCCAAATTCTTTCATAGCCATTGCTTCAGCAGGCTTGTCAAATGTTTCCTGAGCATCCATTATTTTAGCTTGTGTATTGGCAAGGGAATTGTCAACATTATCAATACTATTTGACTGAAAAAAATACTCAAACCATTCAAGATCATCGAGTATTGATTGTGCCTGTGTTGGAAACGAACATGTACCTACAAGGATGCATATGGTTAAGACACCTTTAATTTTATTCATGAATTAAATTTTGTTAAAAATACAGAAATAGAGCTGTAAATTGAATGCTCAGTTTTTGTATGTTTACCTTAAAATGCTTTGTCGAAGAACTCCGATACCTGCTAGAATCTGATAGGATAACTGGGTAATTCGATACTAAAATAGCTCCATCTTGCTCCTGAGAATTGGTTTATATACTTTGACTTTTCATATATACTTCATAACATCAGCATTGGCCTATCATATTACTGCAAATATAAAGATGTGAAACTCAGTATTGATTGATAACTGTAGTTAGTATTAACTATTAGTTTTGATAATGAATTGATTCTTCTTGAAGGAGTAGACTTTTTTTATCCAGATTTAGTACAACCTATTGAAGTGGCACTAGCTATTTAAACATAGATAAAAATCCAGAATTGAGGTTTTTATCTATCCAAGAGATTAGCTCATTTCTACCAGAATCATTTTTATTAAAACAAGCCAACGCTCCTCCGGCCTTACACTTATCCATTAATTCAGTATCATTTGCTAAGGATGAGAATATGACAACTTTACTTTTGGGACGTTTGGATTTAATTATTTTTAGTACGTCTAATCCATTCATTGTTTCTAAACTAAAATCTAGAATAATTAGCGCTGGTTTTTTATGTAATTCATCGATGCAATGCCTTCCATCACTAAAGACCTCTATATTTTCGTAACCATTTACAGTTAAGACTTTTTTTAAAATCATTCCAAGAGCCTTATCATCTTCGATAATATAAATAAGTGATTTTGACATAAAAACGTGTACTAGAGTGATTATAAATGTATCTAATTATTTTACTAAAGTAATCTAAATTCAATTAGTATGACAATAAAAAATTATGCCAGTAGGATGGAGAATTCTCCATATGATTTTTGATAATGTTGCTTAATTTAACTTTCAACAGATGAGTATATTTTATACAGATATAGAATTTGATAAACAATTGAAATAAATCATCCAAAGCCACTCTGAATCTATGTTGTGATTTTAGCTTTTACTCCATTTGGAGCCAATGAACTAACTAGATATTATTGATCCTCAATAACTCAAAATTTTATGGGCGATGAAATTAGCCTAGCTAGAGATTTTTGCAGTATTAATTATTATAATATGGATAATGTGTAGAACATTCAATAATATAAATTGGCGAAAAAACATAAATATTAAATATTAATCTTAGACCCAATTTAGCTCCTATTACCAACTTTTCAGTTCACTTTATAATTTTCTTGATGGAATTAATAGCGAACTTCTCAAAAAAAATATGAAATAATAATCGGTCTCATCAATATAAGCAAACACGTTTTCAATGAAGAATGACTTTCAACTCTCTGATTTCAACCTGCACTCCAGAAGCACAAAACCACTTCACTATTTGAAAAAATTCATGGAAGTATCATTCAGATTGAAACCCACTGGCTAATCAAAAGACTATATCGTTATCCAAATGCCAAATCACATAATTCCAATAGGACTAATTATCTCGTTACCAAAAATTCCCTATTCTCTAAAGGTAAAAATATGCCTTTTAACTACCTTTTATGTTCAATAAGGCCACTCCCTTTCAGCGATTTTTTTTTACCGTAAGTCGCCATTCAGTATTATTGCTATACGGACAGATTCTATTATTTTTGTCATAGTCTATGAAGTCAAAATCACATAAAGGAATTCAGAGTCCTCATTCCACAGATTTAAACAGTAAACAGGAAACGATAAACAATACAATCGCTGTATTACCTTTTGTAAATTTTAGCGACAGTAAAGACAATGAGTATTTTAGTGACGGTATAACTGAGGAAATTATTAACGCTTTAGCTAAAATTCGAAATTTAAAAGTAACCTCTAGAACGTCTTCTTTCTTTTTCAAAGGCAAGAATATTCCAATTACTGAAATTGGAAAGAAGCTTGGTGTTTCTACAATTTTAGAAGGCAGTGTACGATTATCTGGCAATTCCCTCAGGATTACAGCGCAACTAATTCAAGTTAAAGAAGATTATCATTTTTGGTCAGAAACCTGGGACAGGAAGCTAGAAAATGTTTTTGAAATACAAGATGAAGTGAGTCTATTAATAGCTGATAAACTAAGAGAGAATTTTGGTCACTTAGAAATCAATGCCCCACTTGTCACAAAAAAGACGGACAATATTAATGCCTATGAATATTGCTTAAAGGCAAAATTTTACGAGAAAAAATGGAACTCTGAAGATACAAATATTGCTATCTCACTTTATGAAAAAGCACTAGGGCTTGATTCTAAATATGCTGACGCACATTTAGGATTGGCCGAATGTTATAGTTTTCTAGGCACAACCACTGCTATACCATTCGAAGAGGGATGGGGAAAAACAATAAATCACACGAATCAGGCTCTTGTACTGAATGGTCAGTCTTCTGGGGTTCACTATCAATTATCGAATCAAGCCTTTTTTATTGAATCTGATTATAATAAAGCACTAATAGAAGGAAAGAAGGCAATTGCTCTTAATCCCAATAATGCGGTAGCTCAGCAAAATATGGCTTTCCTATATACTCTTTCGGGAGATCTAGAAAATTCAAGCAATCATCTTGAAATAGCACTGAGTATAAACCCGCTGTCGGAAGAAACTCGATTTTTTAGAGGTTATTATCAATACATGATTGAAGATTATCTCCAGTCGTTAGAAATGATGGACCAATGTTTATCTACTAATGATAAAAACATTCCTGCCCACTCTATTAAAGCAACCTGCCTACTTCAACTTGGCCGGTATGATGAAGTAATTAATTATTTTGAGACCATTCCATCCGAAATAATTATCCTAGGAGAAAAAACTGGAATTGTTGGACTGGCCCATGCCTTAAAGAAGGATCTAGATAATACTTCCATCTATTTAGAAAAACTAATTGCACAATCAAAAGAGGTAGATGGTTTTGCCGCAGATTCCTACCTTTTTATGATGTACGTAGTTATGGGTGACCTCGACAAAGCTTTTGCATGGGTAGCACAAGCCACCTCGAATAACTCCTTTTTACTGTTTCTAAGATTTGTTGACCCCATAGTTAATGCTCTGAAAGAGGACCCTAGATATGATGCGTTTAAGACAACGATATTTCAAATAGATCAAAGAGAAGGTGTCACCAAGCAAAAGAGTGCCTTACTTGATGCTACTAAGTCGGCAGAGTATTCAAGTCGACTGTTAGCCTATCTTTCGGAAAATGAGCCTTTTTTAAACCCTGATTTATCATTGCGTGAGTTGGCTAGTCAGATTGAAATTCACCCTAACCACCTTTCTTGGTTGCTGAACAATAGTTTCGATAAAAACTATAATGAATTTATCAATAAATACAGGATTGAAGCATTCAAAATGAAAGCCAAAGCTCCAAAAAATGCGCACCTGACCATAGAAGGTTTAGCGTATGAAAGTGGTTTTAATTCTAAAACGGTGTTTAATACTTCTTTCAAGAAAGAAACTGGAGTAACGCCTAAGCAGTTCCTCAAGCTGTAAAATAAGACCAGTACCTTCTACCCTTCCCGAATTTGTACGGAATTATAATTCCGTGCTTCCTTAGTGCGATTCAGAACAATCTCTCGCTCTTTGTAAAATACATTTGTCTCATAATTAATCACAACAATAAATAAACTGTGAAAATGAAAGAGCCAAATCAAAAGACAACTCTAGTAGTAGGCGCAAGTGGCGCAACAGGCATGAACTTGGTGGAGCAACTGCTCAAGCGAGGACAAAACGTTAAAGTGATTGTAAGGTCCCCTGAAAAACTACCAGAATCTTGGAAAAGGAATAACAGCTTGCAAATTATCTGCGCAAGCATACTAGAACTTAGCGACTCAGAGATGAGTGAACATATTGCTGGTTGTCAAGAAGTTGCTTCTTGTCTTGGACATAATATGAATTGGAAAGGCATTTATGGACAGCCTCGAAAACTTGTCACAGACGTTACTCGCAGACTATGTGCAGCAATAGAAGTTAACAAGCCAACGCAACCAACTAAATTCATTTTGATGAATACTACGGGCAACCGTAATCGTGACTTAAACGAACCTATCTCCCTTGCTCAAAAATGTGTTATTGGGCTCCTTCGTTTGCTATTGCCTCCTCATGTAGACAACGAGCAGGCAGCCGATTATTTACGAACGAAAATCGGTCAAAACAATCATTTTATAGAATGGGTTGCTGTTAGACCAGACGGTTTAATCAATGAAGAAGAAGTAACGGCATATGAAATACATGCTTCGCCAACTAGAAGTGCCATTTTTAACGCAGGTCAAATAAGTCGTATAAATGTTAGTCATTTTATGGCTCATTTAATAAGTGACGGTGCTTTATGGAATAAGTGGAAAGGTCAAATGCCAGTAATCTATAACAAATCGGCTGCTGCTTAAAAATAAACAGCTAGAGCCTTTATTCAAATCATTCAACCATAGCCCTTATGGTATAGGATAAATAATTGACTCCTAATTAATCACAACAACAAAATAATATTGGAAATGAAAGAACTAAATAAAAATTCAAAAATTGGTGTAATCACTAAAATAGCTAGACTACCCCAGATTAGAGAACTTGTATCCCTTTCTTTTATTCTATTAATTAGTTCCATTTGTCTTGGGCAAGAGCTCACTCAAACGGTAAGAGGGAAAATTATAGACCTCGATAGTCAGTTACCGCTGATTGGTGCTGCCGCACTAATTCCTGGAACCGATCCATTGATTGGTAATGTCACCGACTTGAACGGTGAATTCAGATTGGAAAATGTTCCAGTAGGAAGGATTACCTTACAATTAAGCTACCTAGGTTACGAAGAAAAAACCATCCCGAATATTGTAGTAAACTCCGGTAAGGAAGTCATCCTGAACTTAAGTATGCAGGAATCTATCTTCAAGATGCAGGAAGTGGTCATCACTGCTCATCAGAACAAAGGGCAAGCTACAGATGAGATGTCGCTTGTGAGCGGTCGTTCCGTTTCTCCTGAGGAAACGAGTCGTTATGCTGGAGGCGTTAATGATCCATCGAGAATCGTATCTAGTTTTGCGGGCGTAGCTACTGCTCAAGATGGAGGCAATAACATTATCGTGCGGGGAAATTCGCCCAAGTATATTCAGTGGCGACTGGAAGGGGTGCAAATCTCTAACCCCAATCATTTTGCAGATCAAAACTCAGCAGGTGGCTCTATTAGTGCACTAAATAATAACCTCCTGGCAACCTCCGACTTCTACACCGGTGCATTCTCTCCAGAATACGGAGATGTTTTGTCAGGTGTCTATGACATAAAACTGAGAGCGGGAAACAACGAAAAATTCGAGTCTACATTTGGGTTCGGTTTGTTAGGTACTGATTTAACTGTTGAAGGTCCGTTTAAGAAAGGATACGGTGGCTCGTATTTGGTCAACTACCGATACTCGACTGCCGGTATAGCTGGAGACCTTGGCCTAGTTGACTTAGGAGGCATCCCGAATTTTCAGGATGCAGCTTTCAAAGTACTCTTGCCGACCAAAAAAGCAGGGATATTTTCTATTTTCGCATTGAGTGGTCTAAGTGATTTCGTCTTCGAGGATGTAACCCCTGAACTGTGGAATACCCCGGGTGACGGCAGCATGCGTACTGAGATTACCGAAGACTTTAAGAAAGAGTCCTACCTATTAACTATAGGCGTAAATCACACCATAAATGTTTCAGAAAATAGTTATCTTGAGAGCTCCCTTTCTTATTCAAGTGATGGCATTACCGATGAGATCTTTGAGTTAAAAACTATTGATATTTTGGATAGTAATGGCGATTTTTTGCGCGATTCAGTTAGTAGTCCAAACTTAAATTTTAATAGTCGCTTGCGGAATTCGAGCTACCAAGGAGCGCTCACCTTTCACAGCAAATTTGGCGCCAAGGATAAAATTCAAGCCGGCACCAAATATTCTCTTTTTGCTTTCGACTTTGATCAAAATCGACTACAAGATGATGGTTCCACACGATTTACGCTGGCCAATTTCAACGAAACGGTAGGAACTATACGCAACTTCATCAGCTGGAAGCACAGACTAAATGAAGATATCACGCTTGTGACCGGAGTGCATAACATGAATGTACTTCTCAATAAAAAAAGCACCATTGAACCGAGAATTGCTATTAACTGGAAATTGAATGGAACCAATTCTGTCAATGCCGGATATGGCAACCATAGTAACATGGAAAGCATACACAATTATTTCGCTAAAGTAGAATCAGTAGATGGTACGATCACTCAGCCAAACGAGGATCTGGGGCTATTGAAAGCACACCATTTTGTGCTAGGTTATGAAAAACGCTTCACAGAAAACCTAATGGGAAAAGTGGAGTTGTACTATCAGCACTTGTACAATTTGCCAGTTGAAAACCTTGACACAAGCTATTATGCTACGATCAATGAAGGCTTGGAATTCCAATACGTGGATTTAGTGAACGAAGGTACCGGTAGGAACTACGGAGCAGAATTTACACTCGAGCGATTTTTCGACAACTACTACTTCATGTTCAACAGTTCAATCTACAGTTCTACCTACAAATCATTGGAAGGTATTGAGCGCAACACGCAATACAACGGCAACTATTTGATCAATATTTTGGCTGGTAAAGAGTGGGATAATCTTGGGGAAAAGAAAAATAAAACGTTCGGCCTCAATGCCAAGATATTCTTTGGAGGTGGTAAAAAAGTCTTACCACTACTGCGTGATGTCCAGGGAAATCTGGCGGTAGATGCTGAGAATAATTCCTACTGGGATTATGATAAGGCCTATGAAAACAAAATTGAAGATATCTACCAAGTAACGCTATCGGCAAGCTACAAATGGAACAAACCCAAAGCAACTCATGAATTGTTCTTGAACATTGACAATCTGACTAACACCCGGGGCAAACTATCCGAGTATTATGATGAAAATGAAGCAAACTCCGTTGGCCATGTAACTCAGTTTGGCATGTTTCCTAACCTCATGTACCGCGTCTACTTTTAGAAGTAGAATTTCCGAAAATTCTGTAACCACAAATACCTCAATCTTAAATAATTAGCTCAATTAATTAATAATCTAAATACTCAAATTATGAAAACTACAGTAATCACATTTTTAGCAGTGACAACATTTGTACTAAACAGCCTTACATCAACTGCGCAGGCTACAGAGTCTAATTCTGAATTGGCAGTGAAATCGACAGAAGTATTACTGTCAATGATCGAAGCAGCACCAGACCTTCAAGCCTACTATGACAGTTCATACGGATATGCCATTTTCCCAAAAGTGACAAAGGGAGGGATAACTCTTGGTGGCGCGGCTGGCAAAGGAGTGGTGTACAAAAATCATAAAATCGTTGGCCCCTCCAAACTGATGCAATTCACCTTCGGGTTTCAATTTGGTGGACAGCAGTATAGCGAGGTCATTTTCTTCCAAAACAAAGCTGCCTTTGAGAGATTCATGAATAACAAATTGAAGTTCGATGGGCAAGCTTCAGCCGTAGCCCTAAAAAAGGGAGTGTCTGCTGATGTATCGTATGAATATGGTGTAGCGGTATTTACTCAAGCCATAGGAGGGTTAATGTTTGAAGCTTCCATAGGTGGCCAACACTTTGCCAATGACCCAATCAATAATTAAACATATAACGTCATAGTCATTCAACTAAGATCTTCTAGAAAATGACAAATAGAAAACTCACCAATACTCATAAAATAGCCACTAGAGTTATGGGCTCCTTTTTTATTTTAACCTTTTTGTCCTAAAGTATTGGCGGTGGGCTAGCAGAGTAAATATTCCAGATTTTCTTTCAACTCTTTCTGATAATTAAGAGTACAATTATTATTGGTGTTATCCTTATGGCCTTAATTTATACTTTTCATGGTGATTGATCAACTCAATATTGAAAGTAAATACTATTAAAAACTTAGTTGGTCATGGAGTCGGCAAAAGTCTCCATGAAGAACCTGAAAATAATCTAAACTATCGAGTTAAGACCAATCAAGAAAAAGTAGCTATTGAAACTTTTATTTCTACAATTTCAACTATAGCAGTTGACTTAAATGATGGCTGGACTTTAGTTGGAAATAAAGGAGAGCATATAAATCAGTATGAACATACAATTCTCATAACTGATAGCTCTCCTATTATTCTAACCAGATCGAATGAGATATGGACCTAATTTAGAGATAATACTATATCGTGAATAGTGGCCTCGGCAAGGCTATTTCTAGTGTTGACTATCAATTACTTGTATAAACACAGTAAAACATTCAATAAAACCAATTGGGCGGTTTTTTGAATGGTCAATATGACTAAATTCTAGCATCTAAATTCACATACTGAACTATGCAATTATTTCTTAAAACACCAAAAGATGAAATCCGAGGACATGCCTCTAACCCCTTGCTGGCCTCGATAGAAATCAGACAACTTAGCCTAGGTGTTTTCCCGTATTTAAAATCAGTTATTATACTGATTTAATCTTAATACAATAAGTGTAGTTTTATGAGAAGTTCACCAGGTAATAAATAAAATATTATGCAAAGAAAATTACTCATATTCGCTGCTCTCGTCCTCTTCTTGTCTTCCTGTGTTTCTTACACTTGTCCTACTTATTCTGCCAAGCCAATTGACAAGCAACAAAAAGATAGATCAGCACAAAAAATCTAAAAACCGTGTGCTTTCATAATTACAAGCTTGTTTGAAAACCTGCTCAGATGTACGCAATTGACTAGCGGCATATACGATTAATATATATCAACCTCAGAGTCTTATGAAGGTAGAAGCCCAATAAATCCGTCCTTAGATTGTCAATGCACTGGGTATAAAAACCCAACACAGCTCAAAACCAGAGATCATTAATACTCATTATTAATGGACAACTGCTGAATGGTGTTTGAAAGGAATGTAGTATTTTAATAAATTGATTTACTTAATTAGAATAGCATGTGAGTTGTTCTATCAACCCTCAAAACCTTGAGATTCTTCGCAAAAAATATCAAATGTAGGTAGTAACTTATTCGAATAAGTATCTATTATCAATGGGTCGAAATTTAGTTTTATAGACAGTTCTTTGCAAAAAGCCACTTCATCAGGATGAATGATACCATCTGCCTTAATCAACTGTAAACACCAGTATAACAACTCCTGCTTATCCAGTTTTGAAGAAATACTTTTCAAAGGATCATCGTCAAGACCTTCCGTCTCAAAATCGTAATCATTTTCATCATTTTTCCTTAACAAATCTTTTAAAAAGGCAGTTTCAGAAACATGAAATTTCCCATCAGATTTTGCCAAATGTACGAGAAGATTTATCTTCTTTCTTAATGTTTCATCCATAGTTAAATTAATTAAATTATAAACTTATAACCTTCGAAATATCTTAGCCCTATCGTCAATTAGCTCAAATTTATCATCATCAATTAAATGACTCATCGTGTCAAAAAACCCAATAATAAACAACCCTCCAGGCTTCAGCGCTTGATAAAATTCATTTAATAGTTTTATCTTTGCTTTTGTATCAAAATAAATCATCACATTTCTACATAATATCATGTCAAAAGCAAATGGAGATGGCGGTGTTTCTGTAATCAAATTTTGATAAGAAAATTTCACATGATTGATCAAATTTGCATCCATCACACATTGATTCACATCCCTTTGGTAGTATTTACCAAAATCACCTAGCAGACTGTATTTTCGGAAATTATTTTCATTCTCAATCATTTTTATTTTATGATAAATACCTTCTTTTGACGTCAGAAGTGCGTCTTGATTAAAATCAGTTGCGACTGCCTTTGCCTTGTGTCGCATATTTATTTCTTCAAGCAAAATACCCATACTATAAACTTCTTCTCCTGTCGAACATCCAGCATGCCAGATGTCGATTAATGGTGCTGCTCCAAAATCTGAATTTATACGTGTTTTTAATATTTTCCACATGTCTGGATCTCTAAACATTGAGGTCATTCCGACACTTATCTCATTCATAAACGTGTACACAAATTGAGGGTCGCGTAAAAATCTCAACCACAGTTCATGAATAGAAGCAAGCTCCAGATTATTCAAAAGTCGTAAAATCCTTCTTTTAAGAGACTTTGGCTCATAACAAGTAAAATCAATGCCATACCTGGTTAAAATACTCTCGGTAAGTGACTGTATCTCAGCATCAGTCACATTAGAAATATAGGTCACTTAAGCGAGGTCATTAAAGCAGGACTTTCTCCCTGGTTTTCATCCATATTTTCTCTAATAAGTAGTAAAATTATTTTTGATATGCGTCCTTCTAAATTTCTTGAAACGAAAAATTTTGTTTCATAAATAACGGTGTCTGAAACTAACGCCATCGGTATAGTCAAATTCAACTCCCCTTCCTTCATCAGCTCCTTTTTCTTACTATCCCACATTTCATGATAGTAGGGGCTAATCAAATCAAGTATTGACTTGGTTCGCAAATTAAGCCGCGACAGCCCAAATAGGTCAAGGAACATCTTATTACTCGTTTTACAGGTAAATTCATCGTTGAACACGATGATAGGCATAGATGATTTAAATGCATTTACAGTCGTATTTAAATCATGTATTTTTTCTTTTTCTTCTGTGGTAAACTGTGCAAACATCAGCACCTTTTGAGGCTCATTTCCGTTAATCATGATGGGGTTGAAAGTTCCGGTGAGCCACAACTCTTTTCCATTCTTATCTTTCATCTTAAATTCTCCCGAAAAGAATTTACCCAAACGTAGATTCTCCCACATCATTACGCTTTGGGTGTCCTCTCCCATCAATGATTTGATACCTATATTCAAAATATCTTCTTCTTTATAGTGCATCAATGCAAGGAAAATCTTATTCCCGCTTCTAATATTTCCTGTCATATCAAACTCTGCAGTAGCCAATGTGCCATCAATGGCATTTAGCACACTCGAGAGTTCTGACTGCTTGCGTTCCATTTCTTCTTGGGTTGCCGCTAGTTCTTCGATATTTTGCCGCATCTCTTCCTCACTCGATTGTAATTCTTGTGTGAGAACATTTGATTCGGACAACAAGATTTGAGTTTCCTGAATGTTTTTAAGGGAGGCAATTTCGGAGGCAATGTTGTCACATACCTTTTTCAAAAATTCCACTTGATGAGGCTTCATCACATCAAACAGTGCTATTTCAATAGCACCATAAAATTTCTCGTTAAAAATGAGCGGAGCCACTACAATATTGCGAGGAGTCGCTTCACCAAGGCCAGAAGTGATGTTCACATAGTTATTTGGAATATCCGTCAAGAATATTAACTCTTTTTCCAACATACATTGGCCTATTATACCTTGGCCTTCGTTTATTTTCTTTTCCAAAAACTTACGCTTGTCATATGCGTAGCATGCACTTAATTCCACATAGCGTTCATTGGATTCGTTGGTGTACTCTATGTACACTCCTCCTTGATTGGCCTCAATATACTTCACCAGGTGGCTAATAATCTGATGACAATATTCCTTAATCTCTGCTTTATTGCGCAGTATTTCGCTGAAGTGGGCAAGACCTTGATTTATCCAGGTGCGTTTTGCATCCTCTTCTTTTAGCTTGTTCATATCCACCCGAATATTTTGAAGCGCCATCCCTATTGGATCATCTGCCAAGAGATTATTATCCGAACTCTGCTCTTCATTTTTAGCCAAATTGGTGATCAATTGTGCTGAGGTTTCAAATTTATTTTTTATTAATTCATGGTTCTTATTAATCTGATCCAGGTGATCAAATGACCAATTTGATTTTATAATATTTTTTCCACTTAGGGCCTGGGAAGATTGATTGACAAGAATTCTAAGATAGTCCATCCAACTCTTCAAGATCATGCCGACCATTACCAATCCTATGAAGATCATCCCAAATATGAGCCAATAGTTTCCTCCAGCCAACACCAACCATACGATGCCCATCATAGCCACCATAAATAGTAAGTGAAAAAATATTAACTGCTTTTTCATTGTATTGCTTTTAATTTATCAGCTGGGATAATATTAAATATTTCATTGCTAAATCTCCAAATAAACTGTGGATGAATATCATCGCCTACGTCAAAGTGAAAAGTGGTATTGGAAAAAACAATACTCGCCATATCCGCTTCACTAACTTTAGACTTCATAAACTCATCAAGTTCACTGGCATGAACGTGAAATAAATGAGGAACATCTCCATAGACTTCGACACCAAGTTCATTGCAGATATCAGCAATAACAGTAGCGGAGATAATATTGTCAATTTCAAGTAAAAAGCCTTCTTTAAGTTCCTCTGATAATTTGAGGCCAAGGGTCTTGAAAATCTCCTGACTCTCTGCGTCACTTAATATAAGGAAGCTCTTTCCCGTGATTTCACCCATCAGTTGGGTCGTAAGAACAATCAAATCACCTTCTTCTTTTTCTGCCAATGGAGAATCATCTTCACCATGCTTAACCAATATTACAGGCTGAGTATTGGTTATTGACACCTTTTTGCCAATGAGTTGTGAAAATGACTTAGCAGCTCGTTTGAACCCTGAGTTTAGAATATCTATGATGAATTTTTCCGCTATTTTATTACTCATTTCCGTTGGTTATTTTGAAGTTTTAATATTTTTCGAATTCGCTGTAAGGCTGAAAATAAAATTTAGTAGATGTGGTACATTTAACACCAAGCAGACATTCCCACTTCCTAGTATGGTCACGCCACTGATAAACCGAATCCTATCTACAGGTTTCATCAAGGGTTTTTCTACAATTTCCCTTTGTTGCAATAATTTATCTACTACAAAACCAACCGTACGATTGCCGAAAGTAACTACCACGATATCCAACTTCTCTTCTGGGTGGACAGACTTGAAAGAGTTCTGTAAAACATTTGAGGTATAGCCTGTGCCTTCTAATTGTTGATCGAACACATCCTTTAGAAAGACTACCGCAATATTTTTCCCGAGATGTGTCGCTACTAGCCCTCCACCAGCTTTGTGGATATCTGTTTTATATAGTGAGATCACTGACTCAGTATATGCAAGTGGTATGGCATATACTTCTGTTCTTAAATCAAATAGCAAGCAAGATTTTACAGCCATCGAGGATGGTAAAGTCATTTGAATGGTCGTTCCCTCGCCCGCTTCACTAAATACTTTTATCGTGCCGCCAATAGAGTCCATGGTCTTCTTAACCACATCCATCCCGACTCCCCTACCGGAAATAGCCGTTACTTGATCCATCGTTGAAAAACCTGGCTCAAATATCAACATGCTCAGTTCCTCATCGCTGAGTAAACCTGCCTCTTCTTTCGTGATCAATCCGTTGCCAATAGCCTTGCTTTTTATTTTGTCATAATTCAAGCCTTTTCCATCATCACGGATCTCGATGATCACTGCATCGGTATCTAGTCTAGCACCCAGCCATATGTTTCCATCAACCTCCTTACCCAATTTTTTCCTTTCACTTGGACTTTCTATTCCATGACCGACACAATTTCGAATAAGGTGAATAAGAGAATCACTTATTACTTGCAGTACATTTCTATCTATTTCTGTATCCGCACCACTTAATTTTAGCGCTACGTTTTTCTTTTCCAGATTTGCTGCATCACGCACCACCCGATGAAATTTATTGAACAAAAAGCCAACCTGCACCAGGCGTACATCCATTACAGAATATTGCAAATCAGAGCTGATTCGACTTAATCTTGCATATTCGCTGGTTGAATTTATTCCGTTACTGATATTGCTCGCTAATATTCTATCTTTCTCAATGATGAGCTCCCCCACCAAATTCATAAGATTATCCAGTTTACGTACAGGCACCTGAACCAGGTCAGAAAATGACACCTTAACATCCTCTTCTTCATTCGATTCTTCATCCTCCTCGGCTTCGTCTGATTCGGTCAATATTTCTGCCGTTTCTATTTCTGGCTTGATTTCCTCTGCAGTTTCTTTTTTTATCGGGCTGGATTCAACCGTACTATCCACAGTGACCGCGGCTTTTTCTTTGTTATCGCTTTGTTCCTTAGTAGCCCGCGTTATGATTACTTGAAGTTTTGTCTTAATTCCTTTATACTTTACTGCACTGCCATCTTTGATTGCATTCACAAGGCTACCCAATACATCAACCGCCTTAAAGAGTGGTCCAAAGATAGCTGCATCCAGGGTAATCCGCCCTTCACGTACCTCTCCAAACAGATCTTCCAATACATGACCCATTTCAGCAATTCCGGTGAAACCCATACCTGCAGCATTGCCTTTCAGCGTATGGGTAATTCTGAACAACTCATCTATTGATTTCTTATCACCTACATTTTTTTCTATATGAGTCAATAGGCGATTTATTTCTTCGAAGTTATCTAGCGCTTCCGATAAAAATATTTCTTTATATTCTTCCTCTTTGTTTTTCATCTTGTTCAATTTTAGATACTATAAACAACTCACAATAAATCCCGGAATTTCATTTAACCTCACCACTTGCTTGACTGTACCCTCATCAAAAGCTGATTTAGGCATGCCATATACTACGGACGATTTTTCATCCTGCGCAATGGTGAAGCCTCCTGCTTTTTTTATCTTTCCTAGCCCCATAGTCCCATCTCTACCCATGCCAGTCAAGATGACTCCAATGCTTCTAGCACCATAGAAACTTGCGACTGATTCGAATAAACAATCGATGGAAGGGCTATTGTATTCTTTATAAACCTTTTTGGTGAAAGTGAACATAGGTTCTCCTGACGTAATGTTATTTTCAATTCGCATATTGGATTCGCCACAAGCTAGGTAGATGATGCCACCTTTTATAGACCCTCCCTTACGGGCAAGTTTTACAGGAATCGGACTATTTTCATTGAGCCTGACAGCAAAAGTCTCTAGAAATCGAGGGGGCATGTGCTGCACCACGATGACAGGGATATTCAAATTTTTAGGCAAGTTATTGACAACCGACTCCACCGCACTAGGCCCTCCGGTACTGGCGCCAATTATTACGACATCATAATTCGTTGTTTGTTTGAATGTATGTGCATGGCTGTTTTGATGATCAAGTTGCTTTGCTTTCAATACACTGATGTCTGAACGTGCAGCCGCTCTAACCAATTCTGCCAAACGATATTTACCTTCCCTGACAGATTCCATGTCACTAGGTTTGTCGATAAATTCGAAGGCTCCTTCTTGAAGGGCCTCAAAAATACGTGTGTTCCCTTTATCAAGGGAGCTTAGAATAATAATAGGCATCGGACCTTGTTTCAATAGGGTCTTCACCACATACATGCCATCGAAGTCTGGCATTACCATATCTGTGATGACCACATCTGGTTTTAATTTAAGCGCCATTTCACAACCGCTCCGGCCTCCATGAGCTATACCTACAAGCTCTAGTGAGTCATCATTATTGATCACATCACCGATTACCTTTCGCATAAATGCGGAATCATCGATTAATAGGGTTCGGATTTTATTGGATGTCATAGTAACTTACCGTTAAGCTTTTGTCATTTCAGCAACCAATTGCTCACTCGTAAAAGGCTTAACAATGTAGGCTTTAGCGCCTAGGCTGAGTCCTTCATTCACTACAGACTCCTGACCTACGGCACTGATCATTACTATTTTTGATTTAAGTTCTTCTTCCTGATATACTTTCAAGATATCCGTACCAATCATGTCTGGCAAAATATTATCTAGTGTTATCAAGTCAGGTTGAAGTTCGAAAGCCAAATCAATAGCTTCTTCTCCATTGGCAGCCTGGCCTACAACAACAAATCCAGCTTCTTCCAACGCATCTTTAATAATGGTACGCATATACAAGGAGTCGTCAACGATTAATACACTCTTTCCCATGATATTTAATTTTAGTAAATTTTATATTCTTTAGATATTGGATTACGCACAAGCATCTCTCCCGATTGGCAATTATATTTTGCTGTTCTGCAGAGTAAGCCTCCTGTGTCTGAGGCCGCAATAAAAACATTGTTTTGAATAAGGTATTTCAAGACGCCTTCAGCATTTCTCACCCCAGTACTATAACTTGATCCCGCACTCAGTATATTGGCACCACCGGTGAGTTTAGCACGCAGGTTTAAAAGCGTGCTTCCTTTACTTTTGAATTGACTTAACAGCTCTTCTACTGAACTTTTCACAGAATAGTATTTACCAAAAGTTGTTGACGTCTGCAATGTTTCAGGAAGCATGATATGTGCTCCACCCGAAATCCCAGTAGTACGATCGTGCAGAAACAACCCTATGCATGAACCTAATCCAAAGCAGGTATAAGTCACATTACTTTGGTCACTCACCACCAAATCACCAATGTTTAGTGTGTAATCTGTCATGCTGCTAATTCTGCAGTCCCTGACGCTTTCTTTAAAGTGTCCGTCTCTTCCTGACTAATCACTTTGAAGATATCTATCATAATGATCAATCGTTCGCCTGACTTAATAATCCCTTTAATATAGTTGGTCTCTGTACTGGCGTCATTGATGATACTTACTGATTCGTCCAAATCACTAATTTTAATAGAAACTGTATTTGGCACTTCATCAACCAATAGACCCAACTTAATATCTTCGCTTTCTACCACCAAGGTATAATTACCTGTGCGCGTATCTACACCGTCTTTCTCCAAACCAAAACGATCCTCTAGATCGAAAATGGCGATTACATTGCCACGTATGTTTGCCACTCCTTTCACAAAGGATGCAGTTTGCGGCATTTCGGTAATGTTAGGAGTGAGCACTACTTCTTTAATTTGATCGATGTGCAAACCGTATTCTTCTTGTCCCAATTTGAACACCACAATCTGAAGAGAACCTTGTTCGTCTTCCTTATCGGATGTTTTTTTATCTGTATTTTTTGCCATGTTTGATATGCTTTAAGATTATAATAATTTGTCACCATTGTTAAGTGCTGCACCGACTCACTGATGGAGTCGAGCAACGCCTAAGCCAATAGTTATTATTTAATTTTAAACTGTTCGATACCAGCCTGTAATTCGGCAGCAACTGCAGAAAGCTCATCTCCAGCTTTTGCTATTTCTTCCATCCCTGCACTCATCTCCTGGCTAGAACTGGCCACCTGTTGTGTCCCTGCAGCTGTCTCTTCAGACACTACTACTATTTGCTCGAAGTTTTTCACCACTGAACCAATCGACTCCTTCTGCGAAGTAGTCGCAGTTTGTATTTCCTTAGAAGCTCCGAATGTCTGCTCTGTCGAATCAGCAATCTCCTTGAAGATAAGCTCGGCTTCCACACTAGATTTATTTCCCTCTTTGACACTAGACTCCATCGTTGTTATTGCCTTACCAGCAGATTGGGTGTCTTTTTGCACATCGCCAATGATTTTTTCAATCTCAACGGCCGACTGGCGAGAGTCTTCTGCCAATTTCCTGATTTCCTCTGCTACCACAGCAAATCCACGACCTGCATCACCCGCACGGGCAGCTTCAATTGCCGCATTCAGCGCGAGTAAGTTAGTTTGACTTGCGATGTCTGTAATGACTTTGAGTGTGCGACCAATCTCTTCGGTACGTTCTGTCAATACACCGATAGAATCAGAAGTCACACTTGCTGAGTCTTTGATACCGGTCATATTCTCCACCAAGACCTTTAAGGTCTTCATTCCTTCGTTCGAACTTTCCAATCCTTTTTCTGCAGCTTTATTAATCACATTTGATTTTTCTTCCATGTCATTGGAGGAAGTCATCACATGATCGATCATTTTAGAAGACTCATCTGTACGTGAAGCCTGGTCTTGCGCACCTTTGGCCATTTGTGAAATAGCAGTCGCTACCTCTGCGGTATTGCGCTTCATATCATCTGTCTTCTTCTGTAATAAATCAGAAGACTGAGCCACCACATCAGATGCCTCACTAATATTAGACAACACTGAAGTAAGTTTTTCGAGTGCTTTATTCACCTCGGCAGTTAGACCGCCATTGTCCACCGATGTGTCACAACGGTAGGTTAAGTCACCATCGGCCATGCCTTTGATAGCCGTGATCACTTCGGTCATATCCAGCGCATACTTCACCACTTTAAATGGCTTCCCATTCAAATCCATGATAGGATTATAAGAGGCCTGGATATACACATCCTTGCCTTGCTTGCTAATACGTGTGTACGTGCCAACAAAAAATTGACCGTCATTTAATTTACGCCAAAAGTCTGCATAATCAGCAGACTGAGCAGTCGCTGAATCAACAAATATGCGGTGATGCTTGCCTTCCACCTCACTCTGAGTATAGCCTCCCAATGCGCCTAAAAAGTTATCGTTGGCGGTGATAATCGTGCCATCCATATTAAATTCAATGACCGCATTAGATTTGCCAATAGCCTCCAGTTGACCTTCGAAGTTGGCATTCATCATTTTCTGCTCGGTAACTACGCTAGCAAATTTTACGACTTTATAAGGATTTCCGTTAAGATCCAGAATTGGGTTGTATGAAGCCTGTATCCATACTTCATTGCCCGCTTTGCCAATTCGCTTGAACTCTTCGGATATAAATTCTCCCCGGTTCAACTTTGCCCAAAAATCTTTGTATGCAGGAGTCCTGCCATATCCACTCTCGACAAAGATGCTGTGATGTTGACCCTTCACTTCGGATAAGCTATACCCCATGGCATCCAAGAATGCATCGTTTGCATTTCTAATCGTGCCATCCATGTCGAATGAAATGACCGCCTGTGATTTACTCATGGCATCTACCTGACCAGCAAAGTCTGCATTCAGTTCTTTGGATTCTGTGATATTGGTAGCGAGTTTAACTACTTTGACGACTTTTCCTCTCTCATCAAATACGGGCGTGTAAGAGGCCATTAGCCAAACGACATTTCCATTTTTATCAATTCTCTGAAACTCACCAGATTGTGATTTCCCACTTTTCAGGTCGTTCCAGAATTTTTTATAATCGCCACTACCAGCATACGCTGCATCTACAAACATTCTGTGGTGACTACCCTCAATTTCATCGAGGTCGTAGCCCATCGCACCAAGAAAATTATCGTTGGCTTTAATAATGTTTCCTGTTGGCTCAAATTCAATCATCGCAAACGCCTCATTAATCGCGTTTATTTGACCTTTCATATCCAACATAAGATCATCCGAGAGGCCGTTTCCATTTTCTTTAGACTTGGCTTTAGATTTTGGCTCTGCTACTTGTGCTTGATTTTCCATAGTTGTTTTTTCAGTTAATTTTTCTTTTGATTTTGATGCTGTCCCATTGGGTATCAGTTTTTCTTTTTTGAGGTTATTTCCGAGTGCCATGTTGTTTGATTTGTAGTGATATTGTTAGTAGTTTTTTTATTTTTCAAGATTCAGCCATTTGAGCTGAAGAATGATGTGGTTGTTTTGCCAGTCCTATTATTTCATTGGCTAAGGATCGGTAGTCCATTGCGGTTGATGAAGTGGGCGCATAGCTCACGACACTTTTGCCATGAGAGGGCGCCTCTGCAGCTTTCACATTGGTACGAATGGTCTGATTAAATAATCGTATCGCATAATTAGACTTTATATGGTTTTGAATTTCCTGATACATATTTCTACGTCTATCAGCCATCACTATCAGTATCCCTAGTACAGACAGACCCGAGTTGATATGATTGACTTTCTTAATGGTCTCTAGCATGGAGTCCAATCCACGCAATGCCAACACATCCATTTGCATAGGGATAATCACAAAATCGGAGGCAGTAAGGGCATTGAGTGTCAATAAAGAAAGTGAAGGAGAACAGTCGATCAATATGAAATCATATTCGGTAAGACCATCTAGTGCATTTTTCAAGTGGCTATATTGTTCGTCCGCTTTTGCAATCGCCAATTCAACATCAGCAAGTGATGAAAACGCTGGAATTACATCTATTGATTCTCGCGTTTGTATCACTTCATCAATTTGAACCTCTTCTAATAATACTTCCGCTATAGTTGCTTGCGAATCATCTATTCCTAAGGAATAAGAGAGGCTACCTTGTGCATCAAAGTCGACTAATAAGACACGGTACCCTTCCGCAGTGAGCGCACTACCCAAATTGATACTGGTAGTTGTTTTGCCTGTTCCGCCTTTATGATTTACAATAGAAATGATCATTGTGAATTGTACTATTAGTTAAATGAAAATTGACAGAATGCGTTATAGGCAATTGCGACCGTATCATCTTGCTTTCTAATTGAATCACTGCCTAACATTTTTTTCTTATGATTGCCTCCAACTTTATTATCAAGATTTTGAAGGGTATTCATTCCACTCTTAATTAATGGAAGCAGATCTACCCCAAAACTATCTAGCTCTTTGGAAAGTTTGTAACCAAATTGCATGGAGGTCATTCTTGAATTCAAATCACATTCAGTCCACGATGTACCTTGTGCTACCTCTTCTAATAGTGAAATAGAATTAGTCGAATCTAGGATTTGTATTTCTTTGTAATGGTCCGAATGATGTGAAAAAGTTCTAAACAGAAGCTCCGGATCTTGACCGACTACCCATACACCTAAGTGGTTGCCGCATGACCAAATAAAGACTTCACCATAAATCACACTAAGGCCGGATTGCACGGCATGTAGCATGGTCTTATTAAAGCTGAACTCCTTGTCAATACTGAGCGTTGATTTCAACTCAATTTGAAGCGCAATTATTTCAGTTTCCATTTCTTTATTGTTGTAGTGAACAATTGATATTTCAGAACGAGAGTAAAGCTATAGAGTAATGTAGTATGATGAAATCCTTATAAAACGGTATTTTATTACTACACCTTTCTACCAATTTATGTGGGTATTTCTACGGAGTCTACTGGCTGTCAGTGCTCTTAGGATTCATTAACAACATTTTACGATGCATTAATTTTCCTTTGTGAGAATTCGGGATAATAATACGGAAAACACTTCCAAATCCGATTTCAGATTCAACTTCAATTTCACCACGAAGTTGGGCCATAGCTTCCTTGACCAAAAACAATCCAAGACCTGCCCCTGTGGATATATGTGATGCCTTAAAAAACATAGTGAAGATTTCATTCAGATAAGAAGCCCCTATCCCTATACCATTGTCTGCGACTTCTAAAGTCACTTGCTCACTTTCAACAGCGATGATTATGCGTATAAATGGTAAAGCCTTATTCACATCATGAAACTGCAGGGCATTGTCAATAAGTTTTGTGAGAATAGTTTTCATTCTTTTGATATCGATAAAGAATACTGCTTCTCCCTTTACGGCTATTTCCATTCTTATTTTATGAAAAGCGTCATGGTCACTCTGACCATTCCATATTTCCCAGGCCAAACGCTTAAAATCAATCCGCTGACTATCCAAATGCTGATAGGCACTTATCGAATACGTCATAATATCCTTTATAGTCTTATCAAGCTTATTGGCGCTTTTTTCTATTTTGGAAATATAGTCCCTCACGGTTTCGTCCTTAATTTCCATGCGCATTATCTGCACTAAACCCATTATGGTAGTGATAGGAGAGCGCAAATCATGAGAAGTGCTGTATAGGAATTTCTCCATTTGACCGTTTACTTTTTCAAATAGAAGTGTTTGTGTTTCCTTTTCTACCATGAGCTCATTGAGCGTTAGTAGATTATCAGCCTGCTCTTCATTCAATTTTTTTAATTCTTCCTCTCGTTCGATCAGATCAGTTATCACGTATCGAACACCAATGTACTTTATAGGCTGTCCGTCAGACCCTAGAACGGGCGAGATTACGGCATCTTCCCAATAGGCACTGCCATCCTTTTTCCGATTTTTCAAAATACCTCGGAAAGTCTTGCCTGATTTTAGGGTTGTCCATAAATCATCAAAGAAAGGCACGGGCGTATCCTGATGACGAAACATACTATGGGGCTGGCCAATACATTCCTCTCTGGTGTACTGTGACAGTTCACACATGAGGTCATTCACGTAAGTGATATTTCCATTTAAGTCCAATTCAGAAACTACACACGAAACATTGACAAGATTTATTCTGGCGTCTAATTCACGGTGTAATTCAGCCAAAGAATCAACGACTACTTTTTGCGCTGATATATCCTTAATAAATATGGTGTGCTCTAAGTCCGCTCCTTTTCTCTTTTTCACAACAGAAAAATCAATCCAAAATTTAGATCCATCTTTCTTAGTGGCTTCCAGTTCTTGGTTGGTCTCGACTGCCTGCTGGGCTGCGTTTAGCTCACTGGACTTAAAAAAAAGGCTATAGTTCCCCTTGTGTCTTTGGGGCATTAGTATCTTCACATTTAGCCCCAACAGATCACCTGGCAGATAACCGAACATAGAAGTTGCCGCCTTGTTGCAAAATATTATGATACGATTATTATCTATTTTGATCACCCCATCTTTAGCTTCCATCAAGACATCGTGATTGTAATCAATGGTTTGCCTCAAGTTGAGAACTTGCCCTTGAAGTTGTGCGATCAGCGATGCCTGAGAGTCTTCTAAAGATGACTGCTTTCTCAAACTCATTTGAGTGCCCCCCTCCTGCTCATTAGTACGATTCCTTTCATGATGATGACCCATATTTTCCTCCCCTATCTTAGTTCCTAGAAATTAGTATTACCTACTATCACTTATGGCTATTACAAAAATGTAAAAAATAGGATTAGTTCACCATACAGGATTTTTGGGATTTTTTACACTGTGTATTTAACGAATTTAACTAAGTAGAAATACGTATATGTGCATTTCACACCGAACGATTACTTCATGAGATTTCATATCACTTTGCATGGGCATGCATCAACAAACTGTGAACACAGTCGTTCGAAACTCGAACTTAGAGGCTGAAGATAGGTTGGAGGTTATAGGTAGGCATATGCCTTTATCCGTGCTTTAAAAAATATTCAAATCGCTAAGTTTTCTTAACAATTCCATTGAATTTTTGGCATCTGCTTTGGACAGTAAGTTGGAGCGATGCGTTTCTACTGTTCTTGAACTGATAAATAGTTTTTTTGCGATTTCGTGGCTAGTCAAGCCCTCAGAAATTAATTTCACCACTTCCAACTCACGCGAGGTGAGTTTCACAAGCTGTTCCTTCTTGTTCTTTTTGGCACTCGAAGTATAATTTTTCACAATCACCTGCTGCACCCGACTGCTATAATAACTTTCCCCTGCCAGCACATTTTTAACAGCATCAACAAGCTCTTCACTACTTTCACTCTTTACGACATAACTCTTCACACCTATTTCAAGACATAGGCGAATATAATCTTCATCATCATACATGGAGAGAATTATAATCAATGCTGCCGGGTCAATATTTAATATTTCCTTGGCTGCTTCCATCCCTGATAGTTCGGGCATGGAAATATCAAGGATCACCAAATCTGGATTCAGGTTTTTAAACTTTTCCACGGCATCGAGTCCGTTTACAGCTTCGCCTATGACCTCATATTCTTTCTTTTTCTTGAGCAAGATTTTTATTCCTTCACGAATCATCGCGTGGTCATCTGCTATTAAAATTTTCTGTTTTGTCATATTGCTAATTATCTAGAAAAGGTACTTTTGCCTCAATCAACCAACCCAATGCTTCCGTTTTGCCAATGCTTAATCTTCCTCCCATCATTTTTGCTCGATCAGACATGTTCGTCAAGCCATGACCTTCATCCATGTTATGATGATTTAATGCAGCTTTCTTATCGCCATCATCGTGAATGCTCAATAAGATGACATCCTTTTCCTTTTTTAGTGAGACGACAATATTCTTAGCATCTGCATGTTTAATCGCATTATTGATGGCCTCTTGCGCAATACGGTATAAGTTTATCTTTAGTTTATGGTTCATTGCTATCACCGTCCCTCCATTTTTGAAGGAAATACTTGACTTAAAATTCGGATCCAATTGTTCACATAATGACTTCAAACAAGTGCCTAAATCAAAATCATTTAACTTGGAAGGTAACAGATTTTCTGATATTCTGACGCACTCTTGAATAGCCTCATCAATAAGGGTATATAATCCTGACATACTTTTCTTAGCAGGAGCGATGACACTTGCATTCATCTTAATAGCATTAAGCATCTGACCTAAGCCATCATGAAGATCTCTAGCAATACGGCTTCTTTCATTCTCTTGACCTTGTATCAGTGCAGCTGTCTTTTCACGATCGGCATTTTTCAATAATTCTTCTTGCTGTCTTTTTTCAGTAATATCTCGGAAAGAAATAACCAGCCCATTCACATCGCTATTACCCGTGGATAGTAGACTCAGACTACTCTCCCCAATATAAATTTCAGATCCGTCTTTTGAGATAAGAGAAAGATTGGCGGGTAAAGAACTAACATGAAGCTCAGCAGAACACTGAATAGGATTTTCGAGTACTTCATTGGTGGTGGCATCCTTGAGATGTAATACATCACCAATAGGTTTACCGATGATCTCTTCTTCATTGCGCTGCATAATTGCGCTTGCACTCGCATTATAAAAAGTGATACAGCAGTTGGTGTCTACAACTATTATCGCATCATTGATGGAGTGTACTGCAGCCGTAAATCGTTGTTCACTTTGCCTTAACTTCAACTCCATCTCATGTTTATGGATGGCCATTTCAACGGTCGTAAAGACCGCGCGATCTTCAAAAGGTTTGATCAAGAACCCATACGGTTGTGTAAGCTTGGCGCGCTTGATCGTGGCCTTATCACTCAAAGCACTAATGTAAATGATGGGAATACCATACTTTTCCTTGATGATAGCAGCTGTCTCAATGCCATCCATATCCCCTTTGATCATGATATCCATGAGTACGAGTGATGGTTTTTCTTTGCTAAGGACTTCAAGGGCTTCCTCACCAGAAGGACAACTATCCAGTACTTGATATCCCTCACTTTCTAATGTCGTTTTTAAGTGCAGGGCGACAATAAATGAATCCTCTACAATTAGTATTTTTGATTTGAGTATGTCCATGTTTTACAAATTTAAACTAAAATAATACACCCTATATTATAAAAAAATATCCCTACAATTTAAAAAGCAGTCTATAAACAGTCCCCTTCGTTCCTTCAATAATTACCTCAGCTTCCAGCTGTTTGAAGAATACATCCAACAACTTCATTCCGAAAGAATTGTGTTTCCCTGGCCGTATATCATCAGGGATGCCAGGACCGTTATCACTCATGACGAATTCTATTCCGTGACTTTTCTTGTGCAGGCTTAAACCAATATTGCATTCTGTAATATGGGCTTTATCCGCATGCTTGATAGAATTGGCAAAGAGCTCGGTCACAATCATACTGCAATTGATCGCCACATCTATAGAAACCATAATGGGGTCAATATCAATAGAAAGATTAACAGCAGCATGATCACTGGCATAAGCCACTTGCATATCTGACATAAGCTTAGAAAGATAGTTGTCAATATCCACTTCTTTTGTTGATTCTGTTTGCTGAAGTAGCGTCTCGTGAATCAGTGCAATGGAGTTGATTTTTTGCCTTGTTTCACTTAAAAAACTTTTGGTCAGCGAATTGGGCATTCCAGTCATACGGATGTAGATGATACTCGAGATCAGTTGGAGATTATTCTTCACCCGATGATGAATCTCTTTCAACAAAGTTTCCTTTTCCTCATTGATGAGAAGTAATTCTTTGTAGTTATTGGTCAATAACCGTTCGCCTAACTTCTCT
>JAWUWD010000068.1:0-13215 GCA_034112085.1 Cyclobacteriaceae bacterium
CATCACTCAAATGCTTTTCTATGACTTGAAGTATATCTTCTAGAAAAGAATCATTTTGTAAAGTGGACTTCTTAATCCCAATTTCAGATTTATTTTTAATTTCTAATTGATCTTTCACAGTAAATAATGAAAGTGATTCACCAGTATTTGGTTCAATTATGGTCTTATGCGGGATCAGATTTAGTCCAGCTCCGGATAGTAAGAACTTCACCGGTTGAGTAACTAAGATTTGATTAGGTTTAGCTGGTTATAAAATAGCCTCTATAAGCTTTTGGGTTTTAGCGCTAATGAAGTGAATCTCATCCACTGCGCTTTCTTTGATATCAATCCCTATTGCAAGCTGAACATTTAGACTTTGTAGAACACCAATCATATCTAAACCACAATGCACGGATTTACTAGGACCTTCGAAAACGGCTGTGAAAATTTCGTTATTGTACTGTACTATTTCACCTCTATACCTTTTCACCAACTGATTGATAACTTCCTGGGGGTTAGTTGTAACTCTATCAAAAGGTAATATTCGAGCAGCTAGTAAGGTGTAAAGTCGTTCTTCATAAATTGTTTCCGGGAGTACGTTGGTGATAAATGTCTTCATCTCGTCTAATACCTCAGAGGTATTCCCTACCCAAAACAAATGATCTTTACCTTCCAGCTCTACAAACTTGGCACCCTTGATCCGATCAGCAATAAATCGCCCTTCTTCTATTTTCACATCTATATCATGTGCACGTTGCATTATTAAAGTAGGGACCTTAATAGATCCTAGAATATTAATGATATCTAGTTGGGTATTCATCTTGGTAAGTACCATCGCGGCACTCGGACTTGCCCCTGAACGAAAATAGTTAGCCAACCATTCCATAAATACCTTATCATGAGCTTTAGAAGGTGCGAGGGATTCTAAATTCATATTTCCACTACCCCAGCTATTTTCAATCATATCATAAACACCCTGACGCTCCTCATCTGTTGGTGCCCAAGGGTATTCAGGAGAAAATCTACGCTTGGCAAAGATGCCAAAAGTGATCATAGAAATTACTCGGTTAGGATAGGTCGCTGCAAACAATGCTGATACACACCCTCCTTCAGAGTGTCCAAATAAAACGGCTTTATCGGAGCCTATGGCATCCATGACAGCTCTAATATCGTCCATTCTTTCCTCCAATGTGGACAACTCTACTACTCTGTCTGAAAGACCTGTCCCTCTTTTATCAAAAAGAATCACCCGGCAGGTTTTTCCTAATACCTCCAGGAAACTAACTAACTCCGGACATCCCCACATCAAATCAATATTGGATACCCAACCTGGTATATAGACTAAATCAATTGAACCAGAACCGAAAACTTGGTAGGCTATATTTATTCGACCGCTTTTAGTGTATTGAGTTTGGGGCTTAATAGACATTTTACACTATTTATATTATGACTCGACTTTTTCAATTTGAATTTAAAAGTATTTAAAAAATACTCACACTTTAGAAGAGAATTGACACGATTTATCTATAATTTTTTGTTCTTCTTAAGAAGAATAAAGGCTGTCTTACAAATCATAATTCAATGTTTTTGATATAAAAAAACAATTAGATCGAGTCAATTTCTTCTTCATCTAGCATCACAGTCAGTTTCCTGACAATCTCATCCAATTCCAATGCAGAATATGATATTTTTTCTACGAGGAAATTTCGCTCTTCTACTTTTACTCTTTTATCATTCCATAAATTGATCAATCCCAAAAGTCTTGCAAGAGGAGCCCTAACTTCATGTGAATTGGAAAAAGAAAACTTCCTAAGTTTACTATTCTGTAATTCAATTTTTGCTGTTCGTTCTTTCACCTTACTTTCTAAAGACTCATTTATCAAATTAATTTCCTCATTAATTTCATTAATCAGATCAGCTTGAGTTTGAATTTCATGATTTTTTTCTATTAGCTCGTTATTGGCATAGTCAACAAGAATTTTTTGTTTTTCAATGATTTTCTTTCGTTTGGTAGCTATGCGAAATCCATTGTACAATAGAAAAAGTAAGGACAATAAGAGGAAAATTCCTCCATATAGAAAATATGCTTGTTGTTGTTTTCTTTTATTTTTAAAAATTTCGGTCTCCAACAAAAATTCTTGAACTTGAATAGCCTGAATGTTTTTAATGCTATCAGCTATGGTCAGTTTTTCATATTCATACTTATACTCCTGACGAATGATTTCTCGTTGGTTTTTTTCACTTAAAATACTGTCTCGAGTGCTAACATAAAGCTCATACATCTCTAATGCCTCGAGGGGTTTATCTGTAGATTTATTACTAATATATAAAGCTTGGGCAGCGTCCCTGACTTGTGCCACAGCACCAACCTCTTTCGCTATTTTCAAGGATCGTAAATTGTATCTTAAAGCAGTATTATAGTTACCCTGGGTATTGTAAATAACTCCTAGATGATTCAAACATTCTGCGACCCCCGGTTTATCCCCAATCTCCTCCCTAATAGTTAAACTCTGTATAAGATGATCTATCGCTTTTCCATAATTTTCTTGTGCACCGTAAATATTCCCGATGCTGTTTAAACATTCTGCTATTCCGTGTTTATCTCCAATTTCTTCCCTGATTACTAGGCTACGAATTTGATAGTCATTAGCACTGGCATAATCACCTTGTTCATAATAAACTCTCCCGATGTTATGTAAGGAATTTCCAATACCATTTTCATCTTCGATTTCTTCCATAATAGTTAAGCACCGATTATAATATTTAATGGCGAGGGCATAGTTCCCTTGTTCATAATAAATATTCCCGATGTTATTTATGGGGCTCGCAACACCTTTTTTATCCCCAATTTCTTCCATAATGGTTAAACATCGGTTATAATATTTAATAGCAACGCTATAATCGCCTTGTGCTCTGTATATATTACCGATGTTATTCAAAGAACTGGCAACACCTTTCTGATCCTGAATTTCCTCCCGGATAATTAAACTTCGGTTATAGTAATCGATCGCAATGCTGTAGTTACCTTGTAACTTGTAGCTAATTCCAAGATTATTAAAACTATCTGCAACACCTTTTTTATTCCCAATTTTCTCCCTGACAGTTAAACTTTTGTTATAAAATTCAATCGCCATGCTGTAGTTCCCCTGTGACTTGTAAATACTCCCAAGATTATTAAAGCTATCTGCAATACCTTTTTTATTATCAATTTCCCGCCAGATTGCTAAACCTTGCTTGTAATGGTCTATAGCACTACTATAATTACCTCTAATAAATAATGATGTCCCTTGTGTGCTCACAGCCCTAGCCATCTGTTTTTTTAGCCCCTTGCTTTTGGCATAGTCATATTGTTGTTGTGAGAAGTAGTAGGAACTGTCTGGTTGGCTAAAAAGATATCCGTCCCAGGCAATATTGTCCATAGCTTGAAGGCGAATAGTATCTGGTTGATTAGGGTTATTCCATACCACCCATAGAGAATCAAGGTTTACTTGTGCCGATAAACTCAGACTAATACTAAAAATGATCGCAAGAACTGAAATTAGATATTTCAAGACTAAACAAAGTTATATTCGAATTTCATACTCTAGGTTACCGTTTTTTTAATTAAAACACAATAGTTAAAACCTATAATATAAAGTCTGTAGTTCAATTCTCTATGACTCTGCCATCTTTAAAATCATCAATCTTCCATTTAAAAGTTGACACCCGTTAAGTAACCTTCAGAAGCGTTTGCAAGATTATTATTTCGTAGGTATCCATCACAAATTTTTATTATTATCGAATTGTAACTCTCTAATTCGAACGGTTCTAAGCGCGTATATTATTAGGAATACCAAGGCTGAAAAAAAGAATAAGGTTCCTAAGTATAAAATAGGATTAGCTATCACGCGCAGAACCTCCAAGACACCAAAAATACCTGACAGGACATAAAGACCTGAAGCAATATATAATGCGGTACTAGCTCTTGTAAGCAGTCCTAGTTGTTTAATTTTTTTCCTGGCGATCATGTGATCAAAATTGCTGCATCTATCAATAAGAAGACTATTGACCTCTCCACTCAATGTCATCATTTGAGAAGTCGTTGATAATACTAGCATTCCGATGCCGGGTAAGATAGTTATTGGAATATACCACTCCATTGCTTTCCTTATAAGGTATTATGTATGGTTAAGGTCACAGTTCTTTGTCACAGGTTGTACAGATGTACTTATTCCCATGCTTATGGGAGGTGGTCACGTGCTTATCCACTATCTTACTTATAAAGCTACTATAGATGTCTTTATTGAGTAAATGTTTATCCCTGACCACTTTATAATATTGATTATCCCATTCATCATGACCCCAACATGTTGGGCACATTCCTTCAGGCGCACTTAAGGGTGATTTTCCTTCATCCTTTTTGATGAAATAGGATTTGATGTTTTCAATAAGGTTTGTCATCTTTAAATAGCGTTTGGTTATTTCAATTCAATATTAGTCATTTTTTATTTGAGATGTTTTCGAATCCCATAACTCGCCAGTACCCCTTCTCCAGTCGCTGCTGCTACTTGAGCAATAGCACCTTCCCTACAATCCCCTGCTGCAAATATTCCCTTAACAGAAGTTTCTGCCAAATCTGTGGTTTGGATAAATCCGCTTTTATCGAGTTCTATTATGCCTTTGAATGGATCTGTATTTGGAATTAGTCCAATAAATATAAATGCACCGTCTGCAGTAATGATTTGCTCTTCATTCGTTTGATTATCCATTACTCGTAAACCTTCAAATAAATCCTTGTCGTTTGCGATGAACTCAATAGATGATTTGTCCATATAAGTCGTGATATTATCGATAGTTGATAATTTCTCAACATACGTTTCTGAAGCGGAAAATTTTGGAGATCGATGGATGATCTTTACGCTTCTACAAAATCCTGCTAAAAATATTCCTTCTTCCAACGCTGAATTGCCGCCACCAATAACAATGATATCTTTATCTCTGTAAAATGCCCCATCACAAGTCGCACAGAAATGAATCCCCGACCCTATGAGTTCTTCCTCATTTGGTATTCCTATCTTTCTATAAGTCGATCCTGTTGAAAGTACGACTGTTTTACCATGATAAGTTGCGCTCTTCGTCTTAATTAAAAATAGATCATTTTCTTTCTTGATATTCAGCACCTCCTCCCCTGTTTTTATCACGGCTCCGTAAGTAGTCGCTTGTTCCTCCATCTTCTCCATCAGTTTAGGACCAGATATAGATTGAAACCCGGGATAGTTTTCAATCTTCTCAGTCAGAAAAGCATTTCCACCAATATTCCTTTTTTCTAAGATGAGTGTGTCGAATCGATCTCGCTGCGCATAGATCGAAGCGGTTAACCCAGCGGCACCGCCACCAATAATAATCGTGTCAAATACCTTATGCTCCTTTTTGATATTGATCGATAACAATTCAGTTAACTGAGTATTGTCCGGATTAGTGTATGGTACACCATCAATCAAAATAGTCGGGATTATTCTTTTACCATTATTGATCTCTTCTACCTTTTGTGTTGCCCAATCATTGCTATCTACATCAATGAATTCGAAGTTGACACCATTGTCTCTAAGAAAATTCTTAGCTCTACGGCAATCAGGACACCAGTCAGCTCCAAATAATAGAACTCTGCCAACTTCATTAATCCCCAATACAGAGGCCAGCTCTGTATTGTCGGGATTAGTGAAAGATTTGTCATTAATTATTACAGTAGGGATAATACGTTTTCCATTATTTATGGCTTCTACTTTACTTGTAGCCTCTTTGTCTAAATCAACATCGATAAAAGTGTAATCGATATTGTTATTAGCTAAAAATGATTTGGCCCTAAGGCAATCTGGGCACCAATCAGCACCATATAAAGTGATATTATCCATTTGTAATAATTTGAATATGAAATTGTTATTTATAATTAAGCGTGATAGTAACGTTCTTTGTATATTTTACCATCTTTCCACTCGGTCGCAACGACTTGTTCAGATACCATTGTACTGCCATCTTTAAGTTTCAGAGTCATCACAGCGTCATAGAATGAATGATTACCATTTACTGCATAATTTCCCACTTCGTAACCAATGAATTCTTCTAAATCATTTTTTATAAAGTCATCCTCAAACTTAACACAAAATGCTTTACCAATCTTTGCGTCTCCATTTGCCTCTCGAAGTTCTACAGCATCATGCAAATAAGTTTCCATGGCTTCAATAAATCCACCTTTAGCTAATAGTTCATGAACGTGTTTGAGGTTTTTTTCAATTTGATTTCCCATTTTCTTTCGTTTATTTTTTATATAATGTTTTGTAATTGACTGTGCAAATATTGTAGATGAGCGATTGCATTGGTTAGGCTGATTTTCCCTATTGATGGTCAATATTTCCCTTTGTTATAAAAATTGAATTTTATAAAAGAGATCTTTGCAATCAGTATCTGATAGGTCTTCCAGAAAATTTTTGATATATCAGATTTGCGATTACTTATTTTGTGTAATTATCGAAGTCTTATTATTAAGATTGTTGATCATTATTTAAGTAGGTTTATCGAAACAATAGAATTAGCCAATGGATCATCATTACCATCATCCAATTAGTAGTCCTGCACTTAAGAAGAAGTTTGAAGGAGAACTGTCTGAGACGATCTTTGTCTCAGAAATTCTACCAGAAAGAAGTTATATGTTCAATCAAGACTTGAAAACAGGATTGAGCGTGATATGGAACACTGGAAATACTGCAGAATTTATGATTGATAATGAGAGCGTCTTTATTAAGAAAGATGAGGTTATATTCCTTACAGCGTATCATACGTTGGGTGAATTTGAATTTGAAAGGATGAATGTGCTACAATTCAATCAGCCCTTTCATTGTGTAGAAGATCAAGACAGTGAAGTGGGATGTAAAGGTTTGTTGTTTTTTGGGACCTCTCAAATTCCAAAAATTGTAATACCAGCAGATAAAAAGAAGCAATTCATGCTGCTTTGGGAAATTTTCCAAATGGAAATGGAGGAATCGGATGATCTGAAATTAGAAATGTTGAAAAACCTACTGAAACGGTTCTTGATTCTTTGCCTACGAGTTTATAAAAACGAACATGAACATTTACCAATAGATGTAGAAAGCGTTGGAATTATTAAAGAGTATAACTACCTAGTACACAAGCATTTTAAGACACTTTCAAAAGTATCTGATTATGCTAATCTATTACATAAGTCACCTAAGACTTTGTCCAATATTTTTGGAAAATATATAGATAAGACCCCACTGCAAATCATCAACGAACGAAGACTGTTGGAAGCAAAACGTCTATTGAAGCATAGTGACAAATCTGTACAGGAGATAGCATATGATATCAACTTTACTGATATTCAAACATTCAGTAAGTTTTTCAGATCACGTGTTGGAGAATCTCCCACATCATTTCGTGATAATTAATTTATCCCCTTTTGAAACTAGTTTCAATACTCAAAGGAAATATTTACCACTATTCGGGAATTTTTTCATAACTCTTAGGGTATAAAATGTGTTAGGTTTGTATATGTCAAATTATCAAAGGAGAATGATATGTTAATAACATGGAAAGAAGTAATCGAATTTACCGAAAAAGGTAATCCTGAGCCAAATTTCAGAGTCGATAAGACGAATGAGGAATGGAAGGCACTACTAACCCCTGAGCAATTTCGAATAACGCGTGAAAAAGGAACAGAGAGAAGCTTTAGTGGAGAATTGTGCAATGCACATGATCCAGGGGTATATAGCTGTGTATGCTGTGATAGTGATTTATTTGATTCCACAATCAAATTTGAATCAGGATCTGGCTGGCCAAGTTTCACACAGCCCATAACAGAGAATGCCGTCAAATATGATGGGGATAAATCATTTGGGATGACAAGAGTTGAAGCAATGTGCAATACCTGTGGAAGCCATTTGGGGCATGTATTTCCTGATGGACCTGAGCCAAGTAAGCTCAGATATTGTATTAACTCAGAATCAATAAAATTGACAAAAGATGGAAAATAGACAAATCGCAACATTTGGAGGTGGATGCTTCTGGTGTATTGAAGCAGTAGTGCAAAGATTAAGAGGAGTTGAAAACATAGTATCTGGATATACTGGTGGGACAATCAAAAATCCTAGTTATAGGGAAATCGGTTCTGGAACTACTGGACATGCAGAGGTAGTACAAGTGACTTTTGATCCAAGAGTGATTAGTTATGAAGATCTCATTACTATTTTCATGACCAGCCATGACCCTACTACCCTCGATAGACAGGGTGCTGATAGAGGTACGCAATACCGTTCTGCCATTTTCTATCATGATGATATACAGAAAGCTACTGTTGCCAAGGTGATAAGTGAAATAAAGGGATCTTTTTCCTCGCCTATCGTAACTCAAGTTTCAGCAGTTGGTGTATTTTATCCAGCAGAGGCAGAGCATCAGGATTTCTATAACAATAACACTAGCTCAGGCTATTGCAGAGTGGTGATTGATCCTAAAATTAAGAAGCTGAGAGATATGCATGCAGATAAACTTAAGCTGCAAGAAGTGTCTTAATAATTTAAATGAAACTGTGTAGTCTAGTTTAAAAACAGCTGCACAGGTTTCATTACTTTAATCACTGTAACATATCAAGTATGATAGTTAGATTACAAGTGGTTAATAGAATGGTAGCATAATCTTCAATTCATTGCTTACATTTATCTGAATAAATAATAGCAATAATATGGACTCATTCTCGTCTTACTTTCAGAACATAACAGATATCCCCGAAGACTCATTGGCGGCATTGAGAAGCCTATTTAAGCCAGCAGTATTACAAAAAGATGACTACTACGCTCGTCATGGAGAAAAGGCGAAGAAACTCGCGTTTCTAGAAAAAGGGTTGATGCGTGTCCTTTATAAGGATAAGGAAGGGGAAGAGTTTAACAAACTATTTATTAAGGATCCTGCAATTACAGCAGCATATGCCTCTCTTATAAAGAAGAAGCCCGCCATTATCGATATTCAATGTCTAACAGATTGCAATATTCTCGAGGCTACTTTTGATGATATTGTCTCCTTATATGATGAACACCCTAGTATAGAGCGTCTTAATCGTAAAATTGCTGAGGACTTTTTTGTGGAAAAAGAAAAAAGAGAAATGTCACTTATTGTAAATGACGCTACGGAACGCTATGCTTTGTTTCAAAAGGAATTCCCTGGCCTTGAAAATGATATCACCCAATATCACATCGCTTCCTACCTGGGTATTACACCAACACAACTAAGCCGTATAAGAGCCAAAAGAGGTTAAAGTAACTTCTTTACATATGTAAATGGAATTCAGTTTTCATTATCCCAATTTTGAATCGTACTAAACAAAATAATGTTATGAACGAGGAAAAATTGAAAGACGAGATTAGAGTGAATCTATCAAACGAGAATTTACATAAACCATCAAACGCCTTTATTTCTGTGTCATGGTTGACCTTGATTACTGGAATTACTGGCTTTATGATTGGATTATATAACGCAGATATGATGCTCAATGAAAAGGGGTATTACTTTACAGTATTGTTATTTGGATTATTTGCAGTGATTTCAGTTCAAAAAAGTGTAAGAGATCGGCTTGAAGGTCTTCCTGTAACTGATATATATTATGGTTTAAGCTGGTTTTCGACATTATCCGCTGTCGTTCTTCTAATCGTAGGCTTGTGGAATGCAGAGCTTCTATTAAGTGAAAAGGGCTTTTACAGTATGGCCTATATGATGAGTATGTTCTCAGCTATAGCGGTACAAAAGAACACTAGAGACAGTCAATCATTTGAAGATTAAATAAAAATGGTAGCCCGAAATACGGACTACCATTTTTTTATTTTTCAACTAACACCTTAAATGCTAGAGACTCATTAGCTCTTTCATTTTTTCTACTTGCTGATCCTCATCGATCAACTCACCATCATGGTAGAACATAACTAACTTAAGCGGGACATTGGTCCAGGCCAATTTGGCTACATTGTCTGGGCTGATACTATATCTACCCAGCATTTTCTCTGTTGGCCAATCGACCGTAGGAAATGACACATAAGCCAATTCAGAGCATACAATCTTATCAGTAGTATTTACATCAAAATTGAAATCATATTTTTTACCCAATTGTTTAAAAGCCATAATGAGCGCCTCCTTCGTATGCCCCTCTTCCTTACCTTCTTTAAATACTGGGCGCAAGATCGCAAAGTCATCAATATTCATAAAGTGATCAAGGGTACTCAGCTGTACACCATTTCTAAGCGCTTCAATGATTTGAAAGTTGTCTTTTGAATTGGAGTTAACACCATCACTTATTTTATCAGCATATTGTTTCACATGCTGATCATCCCACACCCCGATATCTATGATCTCTTCTTTCGTTCCTGTCCAGATAGCAACATGCCCAAAATGTCCTGGGATTAACTTATCAGTCAAGCGAAAGGGAGTTTTTTCCAATAAAATATCTAGGGGCTGTAGCACAGATTGAATCTTCTTTTTTGCTTCCTCGTTGCCATGAAGCTTTCCTTTTCGGGACTCATACATGCCTATTGTATTTCCAAAAAGGCCACTGAGCATATCAAATCCGCCTGCGGTAGTTTCAGATACTAAGTCCTTAGTGATTCTTTCAAATGCTACAAATTTGTTGCCGGCTATCTCTTTAATCCGGATTTTCTTTACAAAATTATAGGAAGGACTAGATTCGATAAGTTGCGACAAATAAGCGAATTCAGAATCTTCGTGCATATTTGACACTTTGCCTTTTTGATCTTCATAAAACTTAATACCTCTTCTTATCCTATGCCTTTTCTCAATCGAGTTTGCAGACAAAGTCATCTCCTTTAGTTTGTTGGCCACCAGTCCAAAACCCATATCTGGATCATTGACAATATTTCGAAGTCTGCCGTCCTGTTCGAACAATACTACACCCAGCATATAATTGTCATATAGAGTGAGAGCTGCTCCTAAAGAGACCATAAGCCCTTTAAGCTGCAACATCTTGTCAATATTATAAGCTTCCAACGTTGCGTCTTCTACATCGAGCGCACATTCGAATCTATTGGCAATTGCGTACAATTCCTCTCGAATTTCAAGATAAGTTTCGGTACCGCTCTTCAATATTTCTAAATCTCTACTTGACATAGGCGAGTCTCTGTTCACTCTAAGACGATTGGATACTTCAAGCATCTCTGATCTCGCTACCAAGCTATATTCCACTAATAGTTGCAGACTATCAAAGTCCTTTTGAAATATCACATCAGGCGATGCTCCGTTTTCCAATACTTTGGTGAGTTTATCAAAACACTCATTTTCACGTACTACCTTCTTTGCAGATATATTGAAATAGGTATAGACTGATAGTATCACCGCCAAGATGACGAATCCGATAGATGTTTTTTTAATAAGTGGTTTGTCCATGTTTGGAATTAGTTTTATTGATACGGATTACTAAATCTAATATATTCTATGTGAAGTAATGACCCACTTTACAATTTAAGCAAGGTGAATAAATCCTTTCTCATCCGAATAAGCCCTTATATGAGTTTTTAACCACCCATCTTCTGTTTTATGATCAGCGCTGATACCAGGGCCATAAACCAATAAGTCCCCGGTCTCACCCAATGGCATGTCTATACCCTGATCATCAACAATCATGATCCCTACTCCAGGCAATGCCCGACCATAACTACCCTTCTTCCCTCCTTCTTGAAGCATCGGAGTACCTCCGAGATCAATAACTTCGTAATCAGGAGTGTTCATGGCAATAATACTTCCACCAGTCGGTATGCCTAAGCTTTCGCTAACAAAGATATCTTTACTTCTTAACTTTTCTGATAAAGTAATTGGTAGAGGCTCTCTACCCAGAATAACATGGTTCATTTGAAGCCAATCATTATCTTCTAGTTTTTCATTGAGATCAATAATCATTTGTGAATCAGTAAACAGCGTGTTCACCTTGTTTGTGATTATCTCTTTTGCGAGTTCCTTTTCATCATTTGGCTTAAAAACTGACATACCAAAGAAAAAAGGAAGCCAAATATTATTTAGATTTCCATAGGAAGTATAGGCCGGTATATCACAGAACAATAGTGCATCAGTTGGCTTTTTGAACAGGTGCAGAAATCCTCTTATGGTAGCCAAAACATTGGCATGTGTGATGGATAGTGAAATCCATGTATCATCTTGTGATTTATCCCAGAATACACCAATTGTATCCGTAGTAACTGAATCTGAATTTTGCTTTTGATTGGTTTTCAATAATAGATCTGGGTGACAATATGGGCTCTCTTCCTTGACACATGACAGTATACAGTCCAATGAATATTTTTTGATTATGGAGGTTTTAGTATTATCATCCATATGTGGATTGAAGAATACTGGAATCTTACCGGCAAATAGGCAAGACGCATGTATCAACCCCAATTGCTGATGATCTCCAAGATCAATCCCAACATAATTATTACTCGTTCTGCTCCAAAATCCAGCTTTTAGTTGGGCTTCTTGGTGGAAAGATCTAAAGCTATGGGCAATACTGCCTTTCTGGAATGCCCTATCTTTAAATTGCACCACTGACTTCTTCATGAAATGTAGCAGTGTGTGGTGGTCTTTTATTCTTCGTTCAAAAGATCTGGCGTTTAAAAATTGCACCTTTTGACGTAAAAGTTCTGCCTTGCTACTTGATGGAAGAGGTTCTCCAATTTGAATAGATATTCGTTTACGAAAACTTGACCTCCAGGAGGTAAGAGGTTTAGAACTCCCGATTTCAAAAGATAAAGGAGTTCCTGATATACCTTCCATCTGCACCGGAATTATTGGAACGTCTACACCCCTTGCAATGTGCTCTATACCCTTTTTGAATTCTACAAGATGACCTATTCTGCTGATCTGGCCCTCAGGGAAAATAGTTAGAATATGTCCTTTATTGACCTCTGATCTACACAGGTTATTGAACTCATCCAATTTCTCTTTATTCAACTTCTGAGAAATCGGGATCATATTGAGTTTTTTCATCAGCCACTTTAATAGCCAAAATTCATATAGTTTTTGAGCCATTACAAACCGTAACATTCTCGGTACTGCGGCCACCATAAATAGTGGATCCATTAGTGAAATATGATTGGCGACAATAAGCGCTCCCGTTTTACGTGGAATATGATGAGTTCCCTCGACTTCGATTTTATAGTAGGTATGCGTCATTATATAAGCGACAAAGCGAAGCATCAT
>JAWUWD010000069.1:0-57740 GCA_034112085.1 Cyclobacteriaceae bacterium
TGTAGTGATCGTATGATCGATGGAATTAATTGTCGCAATCGCTTCAAAACCAGTAAGATTAAACGAAGTGATTTCAGTTTCTGTATTCGGAGAAATATTTACCGTAACAACCCAATCTTGCTCTGTGACACCATCTTCGGCTACTATCGCAAATGTGACCGGATTAGTGAAGTCATTGATAGTGGACCCACTTGTCTGCACAGTTGTATTCGCATATGCAACAGCATTGTCCGACAAACTGAATGTAGAAACTAATGCAGTAACATCACTGCCATAAGGAACTTCTGTAGTGATCGTATGATCGATGGAATTAATTGTCGCAATCGCTTCAAAACCAGTAAGATTAAACGAAGTGATTTCAGTTTCTGTATTCGGAGAAATATTTACCGTGACAACCCAATCTTGCTCTGTGACACCATCTTCGGCCATTATCGTATATGTGATCGGGTTAGTGAAGTCATTGATAGTGGCCCCACTTGTCTGCACAGTTGTATTCGCATATGCAACAGCATTGTCTGACAAACTGAAGTCAGAAACTAATGCAGTAACATCCGTGCCATACGGAACTTCCGTAATAACCGTATGATCGGTAGCATTAATTGTCGCAATCGCTTCAAAACCAGCGAGACTAAACGAGGTGATTTCAGTTTCTGTATTTGGGGAAATATTTACCGTAACAACCCAATCTTGTGATACTATCCCGTCCTCTGCTATAACTGAATATATAACCGGGCTTGAAAAATCGTTAGGTGTAATCCCACTTACCTGCACAACATTATTTACAGTGGCCACTGCACCTTTGGATATTTCAAATGTGGGAATAAGATTGTTTATATCGGTTCCGTATTCAACTTCAACTTGGATGGTATGATCGAGTGGATGAATAATAGCTGAACTAGTTTGCTCATCAAATCCATAATTTAAAACGTCACTTACAGAAATTTCATTTCGGAATATAGAAACTGTTTTGGGAGCTGATTCAAGAATACTTGCCACCATATCGTTCTTGCCATCGGCATTAAGATCCCCAATCGCTATTCCAAATGGATGTAATCCTGAAGGAAAGTCTATTTTGTTTTTAAAATATATTAGTCCATCATTATTACTGGTATTTTCAAAGACGGACATCATGTTTGAAGAATAATTAGAGACAACCAAATCCACCATACCATCACCATTAATGTCGCTAATAACGACAGCCTGAGGTGTTTCACCAGTAATAAAATCACTTTCAGTCGAGAAGTTGATATCGCCTGCTCCTGAACTAATGTTTTGATAAACGGATACCGTATGGCTATGTGAATTGGTGACAGCCATATCCAATTTTCCGTCACTGTTCAGATCACCCATGGCGATAAATGTTGGGCGTATTCCAGTTGCAAATTCTTTTTCAAATTCGAAACTGATCGCTCCGGCTGTCAGGCTCGTATTTCTATACGTAAATATATTTTTATTCCAATAGTCGACTACTGCTAAATCTGGCCTATCGTCTCCATTCAGATCACCAACAGTCAAATTATGATCACGGCCTGTATTGAAAGATTGTTGTATAAAGGAAATATTTCCATTGCCAGAACTAACATTACGAAATGTAGCAATCTGTGAAGTACCTCCTACTACAATATCTACCATGCCGTCCATATTCAAATCTCTTATACTCAGGCTTCCACTATTTATTGACTCGAATATCTTCACTTCTTCAAAGCTTATCTCCCCAGCATGCGCTGAAGTATTTTTATATATTAATAATTGATGATTAGACTGGGTATTAACAATCACATCTAACTTGCCATCACCATCTATATCAGCAATTTTCACTGATTCCGATCTATCTCCTGTTTCCAATTCTATTCTGCTAGCATAAGTGATTGATCCACCACTAATACTTGTATTAAGATGAATTGAAACGTATGGATACCTTGATACAACTGCCAAATCCGGTTTTCCGTCACCATCCAAGTCTCCTATGGCCACAGCACGAGTACTAGCTCCTGTTCCAAGATCCTCTTTCTGCGCAAAAGTTTCAGTGCTGATTCCTGTCCCATTAAAAGTCAGCACAAATGGAATTTGAGAATTGCCAACTAGTCCATTTGTAGTCACAGTAATTGGTTCATATGTAACTCCCGCAGGTACAGTTACTATGAGTTCTGTCTCAGATGCTGCGTTTACCACTGCTCGTGTAGCACCAAAATAAACTATATTATCCTCAGCTATGGCATCAAATTCCACACCTAGTATTGTCACAGTAGTGCCAACTGGCCCAGTAGTGGGTGAATATGAATGGATAATAGGAGGTGGGGGGCCAATGGTTACCGTAACCACCCAATCCTGCATTGTTACACCATCTTGAGCAATGATTGAGTAAGTTGCTGGATTGGTGAAATCATTAACAGTAGTTCCACTAACTTGTAGCTCAGAATTCAGATATGCCAAAGCACTATCTAACAGGGTAAAATCTGCTGCCAAATCAGTAATATCAGACCCATAAGAAGCTTCGAATGATATTGTATGATCAGTAGAATTTACTGACGCGTCTCCAAAACCTACAAAGCCAAATGTTAGAATTTCAGTTGCTGTACTTGGTGGTGCAAAACCAACGGTAACTACCCAATCCTGGATTGTCACACCATCTTCTGCAACCACTGAGTATATTACTGGATTGCTGAAATCATTAAAAGTAGTTCCACTTATCTGGATTTCAGAATCCACGTATACCGAGGCACTATCCGATAGCGTAAATTCGACTATTAAATCAGTTATATCTAAACCATATGGGACCTCGATAGCTACAGTATGATCTGTGGAATTTACTGAAGCTTCTCCAAAATTTATAAGACTGAATTCAATTATTTCTGTTGCCGTTCGCGGTGGGGTAACACTTACGGTAATCACCCAATTTTGCATTGTCACTCCATCTTCCGCAACGACTGAGTATATTACTGGATTGCTGAAATCATTAAAAGTAGTTCCACTTATCTGAATATTAGAATTTACGTACACCGAGGCACTATCCGATAGTGTAAATTCGGCTACCAAAGCCATAATATCAGAACCATATGGGACCTCGATGGCTACAGTATGATCCGTGGAATTTACTGACGCACCTCCAAAATCTATAAGACTGAATTCAATTATTTCTGTTGCCGTTCGCGGTGGGGTAACACTTACGGTAACTACCCAATCTTGCACTGTCACGCCATCTTCCGCAACGACTGAGTATACTACTGGATTGCTGAAATCATTAACAGTAGTTCCGCTTATCTGCATGTTAGAATTCACGAATGCAGTGGCATAATCCAACACGGTGAATTGTGCTACTAAAGACGTAATATCTGAACCATATGGAATTTCGATAGCTATAGTACCTTCTGTAGCATTTACTGATGCTTCTCCAAAACCAGCAAAGCTGAAAGCCGTCATTTCGGTTTCAGTACTCGGTGAGCTCTCAGCATTTCTGAGAATGGAAATCGTGTTTTTATAAATATTGCCAACTATCATTTCAGGCTTATTATCATTATCAAGATCACCTATAGCTAGTGAATATGGCCCCGAACCAGCAGGATATGCGGCTGGCCCTTTAAAGGTTATAGCACCTACACTTTCTGTAGTATTCTTTAGAATTGACGCTGTTCCAGCACCTGTATTAACTGCCACAATATCAGGTTTTGAATCTCCATCCATATCGCTAATCATTACTCTTCCAGCACTATAACCAATATGGAAATCTACCTTGTCCTCAAAACTTAGGTTTTCAAATCCTTGACTTGTATTGCGAAATACCGAAGCAATACTGCCAGGACTAACAACAACAATATCATTTTTCCCATCATTATTCAAATCACCAATCGCCATGGAATTTGAATATTCCCCGATACTTAATTCTCCGACCATCTCAAAATTAATTTCACCTAGCTCTCCACTACTGGAGTTTCTTGAAATTGTCATTGTAGTGCCACCTTCCCAAGCGTAAAATTCTACCAAGTCAACCATTCCATCATTATCTAAGTCTCCAACTTTCAAGTACGTGGTATTTTCAGTTCTTCCAGTAGTAATATAGGTCCCAGATGCAAAGTTTATATTCCCGGGCGTACCTGTATTCCGAAATACAACTAGCCCATCATTTGCTACAATCAAATCAACTCTACCATCGCCATCAAAATCACCAGCTTCCATATGAAAAGGATAAGAGACCTCATCAAAATAAATCGGTGAATCAAAATTTATATCTCCTACACCCGAGCTTGTATTTCTAAAAATCGCAACATGCCGCCCACCGTAACTTAATCTTGCTAAGTCAAGTTTACCGTCTCCATCAAAATCCTCTACAACAATATCACCTGTAGAATAACCTCCGCTAAAAAAGATTCCAACTTTCTCCCCAAAATCAATAGTACCGTTACCTAAATTCCTGTAAATCCACATACTCCCTCCTTCATTGGCTCCCATAATATCCAATTTACCATCCCCATCGAAATCACCAATAGCTACGTTTTCTGTTTGATCTGGAGGCAAAGGGTATTCCGCTACTAGCTCAAACGAATTGACATATATACCTGCATCATCAAACGTGACAATAAATGGCACTTGTGAATGTGCAATCAATCCATTTGTGTTTACCGAAATCGGTTCATAAGTTGCTCCTAAAGGAACTGTAATCGTTAGTTCGGTTGTGGAAGCTGCTGTTACAACGGCCTTTGTTGCACCAAAAAACACAATATTGTTTGCTGGAGCACTATCAAACCCAGTACCTGTTATGGTCACCGATGTGCCTATGTGCCCGCTGGTAGGGTCGAATGAAGCAATCGTTGGTTGTCCGAAAAGACCACCGCACCAAAAGAGAAGTGAAATACTAGAAATAATGAATTTCAACATGAAGAGGTTTTGTCAAGGTTATTTACCTGGCGGCAAATATACCTATAACTTATATCGCATCCTTAAAAAGCCATACTTTAAAATGCAATAGAGTGCCCTTAATTCATCGTTCCTGTATATTTTTTCCCTTCAGCATACGTCCTACCATAGTAGGAAATTCCTACTTCGTAGATTCTAATTTCAGGTATTCTTGATATTTTAGCCGTCACCTCAGGTTCAAAACCAAATCGATTCTCACTTAGCTTGATCTGCTGCAGGATTTTTGTTGGGAACATCTAATCTTTACATTGTTCGGTTTGAATCAAAAAACTTGGTTCGATACTGAAACCTAAGTAAACCTGATGCTCAATATCATCTAATATCTAACGAAGGCTTGAATTATTATTTAATACATATCGATTTGACATACTTCTGTTAAATATCATTTATAAATGTTTTCATGACTGACTCCATGTCAAAATATAATTCTATGGTGATTATTATTTCAAAAATGATTAATATCTTTGGCGTTTAAAAAAGTTCAATCATATAGCATATCACAAAATATATGTACTTGTGAATAGTTGTAATAATCTTCTACAACTTGACATCTCATACTTAGATATGGAACCCAACTTTCCTTTACAACAAAAATGAAGAAACTAAGCTACCTGAGTCACATAGATTCCTTGAGGGCTATTGCCGTCCTACTGGTTATATTATTCCATCTTGATTTCAATTTTTTCGAAGGTGGGTTTATAGGAGTAGATGTGTTTTTTGTGATTAGTGGATTCTTAATTACAAGAATACTGATCCATGAATATGATACAACTGGCACAGTATCGTTTAAGAATTTTTATGTGAGACGAATTCGTAGATTAATGCCAACATTGTTTTTGACCATTTATTTGGCATTTATGGTGACGTTTCTGCTTTTTTCACCTTCGGACTTCATAAATGCTGCTCAGTCAATGTTTATGAGTGCAGTGGCGATATCTAATTTTCATTTTTTGGGTGAGTCCAGCTATTTTGATGTGTCGTCAAATTTTAAGCCTTTATTACACACTTGGTCTCTAGGGATAGAGGAACAATTTTATTTGATTTACCCCGTCATGCTGTTTCTTCTTTTTAAGATGATAAAGCGGAAAAAAGCCATTGTTGTAGTTTTATTTTCATTGTTCTTAGCTAGCCTTTTATTGAATATTTACACTACTCAATATGGGATATCGACAAGCCTATTAAACCTTTTTTTACCCGAGGATAATTTAGCATCAGGAGTTGCTTCCTTTCAATTCTATTTACTCCCGTTTAGAATGTTCGAGTTTTTGTTGGGAGCCATAGTTGGGTTAATACCAGCACCCAAGTTAAAATCAGAACCTATCAAACTATTACTGACACTATTAAGTTTGGGGACAATCATTTCCTTTGCTATAATATTTAATAAAAACACCCAATACCTTAGCACATGGAACCTCGTACCATGTTTGGGGATTGGCCTATTACTATGGGCTCCTCCGTCTAAGTCGATGTCCTTCTTATTTGAAAACAAATTTTTCAAATATATTGGGAAGATTAGTTATACACTGTATTTAATTCACTGGTTAGTGATTGTTGGATATCGTTACTTATTTGATGGCGATTTATTATTTATTGAGCAGGTCTCCCTATTTATAATTATGTTTTTGCTATCCTCCATAATATATAAGTACTATGAAACTCCATTCCGCTACACGAATTCCAAATATTCGATTAAATCCACTTCTGTTTTAATCTTGTTTTTGGTTATTAATATCCTTGTTATATACCTTATAAAAGTAAAAAGTAATTGTGAAAATGGCTGGTTATGGCGTTTGGGAAATAATAACCTTGAACTTATTGAAAAAATTGGAGTACCTAAAGATTTTCACAAAACTCACTGGGGTGGCGCTGATTATAAAGCCGGGTGGCTTGGCGAAAAAAAGCAAGTAGATGTAGAGCCTGACATGCTTTGGTTTGGCGATAGCCATGCAACTCATTATAAATATGGACTAGATCATGTTATGGTGAAAAAAAATAATCTCCATATATATTTTACATTTCTCATTTCATCCTTAAGACTTCCTGATGTTATAAACCCATCTAGAGGCGTAGAGGATAGTGAAAATAGATTTAATGGTGATCTTGCATTAATAAATAAATATCCTAATTCTATAGTTGTTCTAAGTCATTCTTGGCTTGGTCAAATAAAGCTAAGTGAAGTGTTTAATCAGTCGATTAATAGCTATGAAAGATTCAACAGAGACTCAACAGGCTGGAAGTTAACAGCACAAAAAATCGAAAAGTATCATAGATTAATAGGGCAAAATAGAACAATTATTATAATGGGAGAAACACCGGCAATTGAAGTTAATGAATTGAACTATGTTGAAAAACTTACGCGACCAAAATATCTTTCAAATCTCGCGCCTACAACTTCAACTTTCCCTCACAACAGTATAGCATTTAACACCTTTTTTAAGAATTATTTCCAATTTTCAAAAAATATAATATTTATTGATCCTTCAGATGCATATTGTACAGACGGTATCTGTCTAAAACAAATGAATGATAAGATATACTATAGTGATAATAATCATCTTACAAAAGATGGCTCATTAGAGGTTATTAAATATCTTGAGCAAGATTTTATTGATATTTTAAAAGTTAATAGAAAGGACAGATAAGTCGAGCTAGATTCACACTTAAAAATACCACAACAGCCATATAGGTTTATTACATTCTAAATAATCCATATCTAATAATGCAATACAACGCTCTTACTCCATCTTTCCAATTAATTTTTTTGCCTTCGGCATACGTCCTGCCATAGTAGGAAATCCCCACTTCGTAGATTCTAATCTCGGGTATTCTTGATATTTTTGCAGTCACTTCAGGTTCAAAACCAAATCGATTTTCTTCTAACTTGATCTGCTGCAGAATTTTTGTTGGGAACATTTTATAGCATGTTTCCATATCTGATAGGTTGAGATTGGTGAAAATATTGGAAAGCGTGGTTAGGAATTTATTACCAAGTGTGTGCCAAAAAAACAATACTCGGTGGGCGCTCCCTCCCATAAATCTGGATCCAAAAACTACATCAGCAAAACCATCAACCACTGGCTGAAGCAATTTATTATACTCCTTTGGGTCGTATTCCAAATCCGCATCTTGAACTATCAAATAATCACCTGTAGCCTTCTCAATGCCTGTTCGAAGTGCGGCTCCCTTGCCTTGGTTTTTTTCATGCCGATGATATCTTAGATTAATAGTTTTATTATTCTCAATATACGCATCGATGATAGTACTTGTGCTGTCTATCGAATGGTCATCAATGATGATGATTTCCTTTTCTATATTATTAATTAGTTGAACCTCATAGATCTTATCCAGAACTCCTTCTACGGTCTTTTCTTCATTATAAACTGGAATAATAATCGATAAGGAATTAACTTTCATATTCGAACTAATTAGAGTCGTCAATTCCTTTTTGTGCAACAATGATCGATGACAAGCCAACCTTTCTAAAGATCATGCTATCGATCACTTTAAAAACGGGTACAAGTGTATTGTATAAAGTCATTTGACCACTTGGAATCGTTTCTTTCTTGAGAATGTTCCCTGAAAAAAACCATCCCAGAATTCCAATTGCATTAAAATACTGCTCATGAATTACTCGATAATCTGTTTGGTCGAAGAGACTACGCAATTTCCGTTTGTTGTATCTCCTGAAATGACCGAGGCCCTTATCAAAACCGTTGTACAAGCTTTGGTATGCCGGTACTAAAATCACTAAGTTTCCACCTGATTTTAATAATTTATGACAATTTAGTATAGCTTGTTTATCATCCTGAATATGCTCCACTACGTTTAGTGCAAAAATGGTATCATAAGAATTAAAGTATTTCTGATATACTTCATCAAAATCTGGAAGCACAAGATCAATTTGGTCTACTCCCAGTAAATTAGGGAAAGACTCAAACTCAATTTTTAGCTTGTTGCAATAGTCTTCATTAAGGTCGGATAAAAATATTCTAGCCGAATTTTCAAGAAAATATTTTGAAATGTTACCTAATCCGCTACCAATTTCTAGAATTTTCCCATTACAATACGGATGAATTGTGTCGTACATCCATTTATTAAACCGATTAGCCTCTCCTACTGTCAGTAATGTTTCTTCACCTATTCGATCATATTCTTCAACCATGTGCTATCAGTTTGGGTATTTTAAGTGAAACTAAATTCAACGGAGTTGGCTTTTGCCTGGTAGTTGATTTTAGCCAATCACACCTTATTTTCTTCCAATGCTGAAATACGTAAATCCCATTTCTTCTACTTCTTTCACTGAGTATAAGTTTCGGCCATCAAAAATGGTTTTATTTTTGAGCTTTTCTTCGAGCAATTTAAAATCAGGCGTCCTGAACACAGGCCATTCTGTCATAATCATCAAAGCATCTGCATCCTCAACAGCTTCGTATTCATCATCACAATAAATTATTTTGTCCTTGAACACCTTCTTGACGTTGTCCATAGCTTCCGGATCATATGTTCTCACCCTAGCTCCTGCGTCTAATAATGCCTCAATATTGTACAATGCAGGTGCTTCACGAATATCATCCGTATATGGCTTAAATGCCAATCCCCAAATCGCAATTGTTTTGCCTTCCAAACTACCATTAAAATGAGTCTTCATTTTAGGGATAAGGGATGTTTTTTGCTCTGAATTAACTTCCATTACAGAATTGAGAATTTTAAACTCATAGTCAACATCTGACGAAGATTTTGCCAACGCCTGGACATCCTTAGGGAAACAACTTCCTCCATATCCTATTCCTGCAAACAAAAACCTATTACCAATACGGGAATCTGTCCCTATTCCTTTCCTTACGGCATCAACATCGGCACCAAGCAATTCACACAAATTAGCAATCTCGTTCATGAAAGTGATCTTTGTTGCCAAAAATGAATTGGCCGCATATTTCGTAAGCTCTGCAGATCTTTCATCCATGAAAATAACCGGATTACCCTGTCGTACCAGTGGAGCATAGAGTTTCTCCATAATTTTCATTGCTTTCTCTGATTCAGTTCCAATAACTACACGGTCAGGCTTCATGAAATCTTCTACAGCAACACCCTCTCTAAGGAATTCAGGATTAGAAACTACATCAAAGTCTCCTTGTGCTTTGGCTGCAATTGCTTTCCTTACTTTTTCAGCAGTACCAACTGGAACCGTGCTTTTGTCGATGATAACAGCATAGTCCTTAAGCAATGGCCCTAGATCATCAGCAACTCCTAAAATGTATTTCAGATCGGCCGACCCATCTTCACCTGGAGGAGTAGGTAATGCCAAAAATATAATTTCAGCCCCTTCAATTCCTTCCTTTAAAGATGTTGTAAAGGAAAGACGTCCTTGCTTAATATTTCTTTCAAATAAAGCCTCAAGCCCAGGTTCATATATAGGGATTATTCCATCTTGCAATTTACCAACCTTTTCCTTGTCAATATCAACGCAAACAACATGATTGCCAGTTTCCGCAAAACAAGTCCCTGTAACGAGACCTACATATCCTGTACCTACTACCGCTATATTCATCTTTTAATTAAATTTTAATACTCGTTAACTTAGTTAAGTGTCATCAGTTTGGATTTTAAATAATCAATTTTCTCAACGGGAAAAGGGTCAACATTATTTTCCAACGCTAGAAAATAAGAAATCCAATCCACCAAATGAAAAAGGTATATGTACTCCTCTAATAACGAGCCCCCTTTTGCTTCAATTTTGATTATTTCATCACAATTTTCTTTGAAAATATCTTCGCATATTCTCATTCTATCAACAATTGATTTATGAGCGAATCTATTCTCAACATAAATCAAGCATCGATTAGAAAACATTTTTTTTGATGCAGACCATCCTACTATTTCATTATGATTCATTTCAGGAAAAACATTGATATGAGCTATTTCCTTTGAATTTTCATTAATCTGCTGTTGAAATCTCAATGCGACAGGATAAAAAACATCATCAGAATAAACAATTGGTAATTTTGATTTCAATTTTCTAGCTATCTGTTTAGATTTTGAAATTATCACATCTTTGTCTGACTCTATCAATGAAATTCCGTTCTGTACTTGTTCTATAAAGTCATTTGAAATAAGATCGTATTTATTGAGAACAAACAACAACGAAACGAAAGATAATCCCAAATTAGCTCTTGGGCAATTTGTCCCTCCAGGGATTATTATTCTTTGTGAATCAATTTCTTTACTAATTTCTAAAATTTTTCCTCCAGAGGTAACTACACAAACGATGGCTTGCTTTTTAATTGCCTCCTTCAAGCATTCGCATGTCTCTTCAGTGTCCCCACTATAAGACGAAGCAATAAAAAGTGTGTTTTTATTAACATATGCAGGAATCGAATAACCTTTAACCACTTCAATGGGTACAGCCAAAGTCTCTTTACAAAGCTGTGAAACAACATTTCCACCAATACCAGATCCTCCCATACCTGAAATTACAACATTTCGTACCTCTGTTCTATTTTCCTTAAATGAACTGTTGACACCTATCTGTATAGCTAATGTCAATTGATCTGCAAATCCTCTTATTAATTCTTCCATTTAGTTATATCGCATTACTTAATGTTATTTTCACGAAGCCTTTTAATTAAAATTAATAATTACGGCAATCCACAAAGATACTTGTTTTATACATTCAATCATGTGTCCGTTATAATTTGTTTAGGAGATTCCCCATGCAAGCATATTATTTTATATCTCAAGTTTGACATTTGAGAATACCCCTAGATTTTCATCTTTGCTTGATACTATAATATCACTTAATTCCAGTTTCCAATCGATATTCAAAGTAGCGTCATTATAAATGATCCCGGATTCTGATCCCATATCATAATAATTATCACATTTGTACATGACTTCAGCCCTTTTACTGAGAACACTGAATCCATGCGCAAAGCCTTTGGGCACAAATAATTGATTTCTGTTATCTGAGTTTAATCGTATTGATACGTGCTGACCATAAGTAGATGAGTCTTTGCGCAAATCAACGGCTACATCCAAAATTTCACCTGATAGAACTCTCACTAATTTGGCTTGGGCATGATCTCCTGTTTGAAAATGTAACCCACGTATAACTCCAAAATTTGATGACGATTGATTATCCTGAACAAAATTAATGTCTAAATTTGCTAATTTTCGGAATGTTTTTGAATTGTAACTTTCAAAGAAATGACCTCTCTCATCTCCATATATAGTAGGTTCCAGAACGAAACAGCCATCCAACTTTGTCGGTACTATCTTCATTTCAATAGGCTGATTAAATAATCTCCATAACCACTTTTCCTTAAAGGCTCAGCGAGCTTAGATAAGCTATCACCATCTATCCACCCCATATTATAAGCTACTTCTTCTATACATCCTACTTTCAATCCTTGTCTATCTTCAATAACTCTTACAAACTCTCCAGCTTGCATTAGTGAATTAAATGTTCCTGTATCTAGCCATGCCGTCCCTCTACTCATTCTTCCCACTTTGAGTTCATTCATTTCAAGGTAAATTCTATTAACATCTGTAATTTCTAACTCTCCCCTAGAGCTTGGTTTGAGATTTTTAGCCAATTCCACGACTCGATTATCATAAAAATACAACCCAGGTACAGCGAAGTTCGATTTCGGATACACAGGCTTTTCTTCAATGGATAAGGCATTGAATTCATCATCAAATTCTACCACACCATATCTTTCAGGATCATTGACATGATATGCAAATACCACAGCTCCTTGAGGCTTGGTGTTTTCCTGCATCTTACTTGCCAAACCATCACCATAAAAAATGTTATCTCCAAGTATAAGAGCTACTGAGTCGTTACCTATAAACTCCTCCCCAATAATAAATGCCTGCGCCAATCCTTGAGGTTGTTGTTGAACAGCATAAGTGAATTTGCAACCAAATTTTTCCCCGCTTCCAAGCAATTTTTCAAAGTTCGGAAGGTCCTGAGGAGTTGAAATGATTAAGATCTCTCTTATTCCTGAGAGCATCAGAGTGGATAATGGATAATAAATCATTGGCTTATCGTAAACTGGCATTAATTGTTTACTCACTGCTAATGTCAATGGATGTAATCTTGTTCCTGACCCTCCAGCCAATATTATTCCTTTCATATCATTTTGATTTATACTGCTCGCTATAATAATCTTGATAAGTGCCAGAGGTTACGCTGTCCAACCAATTTTCATTACTCAAATACCAAGCAATTGTTTTTTCTATCCCCTCTTCAAACTGAAGACTAGGCTTCCAACCTAAGTCTTTCATTATCTTATTAGCGTCAATAGCATATCTAAGATCATGTCCTGCTCTATCGTTAACATAAGTTATTAGTTTTTCAGAAGTCCCTTCTTGATTATTTAATACTCTGTCCATGACTTTACAAACAACTTTTATTAGGTCAATATTTTTCCACTCGTTAAACCCTCCAATATTATATGTTTGGCCTATTATCCCCTTATGAAACACCATATCAATAGCACGAGCATGATCAATAACATAAAGCCAATCTCTTATATTATCTCCTTTACCATACACCGGTAAGGGCTTATTATTCCTAATGTTATTTATAAAGAGTGGTATTAACTTTTCCGGGAATTGATTTGGTCCGTAATTATTGGAACAATTAGATATTACAACTGGCAGGTTGTAAGTATTATGATATGCCCTGACAAAATGATCAGAACTAGCTTTAGAAGCTGAATATGGTGAATTTGGCTCGTATGAAGTTGTTTCCAGGAAAAACTCCCCTTCATCAACAGAGCCATACACCTCATCCGTAGACACATGGTAGAACAACTTACCATCAAAGTTATCCTTCCATAGATTCTTAGCAGCATTCATCAACACTACTGTTCCCAACACGTTTGTCTTTAGGAATTCAATAGGATTAGATATCGACCTATCTACATGAGACTCTGCTGCCAAATGAATAACCCCATCGAATTTGTACTTATCAAATAATTCGAAAATGAATTTCTCGTCAGTAATATCACCCTTTTCAAAAACATAATTATCACGATCTTCTAGGTCACTAAGATTTTCAAGGTTTCCCGCGTAAGTAAGTTTATCCAAATTCACGATATTGTAGTCTGGATATTTATTAATAAAAAGGCGTACTACATGAGAACCAATAAACCCTGCTCCGCCAGTGATAAGTATCGTTCTTGAATAAATTTTCATTTATAAATTTTTACTTAGATTTTGTTGCCATCTCCAGCCATCACTCAAAGCCTCAGATAAAGTTAGTTGTGATTCCCAGCCTAAAATTTCTTTCGCTTTATCTACATTACCATAAATCTTCTCTACATCACCTTTCCTTCGCTCTCCAAATTCAAAATTTAGCTGTTGCCCTGACACTTTTTCAAAAACATGTATCACCTCTAAAACACTATTACCTCGCCCAGTTCCAATATTAAAAGTGTCATAAAAATTATTCGAAGATTTTGCCAGTAGAAATTTGATTGATTCTACATGTGATTTCGCCAAATCCAACACATGGATATAGTCTCTTATACAAGTCCCATCAGGCGTGTTATAATCATCTCCGTAAATAATGAGTTTATCGCGAAGGCCTACGGCCATTTGTGTTACAAATGGGACTAAGTTATTTGGAATCCCTAATGGAAGCTCCCCAATATTCCCAGATGGGTGAGCTCCAATTGGATTGAAGTACCTCAAAGAGATCGCTTTTAGACTCCCTCCTATTGTAGTATCCCTAATTATATTCTCCCCTATTTGCTTAGTATTGCCATAAGGAGAATTGGCCGGTAATATTGGACTAAGCTCAGTGACTGGCAGCTCATTGGGCTCTCCATACACAGTACAGGAAGATGAGAATACTAAGTTTGAAACATTATGCTCACTCATTACTCTTAACAAGGTGATCAGTGAACCCACGTTATTTTGATAATACTTCAACGGCTTATCTACAGATTCTCCTACTGCTTTGTAAGCAGCGAAATGAATCACTCCCTTAATGTTTTTTTCCTTTTTAAAAACACTACTTAAGAAAGTATGATCATTACAATTACCAATATGTAACACTATTTCCCTCTCTACTATTTTCTCAACACCTTCTACGGCCCTCATTTCCGAATTAGAGAAATCATCTACTATGATAGGGTCATATCCAGCATTGACCAGTTCTACAATAGAATGTGACCCAATATAGCCAGCACCACCTGTTACTAGTATTTTAACCATGCTGTCATTTTAAATATCCTTCAAATGTATTGTGGTCCTTGGACTCAAGCTCTTCTTGAGTAAGTGATTGAAAATATTCATACGTTAATTTCAACCCTTGATCTCTTTTTACTTTAGGTTCCCAATTCAGCAATTTCTTTGCCTTATCAATATTGGGTTGACGTTGTTTTGGATCATCTTTTGGTAAGTCTTTATAAATCACCGTTTGTGATGTCCCAGTCAGCTTGATTACTTCTTCTGCAAATTGGCCAATAGTAATTTCATCAGCGTTGCCTATATTCATTGGATACACATAATCACTCATCATTAACCTATGTATTCCGTCTATCAAATCATCAACGTAACAAAATGATCTTGTCTGCGAGCCGTCTCCAAAAACTGTCAAATCTTCCCCTCTTAGTGCTTGCCCTATAAATGCAGGGAGAACTCTGCCGTCATTGAGTCGCATACGAGGCCCGTAGGTGTTAAATATCCTAACAATGCGCGTTTCGACACCATGATAGCTGTGATATGCCATAGTAATCGCTTCTTGAAATCGCTTGGCTTCATCATAGACACCTCTCGGCCCAACCGGGTTTACATTGCCATGATACTCTTCCGTTTGTGGGTGAACTAATGGATCTCCATACACTTCAGAGGTAGAAGCTACTAATATTCTAGCATTTTTCACTTTCGCTAATCCCAGCAAATTATGTGTCCCCAAAGAGCTTACTTTCAGGGTTTGGATTGGAATTTTAAGATAATCAATCGGGCTAGCAGGAGATGCAAAATGTAAGATATAATCTAAATCACCTGATACATGTACATAATTAGAAACATCATGATGATGAAACTCGAAATTTTCTTTCTCAAAAAGATGCTCAATATTCTTCAAGTCGCCAGTAATCAGATTGTCCATTGCTATTACATGACACCCATGCTCGACATATCTATCACACAAATGAGATCCCAAAAATCCAGCCGCTCCCGTGATTAATATTTTACTATTTTTAAGCATTTATCTTCGCCCTCCCAATACTTAAATATTTAAATCCTCTTTCTTGCATTTCTTCCAACTCAAATAGGTTTCGACCATCAAAAATCACCTTATGATTCAATTTTTCATCCAATTTTTCAAAATTTGGTGTTCTGAATACTGGCCATTCTGTCACTATCAACAAAGCATCTGCTTTATCTACAGCCTCATATTCATCTTCACAATATGTAATAGAGCTGCCTATTATAGACCGAACATTACTCATTGCTTCAGGATCATATATTGGGATAATTCCATTTTTTAACTTTTCAACCTTATCTTCATTAATGTCGACACAAGTAACTTGATTACCAGTCTCTGCAAAACAAGTACCAGTCACTAATCCTACATACCCTGTACCTACAACTGCTATCTTCACAACCTTTATTTTTTATATTTCACAAACGATGATGATTTTCACTTAAAGCCTCTTTGTAACTATAGAAGGATCTAACTTCCCTTTTATATCATAAACAATAGCCTCATTTGTCTTTATTTCACTCCAGTCTAATGTATCAAATTCTTTATGACAAACAGCCATTATTACTGACTGGTATTGAAAATCAATATTATCGATAAGCTCAACTCCATACTCTAGTTTCACTTCTTTTTTATCAGCCAGAGGATCATATATCTCAACTTTCACTCCATAAGTCTGTAATTCTTTTATTACATCTATGACTTTACTATTTCTTATATCTGGACAATCTTCTTTAAAAGTAATTCCCAGTATCAAGACTCTTTCATTTTTGACTGGAATGCTTTTTTGAATCATCATTTTAACAACTGTCGAGGCTATATACGCTCCCATGTTGTCATTGATCCTCCTCCCAGCTAATATTACTTCTGGTCTATAGCCCACACTCTCAGCCTTGTGTGTGAGATAATAAGGATCAACTCCAATACAGTGCCCTCCAACAAGTCCTGGTTTGAATGGTAGAAAATTCCATTTTGTACCGGCAGCCTCTAGGACTTCATGTGTGTCAATGCCCAGTTTGTCAAAGATTAGCGCCAATTCATTGACAAAAGCTATATTCAAATCTCTCTGAGAGTTTTCAATAACCTTGGCTGCTTCTGCCACCTTAATAGAATTAGCTTTATGAGTCCCTGCAGTGATTATACTTTTATAAAGTTCATCTACAATATTGGCAACTTCTGGGGTACTCCCACTGGTAACTTTCTTAATCGTGGGTAGCCTATGCAGTTTGTCTCCTGGGTTGATTCTCTCGGGAGAATACCCACAGTAAAAGTCTTTATTAAATTTCAGCCCACTAATTTTCTCCAGTATTGGGACGCAAACCTCCTCCGTACATCCAGGAAATACAGTTGATTCATAAATAACTATATCATCAACTTTAAGAACCGAACCCAATGCTTCACTAGCCTTTTGTAAAGGAGTCAAATCCGGGTTTTTATATTCATCAATAGGAGTAGGAACCGTAACTATGTATATGTTGGCATCAACGATATCACCCAACCCTTTAGCAAAGGATAACTGACTAGACTGACCCAACTCCTCTGAAGTCGTCTCCAGAGTTCTGTCAAATCCATTTTTCAATTCATTGATTCGTTGTTCATTCACATCATATCCAATAGTTGTGATGTTTTTACCAAATTCGACAGCAAGTGGTAAGCCTACGTAGCCTAATCCAACAATAGCAATTTTTTGCATAGTTCATCATTTTTATTAATTTCAAAATTAATTATTTATTCACAATGATTATAATAACTAGTGTTTATTTGATAAAATTGCACAAATATTAATATATGTCCACACAACAAGATAGCAATAGTAGTGACGAAATCGATTTGAGAGAGTTATTTAAATTCACATCAAAAGGCATTGAAAATTTATTCAATAGAATAATAAATCTCTTAGTATCAATAAGAAGAATAACCATACAAAATTTTAAATTATTTATTTCTGTAACTGTTCTTACTCTAACAATTGTTTCAGCTTATCATTTTCAATTCAGAAAGGAAGTTTTTGGAAGTTCCATGCTAGTCAGCTCTATATACCTTAATGGTAAACTTGTAGAAAACACTGTTACCAAGTTGAATTCTTTGGCAGAAGAAGATGACACATTCACCTTGTCAAAGGTATTAGATGTCGATGAAAAAGTCGCTAAACAAATCACTGGATTTGAATTCGAGCCTTTTGCGGGAGAGAACGAGAAATTGGAGATAGAACTTCTAAAAGAAAAATTAATAACCCTAAAAATAGAAGAAGCTACCATTAATAGCATCTATGAAAAAATATCAATAAGAAACCCAAATACGTTCAGAATTACAGCTCTTACAGAGACTAATAATATTATCTACGCTTTAGACACCGCTATCGTAAAATATTTTCTTCAAAACCCATTCATAAAGAAAAGAATAAAAGTCAATCGAGAAACTTTAATTAAGAGAAAGTCAAAATTGGAAAGTGAACAATTAAAAATTGACAGCCTTAGAAAAACTATTTTCGATGTTTATCAAAGTCTTGCTAAAGATGAAGGGAGCAAGGGATCTGACAATATCATTCTTGGTGGGCGGCAACAAGTAGCAAATCCACTCGATGTATTCAAAACAGATTTAAAAATCAATGAAGATCTCCTCGCTATAGATAGACAGTTGTTTCTTAAGAATGAATTTGAAGTCATCGAAGGGCTCACTCCATTCAGTAAGCCAGTTAATATCTCTTTTCTGCATTTAGTTGCATACGCAATCATTTCAAGCATTGTTTTTTCCTATACCCTACTCATTCTTATAGGTCTTAATCGGTTCTTTATTGAAAGGGAAGAGCAACTCAATTAATCTTTCTTGCTCAAGACTCTACTCCAGAAAGAAATTACTTTAGAATGGCGCCAAAAGGCAGCCATAAATGGCCTACTGCTATACCTGATAAGCACAATATTCGTATGCTATTTGAGTTTTGGACTCAAAAGTAATGTTATAGGTCCCATTTCGTGGAACGCTCTTTTTTGGATCATCATTTTATTTGCAGCTGTTAACTCTGTAGCTAAGAGTTTCATTGGCCAAGGAGCTGGAAGACAGCTTTACTACTACTCCATTGCTTCACCTCAGCATATAATAATCGCAAAGGTAATTTACAACAGTGTTATGTTGGTGATCCTCGCAATGATTGGATTTGCATGCTATAGCCTAGTTATGGGCTCTCCTGTTACAAATCACATCTTATTTATTCTCAACATAGTCCTTGCTTCTATCGGTTTTTCCACAACCTTAACAATGGTATCTGGCATTGCTTCCAAAGCAAATAACAGTACTACATTAATGGCTATTCTTAGCTTCCCAATCATCCTTCCAATGCTCATGATGGTTATCAAAATATCCAAGAATGCCATTGATGGTTTGGACTGGGGAAGTAGTGTTGATGAACTTCTTACATTAGGTGCAATAAATCTAATTGTAGGTGCAGTAACTTATTTACTATTCCCTTATCTTTGGAGAAATTAACGGTAGTAGAATTTCTCTCCTACCATCGTAAACATTAAAAAACGCACTCTTATGAAGCGTAATTGGTGGAAATTTGCAGCCGCAATATTGCTAATTTATACAGTAATCGGAGGATTCCTATTTGAAGCTCCACGTCTCAACATTCTAAATGAGACTATTAGAGCTTTACACTTCCATGTGCCAATGTGGTTTGGGATGATTATACTATTGACCGTTTCGGTTGTGTATTCTATCAAACATCTTTCCTCGTCTAACCCAAAGTATGATCTTATTGCTGTGAACTTTGCAAATGTAGGGATGCTGCTAGGGGTACTAGGAATAACAACCGGAATGATCTGGGCACAATTCACTTGGGGGGAGTGGTGGAGTGGTGATCCTAAACAAAATGCCGCGGCTATTGGCTTACTCATTTACGCAGCATATTTTGTACTGAGAGGAAGTTTAGAAGATACTCAACAAAAAGCTCGAATAAGCGCAGTTTATAACATTTTTGCATTTGCAGCGTTGATTCCGTTACTGTTTGTATTGCCCAGATTGACCGACTCGCTTCATCCCGGAAATGGTGGTAATCCAGGGTTCAATGCTTATGATCTTGATAGTAATTTAAGGTTGGTTTTCTACCCTGCAGTGATTGGTTGGACATTAATGGGAGTATGGATCACTAGTCTACTGATCCGAATAAGTGTCATTACTGAAAAGCGAAATAATTATTAGAATATGAAAAAAATATTATACTGCTTCTTTTTCTTCATAAGCCTGACTGCTTCTGCTCAGGATAAAATTCCGATCTCAGATACGGATTATAATAATAATGAAGTGGAGATGGCTGACACCATGCGAAGTGAAGGTAAAATATATGTGGTGGTCGCAGTAGTTCTCATTATTTTATTAGGGCTTATAGGGTATACTACTCACATAGATCGGAAACTATCAAGACTCGAAAAAGGAGAAGATAATTAATATTGAAAATATGAAGAAGTCACACATTCTCGCCATCGGTATTATAGCAATAGCAGTTACCATAATGATCTCTACTGCAGGGGACAGTAGCTCATATGTTACTTTCAAGGAAGCAAAAAACATCTCTGAGGATAACAATTCAACAAAAGTTCATGTAGTAGGTACTTTGCGAAAGGATGCTAAAGGACATGCTCAAGAGATTTACCCAAGTCCAGATAGATTGTCTTTCTCTTTTGTGATGATTGATGAGAATCAAATGGCGCAAGAGGTTTATTACAATGAACCAATGCCTGCAGATTTTCAAAGATCAGAGCAAGTTGTCATTATTGGCTCATACAAAAAAGACCTTTTTGTAGCAGATAAAATATTGTTAAAATGCCCTTCCAAATATCAAGAGGAAGAGATAAAAGCTAGCTGATAGCCTCCTATTTATGATCCATACTTTTATTGGTGACCTTGGTCACGTATTTGTAATCTTAAGTTTTGTCAGTGCGCTTATTGCTGCATTTTCCTACTTCAAGGCAAGCTCATCTACTGACTTTTCTTTGGAAAAACAATGGAAAATAAATGGTCGGACAGCTTTTAGTATTCATACTATTTCCATTTTAGGGATAGTGCTCTGCCTGTTTTCTATCATCTACAATCATTATTTTGAGTATCACTACGCTTGGAGTCATTCTTCTACTAAACTTCCTACACATTATATGATCTCATGTTTTTGGGAAGGACAAGAAGGAAGTTTTTTATTGTGGCTATTCTGGCATGCTATTCTGGGTATGGTCTTAATATTCACCAGTCGCCAGTGGGAAAACAAAGTCATGACTATTGTGTCATTAGTTCAAGCATTCTTAGCCTCTATGATTCTTGGAGTCGTGATTCCTCTCGTCAATTTCAAAATAGGTAGTACGCCATTTATATTATTGAGGGATGCTCTAGATGCACCCATCTTCACAATGCAGCCAAACTTCATCCCAGAAGATGGAAACGGCCTCAATCCGCTTTTGCAAAACTACTGGATGGTAATCCACCCTCCCGTACTGTTTTTAGGATTTGCTAGTACGCTTGTCCCTTTCGCCTTCTGTCTTGCAGGACTCTGGGCAGGCAAATACAAGGAATGGATCAAGCCAACCTTGCCATGGACATTATTCTCAGCAGCTATACTCGGACTGGGTATTTTGATGGGAGGATATTGGGCATATGAGACGCTCAACTTTGGCGGATATTGGAACTGGGATCCAGTGGAAAATGCGGTTTATGTGCCTTGGATCATTCTAGTATCATCGATTCATGCGATGATCATCTATAGCAATAGCAAAGCAGCTCTAAAAACCTCTATTATTCTGGTCATCTCTACATTCATACTTATCCTATACGCAACTTTTTTGACAAGAAGTGGCATATTAGGTAATGCGTCTGTTCATTCTTTCACTGATTTAGGCCTTTCTGGACAATTGCTGATTTATCTACTATTCTTCACACTAATAGCTGCAATAATCGCTAAAGTCAGATGGAAACACATTCCTACTACTGATAAAGAAGCTTCTACCTATTCTCGAGAATTCTGGGTATTCATAGGTATTACAATTCTTTGTCTGATGGGTTTTCAAGTACTTTTACCTACCTCTATCCCGGTCTATAATGCACTAGTAGAGTCATTCGGATTTGTGTCCAATGTCGCCCCGCCAGCTGATCAAATTGGCTTCTATACCAAGTTTCAATTGTGGTTTGCAATAGCTATTGCTTTGCTATCTGGTACAGCACAGTTTTTCTGGTGGAAGAAAATGGATAAAGTCACTTTAATCAATAGCCTAAAAACACCCATTATATTAACACTCCTACTCACAGCTCTTATTATCGCCTTCACGGGAATTAGTAATCCGGCTTATATGCTACTGTTGATCTGTAGTATTTACTCGATTGTTGCTAATGGCAGCATTCTTATAAAGACACTCAAAATCAATCCGAAATTGTCTGGTGGTTCGATTGCACATATCGGGGTTGCTTTGATGCTGATTGGCATACTTGCTTCATCAGGGTACTCCAAAGTGGTTTCTCTTAACAATACTGGTTTGCTCATTTCCAAAGAGGCAGATGCAGAATTCAATAATGAAAACTTACTACTATTCCTCAATGAGCCAAGAACTATGGCTGGATATGACATAACCTATCGAGGTGACTTTATAGAGGATCGTGAGTATGGCATTTTTATTAATAAGAATGACTTTCATACGACCAATGATGAGTATGAAGTAGTTTCAAAAACAAACATATCAAAAGAAGGATTTGACTACTATCAAGAATATGACACCATCGAAATCGTACCAGAGAATACGTATTATAAGATCGAGTATTTAGATAGTGATAGTAATCTATTCACACTTTATCCTAGGGCTCAAGTCAACGAAGCGATGGGACTTTTGGCTTCCCCAGACATAAAAAGAAGTTTAGGTAAAGATCTCTACACGCATGTTTCATCCATCCCTAACCCAGACGAAGAAAAAGAATGGACAGAAATGGAGGAGACAGAAGTCGGTGTAAATACTAACTTCTTTGTCAATGACTATGTAGCCACATTGATAAATATGGATCGTGTAAAACAAGTAGAAGGTGTGGAACTGAGTCCAGAAGATGTCGCAGTAAAAGCTACTATAAAAGTACAAGGAGAAACCAGAGACTATTTTATTCAGCCAATTTTCTTGATTAAAAATGGCCTAGTTGGTAGAATTCCAGATGAAATTCCTGATCTAGGATTGAAGATTACAGTAATCAATATTCATCCTGAAAAAGGCACCTTATCATTAGGTTATAATACTACACAGAAAAGCTGGATAGTGATGAAAGCCTTAGAAAAGCCATTGATCAATGTACTTTGGATAGGTACTTTAATATTAATGTTTGGCTTTTCGATTGCTATCTACAGGAGGTATAGTGAATTTAAAAGAGCATAGGTCATTTGAATTTAATTCATAGGCTCTTATATTATGTTAGATCTATCAAAATATAAGGTCCAATGAAAAATTTCAACACTCTTTTTGTGATTATCCTGACAGCAGCAAGTTGCCAAGCACAACCTCAGTCAGAGGTTCCTACTGCTGCCTCTTCTAATAGCTTCAATGAATACTGGTACTCTGGAAAAGCAGAGATTGCTTCGTATGATCTAGAGCAATCCAGGTATGGAGAAGTTCATCAGGGGCATGCTGTATTGATATTTGTCACTGAAGACTTCTCAAAATCTAAGCAAGTCAAGTTGGACAACCCACAAAGATCCCTCAAGGATAAAGTTGGTGTGCTGAAACTCAATTTCACTAAAAAATTTAATACTGGAATTTATCCGTACTCGATGATGCAGTCAACATTCACTCCTATTGATCGAAGTGGTTATCCAAATAGCCTGAAAACGACCATGAGTTCCCAAGAATGGTGTGGGCATACTTTTACCCAGCTTAACTTAAAAGACGACAATTATGATGTCAAGACTTACTCCTACTTCGAGCAAGAAGGTGATAAACAACTAGCTGTAAACAAGACACTTCTCGAAGATGAAATTTGGAACCTGATAAGGCTTAACTACAAAAACCTTCCTGTCGGAAGTATTGAAATTATTCCAGGAATTTTTCATTCAAGATTATTACATAAGCCTTTGCAGAGCGCCACAGCCAATGCATCAATAGAGGAAGAGGACGGGAAGATCACCTACCTACTAGATTACAAAAAGGATAAAAGATCACTAAGTATCACCTTTGATAAATCATTCCCAAATAAGATTCTCTCTTGGAAAGAAACCACAAAAGGACTGGGCGGAAAGGTCTTAACTACAAAAGCCACTTTGAAAAAGACTCTTCACAAAGATTATTGGAATAAGAATAATAAAAAGGACACATATCTCAGAGATTCTTTGGGGCTTGAATAGTATGTTGAGATTGCATTAGTGCTTTTGACGACTTAGCAAGTATTTGTATATTCCGGAATGATCACTTCCCAAAAACACCTCTTTTCTTTACCTCAGGATAATACTTATCTCAACTGTGCCTACATGTCTCCGATGCTAAAGTCAGTTGAGCAGGTAGGCCAAGAGGCTATTATGATGAAACGTGCTCCTCACCAGATCACGGTGGAAGATTTTTTCAATGATGGAGAAAAATTACGGGAAGCTTTTGCAAAACTCATTAACACAACAGATCCTAAGCGGATTGTATCTATTCCTTCAGTCTCCTACGGTATAGCTACAGTTGTCAATAATGTTCCATTAGAAAAAGGTGATGAAATCATAGTAGCAGATGAACAATTCCCCAGTAACTACTACGCCTGGGAAAAGGCCGCAAATAAGTCTGGGGCTATACTAAAAACTGTTGCACCACCAGTTGCACTTGATCACAGGTCAAAGCAATGGAATGAAAACATCCTGAATGCCATATCTTCCAAGACTAAAGTAGTCGCCATAGCTCACGTACATTGGGCGGATGGGACGCTCTTTGATTTGATTGCTATAAGAAAAGCAACTAAAGCCGTTGGAGCATTACTCATTATCGATGGCACGCAGTCGGTAGGTGCATTGCCTTTTGATGTACAAGAGATCCAACCAGATGCATTGATTTGCGCAGGATACAAATGGCTTATGGGACCCTACGCGATAGGGTTGGCTTATTATGGGGAATATTTTGATGATGGAAATCCAATCGAAGAGAACTGGATCAACCGAAAAGAAAGTCAGAATTTTGCAAATTTAGTGAACTACGAATCTGAATATCAACCAGGTGCATTGCGCTATGGTGTAGGTGAGCAGAGCAATTTCATACTGGTACCAATGATGATAGAAGCCATCAACCAACTTAATAAATGGAAGCCTAAAAATATTCAGGAGTATTGCCAAAATATCAGTGCAGAAGCAATTAGTTCGTTGCGTAATGCTGGTTTCCATATTGAAGCCGAAGATTACCGCAGTAAGCACTTGTTCGGTATTAGAACGCCTCCAAACATCGATATTGAAGTGATAAATCAAAAATTGAAAGCTGCTGAAATATATGTTTCCATTAGAGGAAATGCCATTAGAGTCGCTCCCCATCTTTATAACGATTCCAGTGATTTTGATAAGCTATTAGAAGTTTTACATTAATCAAATTTGATATGGTATCGTTCAATAAAATATACTCGATACTAATGAACATATTACTCTAAGCAGAGTTAATATAAATGACTAAAATTAATTATTATGGCCACTACAAAATTGCCCAAAAAGAAAACAACTGCTTCAAAAGCCAGTAGCACAAAAACAACAATTCTTAAAAAGTACAAAGAATATGTATTAACTCATGGAGCTGAGCCGAGGTCAGTATTTACTTTTGCTCATGAACTAGAAATTTCTGAATCAGAATTCTACCAACACTACAGTTCATTCGAAGTAATTCAGTCTTCCATATGGGAACAATTTATTGATGACACCATTGCCGGCATCAAGAAAAACCAGCCTTATGATGAGTACAGCAATCGAGAACGCTTATTGGCATTCTACTACACCTTGGTGGAGAGATTGAAGCAAGATCGTAGTGTTGTAAAGTACACAGTTCAAGGAAAGCTTAAAAAGCCAGAATTAAACCCACCATTTTTAAAGAAATTTAAAAGTCAGTTCTTCGAATTTGCAGAGATGTTAATAAGTGATGCTTATGAAAAAGAAGAAATCATTCAAAGGCCATTACTCTCTGATCGCTATAAGGATGGCATGTGGTTGCAGCTCGTATTCATTGTCGGATTCTGGCTAAAAGATGAGAGCGAAGCTTTTGAAAAAACTGATGGTGCCATTGAAAAATCTGTAAATCTTTCATTTGAACTGATGGGCAGTGGCCCATTAGACCTTATGATTGACTTTGGAAAATTCCTCTATCAAAACAAATAGGTCAATGAAAGAACTATCCTCAATACCATCTTCAAAAATTCAACGAACCTCGAAATTTTTAAAAACTGGGGCCAAAGTGGGTGGCAACTACATCAAACACTACAGCAAAAGAATGTTTGACTCAACAGTATCAAGAGATGAGCTGGATGAAGACAATGCTGAAGACATTTATGAATCACTGAGTGAACTCAAGGGAAGTGCTTTGAAGGTAGCGCAGATGTTGAGCATGGACAAAAATCTACTTCCAAACGCTTATCAGGATAAGTTTGCTATGGCACAGTATAACGCGCCTCCACTTTCCTATCCACTTATCGTTAAGACGTTTATCAAGTATTTCGGTAAAACACCTGAACAAATTTATGATACATTTTCAAGAAAAGCAGTCAATGCTGCTTCGATTGGTCAAGTTCATCAGGCGACTTTAGGAGATAAAAAATTGGCGGTCAAAATACAATACCCTGGAGTGAGTGATAGTATCACTTCGGACTTGAAAATGGTAAAACCAATTGCCTCTGCAATGTTCAAGATCACAGCCGCAGAAATGGATCAGTATATGGGAGAAGTAGAGTCCAAGCTGGTTGAAGAAACTGACTACTCGTTGGAGCTGGAGCGTTCCATAGAAATCACAGAACTTTGTAGCCATTTGGAGAACATTACTTTTCCTAAATATCATAGAGATCTTTCCTGTGAAAGAATATTAGTCATGGACTGGATGGAAGGAATGCACCTGAAAGATTGGATAGCTACCAGCCCTTCTCAAGAAGCTCGAAATAAGCTTGGTCAAGCTTTATGGAATTTTTATGATTATCAGATTTATGAATTGAAGCAGGTTCATGCAGATCCTCATCCTGGAAATTTCATCATTAGCCCTAAAGGAGAACTCTCGGTAATAGACTTTGGTTGCGTAAAAGTAATACCAAATGATTTCCATGAGTTGTACTTCAAGTTGATGAGATCCGATGCACTTGAAGATGGTGAAACGATAGAGACGTTGTTTTACAAACTTGGTTTTCTATATGAAGACGATACTAACAAGGAAAAAGCATTTTTCAGTAAGATATTTATTGAACTTATAGAGCTATTGGGTAGACCGTTTCAGCATGAGACATTTAACTTTGGAGATGACAGCTACTTCTCTCAAATCTATGAGGTAGGGGATAAGATTGCAAAGATGAAGGAGTTTAGAAACTCACGGAATATTAGGGGTAATAAGCATGGGCTCTATGTAAACAGAACCTACTTTGGTCTTTACAATTTATTGAATGAGCTAAATGCGAATATTGTCACTGGTAAGAAATACTTGATGCCTGCCTAATGTTTCTCTTGAGACATTTCTTTGGAGAGCTCTATCGATTGTGATAATTATTATTGGAAGACTGTTAGCACATTTCTCTTTTACAACTTTGTCAAAGTTATGAAAGAGAAATGCTAATTCTCTCCCTGCCATTCTCTGTAGAATTGTGCTAAAAACTCCTCCATCACATGATGTCGTTTTTCAGCCAACTTCTTACCAGTTTGGGTATGCATTAGATCTTTGAGCAAAAGTAGTTTTTCATAAAAATGATTGATGGTTGGAGCGGTACTGTTTTTATACTCCTCCTTGGTCAGATCCAGATTAGGAGCAATATTGGGATCATAGATTGATCGGTTCTTGAATCCTCCATAGTTGAATGTTCGTGCTATACCAATGGCTCCTATAGCATCCAGTCGATCTGCATCTCTGACAACTGCCAACTCTTCAGAGTGAAAATTCAATCCATGGTTTCCCCCTTTAAAAGAAATGTTTTCAACAATTTTAATCACGTGCTTAATTACTTCAGAGTCTATTGATAGGCTCTTCATAAATTCAAATGCCTTTCTCGGTCCTACTGATTCATCACCATTATGAAATTTTGAATCAGCGATATCATGTAGTAAGGCCCCTAGCTCTACGACTATCTGATTAACGTTTTCCTCTTTGGAAATCGTAGCTGAAGTCTTCCAAACCCTGTAGATATGCCACCAGTCATGTCCTCCTTCAGCTCCTTTGAGTTCTGACTTTACAAAATCTACTGTTTTAGAAATAATCTCTGAATCTTCCATAAACTTAGTGCGGGTATGGCATCAGCCAATTCGAATTTGAAAACCGTCCCCATTCGACCGCTGCTAAATTTACTTTAGGATTGTAAAGTGGTGCGTATCCATTTCCATTAAGGTTGGCCTTGCCTATTGCATATACTTCAATTTCACTAATTCCTTCCTTCTTGTAATGTGCCTTCATCCATTGAACAAATTGCCAGCACATATCTGGCTTGGTAGCCAAATCACCCGCTTGGCCATAAGAAGTGAATTCACTTGGCTTAACATCCCATGTCTCTTTGGTTTTCGTATTTACAACTTTGAAAATCACATCTCCATACTTGATCCGCAACATCATATGCCATGCTAACCTATGACCCTCTTCTGTCCAATGTACACTCCCCTTATAGGCCAAGTGTCGCAGTGGTAATGATATTTGGATACTAAACCATATAATCAATCCTGCTATTACCCAATGACTTGACTGGTAGCTGTTTGTAGAAACTGCTATGAGTTTCTTTCTAAAGAAAATTTTGGAAACAACTTCAGGTGCGAAGAAGAATAGTCCAAAGGCAATGCCCATGTACGGAAATATACCTACTTGAAATACAGCAGAATTGAAAATATGAAAAAATATGGTAGCCACGAAAGCAACTTTTCTAGTCTTTTTCCAAATCAAAGCTGGAGCAATCAGGGTATCAAATACTATCCCTGAGTAGGAAATAAAGTACTGAAACCAACCCTTTGCTAACAAGGGGCCAATAAGAAAATATTTCGTCTTCGACCCAAACCACATCGTAATAGGTTTCGATTCGATCCAGTCTGGATACATTTTAGCAATACCTCCAAAAAAGTAAATCAATGATACTTGAGCTGTAAAAGTCCACAAGCACCATTGTGGACAAGTTGTAGACTTTATTTCTGGTCTTCTGAGAACATCGATAGATCGATAAGTATTTGCAGGAACAACCGCCATCAGCATACTCAATAACATCAAAAGGTAATAATGATTGTTGTAGTGGACTTTTTGTGCTAGATAAACTGCACTCCACATAATCAGGAAGGTGATTACACTAACTCTATAGAACAACCCAATCATTACCAATACACCTACTACCCCCATCACAAAGAAATAGTAATACATCCATTCTCCATGTAGAATGGATAACCATTCGAAACCTATAAAAGAAAAATTGAATGATGTTTCAATAAAAACTTTGCTCACCCAGCCCGTCATAATTGCTCCCCAAGATTCAGCAACAAGCAAGAAACCAAAGATCATTCTAAAGATGATCAGTGGGCTGTTATCCACGGGACGAAATAGGCTATCTGTCTTAAACAAATTCAAGAAAATCAGAATTTGATCCCAAGGTCAAGACTGAGCATGTCATTTTTTAATATGATTTTTTGATCAACACTCACAGACTCATGAATAGGATTGATTAATCCACGATTGTAACTGACAGCCATAAAAACAGCGGTATTGGTTCCGACCTTGCGCTCAACTCCAGCACCTAGCACTAAAGCAGTGTCGAAAAATCCAAAGTCTTCTATCACCTCATTGTCTTTATCAATTTTCTCGCTAATGGCAATCTCAGCGTTAACCCCAAGATTGAAGAATAACTTAGTATCTAGCGTAATTTCATTCGTAAAGAGCTTGACCGTCAAAGGAATTTGTAGGTACTGGATGTCATATTCTTCAATAAGTACTTCAGAAGCATTTTCTCCTGCATACTGTATCCCAACATGCTTAGTAGTATAGATAGCCCCTGTTGAGAAATAATAAGTATCCCCGATAGGTAAATCTGCAATCACACCAAACTTAAATTTCAATTTCGATGCGTCCTGTTTTGCTTGATAAGTTTCGGACTGCGTTTCTATCCTATTACTAGATATCGAAGGACTAAATTGCAATCCTATTTTGACCTGAGAATAAGACGATATACTCGCTAATAAAATGACTATGATAAAAATAAACCGCTTCATATTAATAATTTTAGTTATTTCGTACTGTTAATAAGTTGAACACTAAACAAGTGCCGTACCAACATGCGAAATTTACTGATTCTATTCATATCTACCATTACTTTTTACAGTTGCTCACAAAATAATACCTGTGAGGATCATCCAGATGTTAACACTTCTGAGCTCAAGCTATCTATAGAGTCCTTAGAAGAAGAGTTTCTATCTATCGAAACAAAGGAAGAACTCGTTGATTTCATGAATAGAGAACGCACTATTGCACAGTATTTTCTTCGGGGAAATGAATACCCTAGTGACTCTATCATGATCAATGTGCTGCTCCAGCGACTCAATAACCCGCACATTGACACTCTGAGTCAAGAAGTGCTCAGCACATTTGGTGACAAGAGCTCATTGGAAGAACAATTCACCAAGGCTTTCAGCTTCATGCAGTATTATTACCCAGATTTCACCCCGCCAAAAATTAAGACCATAGCCACAGGTTTTGACACTGATCTTTATATCTCCGATTCTCTAATTGTAATTGGTTTAGATTTTTACCTTGGGAAAAAGGCCAAGTTTAGACCGATAAATGTCCCAAATTATATTCTTGAACATTATCAAAAAGAATACATTGTGCCATCATGCATCCTGTTGTATGGCATATCGCCAAGATTTAACAACCCTGATTTACAAGATAAAACGATGCTCGCTGAAATGATAGATTATGGTAAGGCCTTTTACTTCACTAAAAAAATGATGCCTTGTACTCCTGATAGTTTATTGATCCGGTATAAAGCAGAAGAAATCAAGGACTCTCGGACTAATGAAGATCTTATCTGGGCGCACTTTTTGGATAACGAACTACTATATAGTTCCGATAAATTCACAAAACAAAAGTATCTGGGAGATCGTCCTAAAACTTTTGATATTGGAGAAAAGTGCCCCGGAAGAATCGGGACTTGGCTCGGTTGGCAGATCGTCAATCAGTATGTAGACAGACATACTGAGATCACATTGCCACAGTTAATGGGTGACAATAATGCTCAAGAGATTTTCATCAAATCAAAATATCGCCCGGGGAAGTAAATAGTGCATTAATTGACATTTTTGATCAGGTCACGGACCTAACTATTTCATTCAATTTTAATGATAAACGGTTCTTTCGTGTCCTCCTTTTGATTTAAATTTATTCCTCAATTAATATAAATTGGTCATGCGAAAAATCAAATTAGGTTTCCTCTTTACACTTCTAAGTTTAATATTGTTTTCAGGATACTCTAGCTGGTCTCAATCCAACCAAAGTGAAATAGCTAATGAGTTAGCTAAAGGCCTAAAATTAAGAGGCATTGGCCCATCCGTCATGGGAGGTCGAATTTCTGATATCGCAGTAAATTCAAAAAACAAGAGTATATGGTATGTTGCCGTTGGTTCTGGAGGATTATGGAAGACCGTTAATAGCGGTATAACTTGGGTGCCAATATTTGATAATCAACCTTCATATTCGATAGGCACTGTGACTTTGGATCCTAACAACCCGGAAATAGTTTGGGTAGGAACAGGAGAGAACGTAAGTGGCCGGCATGTCGGATGGGGAGATGGAGTCTATAAGAGCTTAGATGGAGGAGTTACTTGGGTGCAGATGGGACTGAACAAATCTGAACATATTGGTAAAATTTTAATCGATCCGAGAAATAGCGAAGTCGTTTATGTTGCAGCCGAAGGACCATTATGGTCTTCAGGTGGAGAACGTGGACTATACAAGACCAAAGACGGTGGTAAATCATGGCAACAAGTATTGAACATTGATGAAAATACAGGCGTTACAGATATAGAATTTGATCCATCAAACCCAGATGTAGTTTATGCAGCTGCTTACCAACGTAGAAGAAAAACTTGGGCACTACTCGCTGGAGGACCTCAATCCGGAATTCATAAATCAATAGATGCCGGTGCTACATGGCGACAGATAAAGAAAGGGCTACCAGAAGGTGATATAGGGAAAATTGGATTAGCTGTTACTACAGCTAATCCAGATCTGGTATATGCCACCATTGAATCAAATGGCAAGGATAAAGGGTTTTACGGATCGACAGACAAAGGCGAAAGCTGGGAGAAACGTAACAGTTATACCTCCGGAGGAACCGGTCCGCATTACTATCAAGAAATTGAAGTGTCCCCTACAAATCCAAGTCTTATTTATCAGATGGATGTATTTATCCACGTAACACGAGATGGTGGTAAAACCTTTGATTATCTCGGGAATGGTAGAGAGAAGCACAGCGATAACCATGCTTTATGGATTGATCCTACTGATGGAAACCACTTAATAGCTGGCACAGATGGAGGATTATATGAAACTTTTGATGAAGGGGCTAAATGGCGTCATTTTCCTAATTTACCGATTTCACAATTCTATAAACTCTCCTTAGATAATTCCGAGCCTTTCTATAATATAGTGGTAGGAGCTCAAGACTTAGGCACATTGATCGGCCAATCCAGAAACATGAATGTAGAAGGAGTTAGAAATCAGGATTGGTACATTCCGTTAGGTGCGGATGGCTATGATGCCGCTTTTGATCCCGAAGATCCGAATATTGTGTATATGGAAATTCAGCAGGGATTGTTACATCGGCATAACAGAAAGACGAATGAAGTTCTAAATATACAACCACAAGCTGCACCAAATGATCCCGCGGAAAGATGGAACTGGGATAGCCCTATTTTGGTGAGTTCGCATGACAGTAAGACATTGTATTTTGGATCACAAAGAGTTTGGAAAAGTACAAATAAAGGTAATTCTTGGACGCCTGTAAGTGGTGATTTAACGGCCAATAAAAGTCGTTACGCACTCAAAATGATTGATCGAGTTGAAAGCATTGATGCACTTTATGACAATGGAGCAATGTCTAAATATGCAACACTCACTTCCATCTCAGAATCGCCAGTTACTGCTGGATTACTTTACACTGGCTCGGATGATGGACTGATTCAAGTAAGTGAAGATGATGGACAGAATTGGAGAAGAAGTACTTTACCTAAAGTACCAGTGCTATCATTCATCAATGATATTGAAGCCTCGTCTCACAATGCCAATATAGTATTTGCAGTAGCGGATGCCCATAAATTAGGTGACTATTCCACTTACTTATTCATGAGTACCGATAAGGGGAAAGCGTGGCGTTCTATAGCTGGAGATCTCCCTACTAACACTATTGTTTGGGTGATCAAGCAAGATCATAAAGACGAAAATCTACTCTTTATTGGTACTGAGTATGGTATTTACTTTTCAGTGAATAAAGGTGTGAATTGGATAAAACTTGGTGCTGGAGTTCCTACCATACCCTTTCGCGACTTGGAACTACATCCAAGAGATAATGATTTAGTCGGAGCTACTTTTGGCAGAGGAGTTTATATTTTAGATGATTACTCTCCGCTTAGAGAAATTGGCAAAACAATCTCATCCAATACCTTATTCCCAGTGAGAGATACTTGGTGGTATAATCCTAGTGTGCCTATGCAGGCAAAAGGAATGCCCTCTCAAGGCTCAACTAGTTTCGCAAGTGAAAACCCTCCATTCGGTGCAGTGTTTACATACTATGTCAAAGACACTCCTAAGACTGTTAAGTCTATGAGATTAGAGTCTGAAGAAGCATTGAATGAGCAAAAAGTAAATATTCCTTTTCCTGGTTGGGAACGATTATCAGAAGAGGCTACAGAACAGGAACCCACAGTAATGCTATTAGTAAGAGATGAAAAAGGTGAGTCAATTCGTTGGGTCGAAGGCACTGCACAAAGAGGTGTTCATAGAGTAAGTTGGGATTTGAGACTCCCTCCGCCTAATGCTATTAACTTAGCAGTTCCTGCTTTTCAACCACCTTGGGCAGGATCACCACAAGGACCTTTAGTTGCACCAGGGAAATATAATGTAGAGCTTTTTGTATTGAACAATGGGGTGCTGGAATCTCAGGGAGCTCAACAGGATTTTAATGTGAAACCTGTTCATGCCATGGGAGTTGATTATAATGAGGTAGCTGCATTCCAGAAGAAAACGAGTGAACTATCAAGAAAGACATCTAGTGCAGGGCAACAATTAAGAGAAGGTAGTGAAAAACTACGATACATAAAAGTTGCTTTGATCAAAACTCCTAGTGCTACTCCTGAGATATTTGAACAATTAATTGCCCTCAATACATCCTTATTCAATCTTCAAACTAAACTAATGGGTGACCGTGTTCGTCAAAGTAAAGATGTATCTACTTCACCATCGATTATGGGTAGAGTAGGAAGTGTGATTTATGGTCATTGGAATACGACTGAACTACCTACGGAGACTCAAAAGCAAAATATTGAGTTAGCGCAGAGTGAATTTGATCAATACCTTCAGATGGCTTCAGCTTTTTTTAATGAGTTAGTCGCATATGAAGCTGCTATTGAAAGAGCCGGAGCGCCATACACCCCTGGAAGGAAGATGAATTAATCCTTTTCTTCGAAACAGTAGCCAAGTGATACTCTTTGATATTTCTATTCGATATCAAAGAGCTTCATCCACTCTTCGATCAGACCATTCCTTGAATAATGTTTTTCAGCGACTTGGCGTGCGTTATTTTTAGACTTCAATAGTAATTCTTCGGACTTCAGGTAAGGAGCTAATTGTTCAGAAAATGTATTAGCCTCTTCAGAATTATATGAAAATCCACACTCATGCTTTTCAATTATATCCTTTGTCCAACCCCCAAAATTGGTGATAATTAACTTGCCAGCAGCCAATCCATCAAAGAACTTGTTTGGACTTCCTGATGAAAGAATTGGCACATTGGCAAATGACACATACACTGCGTCAGTGATATTCAATAACTCTTTAACACCTGCTCTATCTAGATAATTAATAAATCGAATATTGGACAAGCCTGCTTTATCGACCAAATTTTTCATTCGAGATAACTCGCGCCCTGATGATGCTACCAAAAATTGAACTTGCGGAAATACTAAATTACTCGCTTCGGCTGCATCCACCAAATACTCCAGATGATTGGCTCGACCAGCAGTCCCTATATAGGCAATCACAAATTTTCCAGCTACATCGAATTTATCAAGTGATGTTCTAGATTTATCAGACGGATAATAAAAGTCACAATCTGACATATTTGGGATCATAATCACTTTATCAGCTGGCTGTGTATTGAGTACATAACGTTCAATATCAGGTGACATGGCAACGATATTTCGCGACTTACAATAAATGTATTTCTCAAACCAATACAAGAGATTCTTCAGAAAAATATTCTTAATATACCCTAACTGAATAGGTGCCTCGGGCCACAAATCACCAATTTCAAAAATATAAGGTGTTCTTCTCAACACCCTGAGCGTCAGCGCAATAATACCTACTGAAAGTGGTGTAGAGATAGCGTAATTAATATTTCCCTTAGGTAGTAGACAGGCCTTGTTTATGGCTAGTATTACAAATTTTACAAATGCCCAAATTCTGGAGATGGCTCCAAGTTTGTTGTCATAATACACAGGCAAGTAGTGAACAGTAATTCCTTCTATGTGCTTTGTGATTGTTTTGTCATTGTGAGCCGTGATGATTTCCACATCATGACCCTTAGCTAGAAGTCCTTTAGCCAAGTAATAGGATCGAATGCCTCCACCCTCTTCAGGAGTTCTAAAATATTGATGAATTATGATTACCCGCATGACAAAACCCTCCAAATGATAATTATGAGGATGCGGTAAAAATACAGGAATTTAGAAAAGTATGGCCTAACAAACTGGTAATTTTTGATACATACCTCTTACCCCACATCTCGTGGGTGTAAAAGCAATATCAATTAAGGCCAACTTTCTCTTACGCTCTTTTAGCGTAATTGAGAATATTATTGATAGCTTGTTGAGAAGGTGTTTTCATGTTGTTCTCCAGCTGATTAATCACACTAGTGATCTCTTTATACACTTCTTGTAACTTAGCGTCACACAACAGTGCTTGTTTGATTTCAATCGTCTCAGCTTCAGAAGTTTCATGATATGCATACCTAATCACGTCATCTTGGGTAAATGTTTTTATCATACGCTATTCTATATTGTTCCATTTTCTTTTTCAGATTGATCAGTGCGTATCTCATTCTACCTAAGGCAGTATTGATACTTACTCCAGTCTCCTCTGCAATCTCTTGGAAGCTCAACTCCATGTAGTGTCTTTTGATCAACACTTCTCGCTGGGCCTCTGGCAATTCATCAATCATATCTCTCAAGTGCTGATGAGTTTCACTCTGAATTTTCTCATCCTCAAACGAACCTTCACTAAAAGATAAAGTATTAAAGACTGAACTCCCATCCTCCATCACTATAGTTGGATACCTCTTTGCTTTACGAAAATGATCAATCGCCAAATTGTGCGCGATCCTTAGTATCCATGGTAAGAATTTTCCCTCTTCATTATAACGACCATTTTTAATAGTATTGATCGCTTTGATAAATGCTTCTTGAAATAAATCTTCAGCAATATATCTATCTTTTACAATGAGATGAATCGTAGTGTATATACGTGACTTATGTCTCTCCAACAATACGCCTATCGCCCCTTCGTTACCATGCTTGTAAAGTAAAACCAACTTACTATCACTCAGCTTATAATTCTCCATTAAGATTACTTTTTTGTTAACGTAAAGGTTTATATCATATTGTGTATTTAGAGATTAAGTTTGTGCTTTTTAGAATTGTATAAGCATCAAATCTAAAGATATACCCATAACAAGCAAAGATTATTCCGAATAATTTTCTGCCAAAGAGCAAGTAACTATTGACTCGTATGCTAAATGTGGCATTTCTCGAAATCTTATTTTGAGTTAGGCAATAACCCCGCAACTAACCCGTTATAGAAGAATTTCTATATTCAGAATTAGCATTTCTCAAAAAAATTAATTGTCGGAAGTCAGATCTTCAGATAATATTTTCAGCAAAACTGGGAGCGTTAAAAATTTACTTGGTAAAGAAATTATCACAAAAGAAGGAATACTATTAAGCATACCAATGAGCTTCCGTTTCAATTCTGCCCGATCTGCATCTTCCAAGCCTTCATGATTTAATTTTTCTAGTAGATCATGAAGTTCTTTATTATCTCTTATCTGCTGGGCTATTCTATTATGATTTTTATTGGCAATCTTCGACATTCTACCAATAAACTGTTCACTCACAGCATTGTAATCTTTCTTACTCTGCAATGCATCAAGTTCTTCCCAATGTTGTAAGACGAATCCCTCTATAGCAACCATACTATTGTCAAAATCATCTTCTGATAAGTTGATTTTATCTCTGAATTGCTCAAGAAATGTCATCTCAATATCTTCAACTCGTTTATCAGACCAGACTGTGAGAATTGCTAATTCGAAAAAATATTTTTTCAAAATCCAAGAATTGGCAGACGAAAGGATGATCTCATCCAAATCAACTCCATTTTCTAAAAAGGCGTAAGCCTCGTTTATTTTACCTTGATCTAGTCCTGATGATTTAATAAAGTATTCGAAGAGTTTTCTCTCCTCCTTCTCTACGATGCCATTGGCATGGGCAGCAGCCGCTAAGACTTTAACTACACAAAAACGAAGCTCATCTTTTTCCTGTTTGAAAAATTCGGTGACCGTGGTTTCTGAATTTGTGTGAATCCATTGTCCAAAGAAGAAGATATCCAGAAACAGTAAACTATTGTGAAAGAAGTTACTCCAGAAATCATTTTCAGTAGAGATATTTTGATTAATTCGTTTCTCTAGTATCTTCTCAGCTATCTCTAAAGGAGACTTCTTTTTTCCGAAAAACGTTCTTGTAGATGTGGATAGTTCTGGATATATATTATTATAAAACTTTCCTATCCCCGATGTGGTTTCGAGGATCATTTCAGAAAAATCCTCAGCATTTTTAATTTCTTCTGTCTGAAAAAGCAGTGCACTATTAATAAAACTCTCAGCAAGTAGCACTTTCAATTTGTCCTTCTCTCCCCAAGATCCAGCTTCTGAAGATTTCTCTTCATCCGTAGTGATAGGCTGGCCATACATCAACCCTGTAGGCTGGACTACACTATACAGAGATTCATCAGGATGTCTACCTTTTTTTATGCCGGAGCTATCATTCCCATTGACATATTCCTCCCTTCTGAAATCTAGATATTCCTTGAGCCAACCTTTTTGACCTGGGTTCATAGTCGCTACAATCTTTTTATTAAAGAAAGAAGTTAGTGCTTTTTTTATTGATTTTGAAATATTATGGCTTGTATCTTACTTTGCACTGAGGGTAAACGTCAGATGCAGAATAGATTACCACTTCTTATGACTTATCTCATCAATAGATTTTTCTACCTTTTCTCTCATTGAGATTTTATATAAATCAAGGTTCTTTGCTACTTGTTTATCACTTGTTCCAATGATTTGAGCGGCAAGTATTCCTGCATTTTTTGCCCCATCAAGCGCTACTGTAGCAACTGGTACACCGCCTGGCATTTGTAATATTGAAAGTACTGAGTCCCACCCATCTATTGAGTTGCTTGACTTAACCGGAACACCAATAACTGGTAATGTTGTCAATGAAGCTACCATTCCTGGTAAGTGGGCTGCACCTCCAGCTCCTGCAATAATTACTTTTAACCCTTTGTTTCGTGCTTCCTCAGCATAGGTCACCATTCGGTGAGGTGTTCGGTGAGCAGAGACTATCGTCAGTTCAAATTCTACACCTAGTTCTTTGAGTACCTCTGCAGCTTGAGACATGATATTAAGATCTGACTGACTACCCATTATGATTCCTACTACTGCTTGACTCATGCGATTACTTTTAAATTTTCTTTTACTTGTTGTGCCTTTTCTTTTAACACACCCATATCCTTATCAACGATAGTTACATGGCCCATCTTTCGGAATGGCTTGGTTTGTTTCTTTCCATATAAGTGAATATGTACTCCGCTCATTGCGAGTACATCATCCATCCCTTCATATACAGCATCTCCAGCATATTGGTCTTCTCCTAGTATATTGATCATTGCTGAAGGCATGGTCATCGATGTATCTCCCAACTTCCAGTTGAGTATTGCTCTCAAGTGTTGTTCAAATTGTGAGGTGATATTACCTTCGATAGTTTGATGGCCACTATTGTGTGTTCTTGGTGCTACTTCATTAACTAGGACATCTCCTTGCTTCGTGACGAACATTTCGACAGCCAGTAATCCTATCATATCCAGCTTGTTGATAATATCTCTGGCTATACTATCAGCTTTTTGTTTTATCTCTTCAGCGATTGATGCTGGTGCAAATAGATATTCTACCAAATTATGCTCAGGATGAAAGACTAATTCAACCACTGGATAAGTCACTACATCCCCGTCAGAATTCCGGGCCACGATGACTGAAATCTCTCGATCAAAATCAATGAGCTTCTCTAATAGCCCTGGCGCATCAAAAGCCTTGTCCAAATCCGATTCTTCACGAAGCATTTGAACACCTCGACCGTCATATCCTTCAGTACCAAGTTTGTTTACTGCCGGTAAAAAGTCTGCATAACCTAAAACATCTTTCTTGCTCTCGGTGAGTACAAAATCAGCAGTGGGTATATTATTATCCTTATAGAATTGCTTCTGAATACGCTTATCTTGAATAAGCTCGATTACTTCAGGTTGTGGATAAACTTTCTTTCCCTCAGACACTAGTTTCTTTAATGCCTTTGTGTTTACATTCTCAATTTCAATGGTGATCACATCACATTTTTGACCAAAGTCATATACCGTTTGGTAATCCTTCAAATCTCCAACAGTAAATTCCTTCACCATGTTCTTGCAAGGAGCAATGGGGTCTGGATCAATAATGTGTACATCCAAATTGAAGTCAATAGCAGATTGGAGTAGCATACGCCCCAACTGTCCTCCACCAAGGACGCCAAGTGTCAATTGTTGATCAAAATTATTTGCCATATCTTCTGTAAAATCTGTGCGCAAAGATATATAAAGGGATTTTACTAGTGATGTTATTCTCTAATATTTTGAAGCGATACACTTTCAATTACATCTCCAATGCCTAACTGATGAACTACCTCCATGCCTTTAGTTACTCTTGCGAATATACTGTACCTACCATCTAAATGAGGATTAGGTGAATGGGTGATGAACCACTGAGTTCCTTCGGTGTCTTTACCAGCTGAAGCCATACCAATATACCCTTCTTTGTAATGCTGCGGCCCTAATTCAGACCTAATAGAGTAATCCTCTCCTCCCCAACCATCACCGCGATTACACCCGCCTTGTGCCACAAAATTAGGGGCAATACGATGGAAATTTTTGCCGTCATAATATTTAATATTAGCAAGGGTAATGAAATTGGCTACAGATCCTGGGGATTCGTTGACCATCATCTCTATGTCAATAACCCCTTTGGAAGTGATTATCTTCATTTTCTGATGACTATCTATCGTGCTGATCAATTGCCAATCTATTGGATGATTATATTCATTGATAACTGCGGAAGGAGATTCATTTCCTTCAAAATAATCAATAGCTACTTGTAAACTCTTCATCCCTTCAATGTCTTTGGGTAGTGAAAGTTTGCCTTTAGCCTCATATAAGAATTGGATACTATCGTAATAATCCTTGTAAGCAAAGTCAGGATTAATGAGAATATTGGAAGCAGTGCCAATCATTGCTAGATCTCCAGTTAGGCAAGCTTCTTTGAGCATGTCAGCGAAAGCTTGAGTCAATTCATTAGGAAAATTATCCTTAGCCCTCATGGTAGCCAGTGCGCCAATTCCTGCGGTGCTGATTACTTTGTCCTTGATGTCGAAAGTCTCGGTAACTACTCGAGCATAAGTTAATGGGCTGTGGCCTAGTGCTGATAATAGTCCAGCCTTTTCATAACTGTTGTTAGTCGTATCGTAGGCTTCATTTATTTTATCAATTAGCGAGGTGTTCATATTATCAACAGCTAACATCCCTCCTAATAGGATCGCTCGAACCCGCCAGTTTAACCCTTTCAAAGGTATTCCTTTTATTCCGTTTCTATTATTATCTACAGACATCAAAGGCGCAAGTGCTTGTGCGGCAGTCACTGCTACTTGATTATTTTCATCCAAAAGACTATTCATAAGTATTGGTTTCACTTTGGCACTATCCATAGATTTCAATGCCCTAATTGCATTGATCCTTACCCGGTAGTCTTCGTCCATGATGATTTTAGTGCTCAATTCCTCAAAGACTTGACCTTCATCTCCATGACGTAATGCGGAAGCACTAGCCATTCTTACAAATGCTGATTTGTCATATAAAGCAGATCCTTTTATTAATTGAAGATGATTTGAAATGTTGAGATCTCTTCCTCTGGCTAATAAATGCGCTGCTCCAAGTCTAGTTTGGAATGAATATTCTGGCCTTAAATATTCTACTGCCAGTGCCACACCTTGAGCGGAAACAACGCCACGAATTGCCGCGCGATAAAGGCCCCAAGACAGCCCTTCCATCTCTAATGAATCTTTCGGGGTGAAAGACGTCAATTGCGAGTAATTATCCTGCGTAATGCATTTCCCAAGAGCGGCTAATACTTCTTTGCGAACAGCCATAGTATCTTCAATATGAAGGCTATATAGTAAGCTATTCTGAGCACTGTCCGTGGCGATTTGGCCAAGTGCATAGATGGCCGCGATACGTACGTCAGTGTTGCTATCTTTCAAAAGTCTGTTGAGGTAAACCACTGACTCACTGTCTTGTACTGATGCAAATGCCAAAGCAGCAGCTTCTCTGTGTTTTGGATTTTCGTGACCGAAAAACACTAATAAACTATCAGTATTCCTTCTGTCTTGAAACTCGGCTATTTGTTGAACTACCTTATCAGAAAAAATATTTTTAGCGGAAATCTTATTGTAGTCGCTAGTCTTATTATTGCAAGCTATCGCCAGCACCAATACACCGAGTAGTGGTAGAATATTTTTCATAAGGCATGCTAGTTTATAATAGATGCGGAAAATTTTCTGTTGCAGCAACTACATCATCAAAATCGACATTCGCTCTCTTTACTGAATACAAAAGGAATCTTACTTCCTTCACGTGAACATTGCCGTCAACTTCTGAAATTCTATAAAGCCAGCAAAATGCTCTCAGACGCTCCTCATCGCTGCAAGTAGATATATGATCCATTGCCTTTTGATAAATATCTTTTTCTCTCATCTCCTTGACGTCTGCTTTGTAGCCAGAAAACACATCATCGGAAATTCCTTCTTTTTCTTTGATGGTCTGCATCGCCTTCAACTCATTTTCATCAATAACACCATCTGCACTAATTACAAGATGAGCGAGGTAGAGCAATCCATTGTGGTAATTTTCAGAAAACAACATAGTTGGAAATTGTTTTTAGTTATAAAGCATTCTAATATAGGTAATCATTAAAATAAATAATAACATTATTCCATTTCAATTCCAATACTTCTCATCAGTGCGGTCGCATTGAAGCTCTGACAGATCCCTGTGGATATTTTGTAATCAAAAGAAATCTCATTCCCATTGACTTCACTACTGAAGTGATAGTTGGTACAGTAATCCATTTTTTCAGCTTCCTTACCTAGCTCAATATCGTGTGTGGATACAAATCCAAATGATTTGGAGTTATGCAATTGCTTGACAATAGCCAACCCTCCCTTGTGTCGATCATGAGAATTGGTGCCCTTCAATATTTCATCGAGCATGTACATCACGGGGATATCACTGTCCTTCACTGCATGCAAGAGTTGCTTGATTCGTTTGAGTTCAGCATAAAATGAAGAAATATGTTCTTCTAGGTTATCCTGTGTTCTCATGCTTGTGAATAGCAGTATTCTTGACAGTTTCATTGATTGAGCCGAAACAGGAGCGCCTGCTAATCCCAATATAATGTTGACACCTATCGTTCTTAAAAATGTGCTCTTCCCAGACATGTTAGACCCAGTCACAATCATGACGCCTCCTTGTTGGGTTGCCTCAAAATCATTTCCGATACGTTCATGGGACTTGATAAGCGGGTGACTGACGTCCACTGCCTTGAACGTATAATCTTTCTCGCTAATCGAGGGCATATTAAAGTCTGGATTGGCATGAGTGAACCGTCCAATACTTGAAAGTGCTTCAAACTCACTAATGCGATCGAACCATAATTTGACATGATCCTTGTTGTCCAATTTCCATTTTTCCGCACGGGAAATAATATGGATATCTAGCAGCAGTAGGAAATTGACCGCAGCATAAAGCATGTTAGCCCTGTTATTCAGAAAGTCCAATATCTTGGCCAATCGACCAATTCTATCAGATGCCAATTCACCCTTGTCAGAAAAACTATCTCTGATAGAGGTCAACAGTTCTGATGAATACTGTGTCTTTTCCACTTGCTTGACGAGCTGAGTAATGGCAGAAAGTGTCGAGACTCCTTCATTAGTCTGCTCAGTTAACTTGAGAGAATACTGAAATACACGCCTCAGGAAAAACCCATTTACAATAAGTATAATAAGAGAAAAACTTAATGGTACACCGAACCATCCTATCCCAACTAATAAACCAAAGGTAATGGTAGGAAGGACATAGCTCGCAATGACAATTGTTCGATTGGTTCTTACAATATTTGGCTCTTCTAACCAATTCATTAGTGGGTTGATATTGACTTTATCGCTATCATAATGCATTCCGACAGCTTGCAAGTTTTGGCAGAATTCAGGAGTCTCTTTCAATTCTAAAACAGCCTGTTGCCGTCCCTCAATTGTTGCTTTTTCAGCTGGATGAAGTAGCCAATTTGCCAACTTCTCTTTACCAGTGATGGTCGTACATCTATTGAGCAATTGGAAAAGAGAATTTCTTCCAAAGACATCAATATCACTCGCGTAGTAATGATCCTTGGTGATGAACTCTGTCCCTTCCTCAAAAGATGATAAGTCGCCTTCGAGTCTTTTGATTTCATCTTCATTGATCTTTTTGAGATGTCGAACATGGTTTCGTGCATGTTTCACCCGATTGTGCCATTTGACCAGTATTACAAAACTGATCAAAAACAGTATAATCACAATACCCAGAAGCTTAGCATTTGGTATGTCCGCTACATATACTGCCAGTATCAAGAAAATAATAAATGCAACTATTCTAATGGTAGAGATTTGATTGAATAGCTTAGAAAGTCGGCTATCCTCCTCTTGATACTTGTTGATGTTATCTTTGAAAAAATTCATTATTCAGTAATTCCGGCTAGGTCTAATAAAAAAGCATACTCTAGGGCTGTTTCTCTGTATTGTTTGAATCGGCCAGAAGCGCCTCCATGCCCTGCTTCCATATTGGTATCCATCAATAGTTTATTGTCATCGGTTTTCAAATCTCGCAATTTGGCTATCCACTTAGCGGGCTCCCAATACTGCACTTGAGAATCATGAAGACCCGTGGTGATCAACATGTTTGGATAGGCTTGCTGCTTCACATTGTCATACGGAGAATACGATAACATGTATTCATAAGAATCCTTATTGTTGGGATTGCCCCACTCATCATACTCTCCTGTGGTCAATGGTATCGTGTCATCCAACATCGTACTCATCACATCTACAAATGGCACTGCAGCGACTATTCCATTGAATAAATCTGGCGCCATATTGATCACTGCTCCCATCAATAGTCCACCAGCACTTCCGCCCATGGCGTACATGGTTTCTTGGCTTGTGTATTTCTCATCAACCAAGTATTTTCCGCAATCTATAAAGTCATTGAACGTATTCATCTTCTTGAACATCTTCCCATCTTCATACCACTGTCTTCCCATGGTCTGTCCACCTCTGATATGGGCTATGACGTAAATAAACCCACGATCCAATAAGCTCAATCTTACAGAACTAAAGTATGGGTCAATGGTCGATCCATAAGACCCATAGCCATAGAGTAGCAATGGTGCTTTACCATCTTTCTTAAGTCCCTTTTTATAAACCATCGACATAGGGACTTTTGCTCCATCCCTAGCCGTGACATACATTCTTTCAATCTGATATTCGTCTGCATCATACCCTCCGACTACTTCAAGTTGCTTGAGCAGTATCTTTTCTCGGGTATTCATGTTGTAGTCAAAAGATGAGCTAGGCGTGGCCATGGAAGTATATCCAAACCTTAAAATCTCACTATCAAACTCAGGATTGATAGAAGTATAGGCTGTATAGGCAGCTTCTCCGAAATCTAGGTAATGCTCCTCCTTATTTTGTTGGTTGATAATCCTCAACTCGGTCAATCCATTCTTTCTCTCTTCGATCACCAAGTGATGTTTGAATAGTTCGATTCCTTCCAAATACACCTCTTCTCTATGGGCGATTACTTCTTTCCAGCTTTGCTTATCGGTAGCCTCCTCTGGAGTCTCCATCAACCTAAAGTTCTTGGCCTTCCAATTGGTCAATACGTAAAACTTCTCTTCGAAGTGAGCAATGGAATACTCCAACTCTTCTTCGCGTTGAAAGAAATCTCGGAATTCTCCATCAGGATTATCCGCTTCTAGAATCTGATAATGATTGGTCAGTGTACTTCCCGACCAGATGATCAAGTATTTGTTTGACTTGGTCTTGTAAATACCGGTATAGTAGGTTTCATCAGTCTCGTGATAAAGGAGAGTATCTTTGGTGGTGTCAGTTCCTACTTTGTGTTTATAGATCTTATCTGAGCGTAGAGTAGCCTCATCCTTTTTGGTATAGAATACTGTCTTATGATCATTGGCCCAAGTGCATCCTCCAGTAGTGTTGGGGATGGTCGTCTCTAGTGTTGCCCCTGTTTCTAAGTTTTTGAAATAAACAGTGTACTGTCTTCTGCTGACAGTATCTATTCCATACGCAAGCATCTTATTATCTTTGCTTACGCTCATTCCAGCTAGTTGGAAATATTCGTGTCCTTTTGCCAGCTCGTTGGCATCGAGTATTATTTGCTCTGGCGCCTCTAGTGTCTCTTTCTTACGGCAATAAATGGTGTACTCCTGACCTTCATTGTATCGAGTATAGTACCAGTATCCATTTGATTTATAAGGAACGGATTCGTCTTGTTTTTTTATTCTACCAACGATCTCTTCGTAAAGCTTCTCCTGAAATCCTTCTGTATGCTTCAGCTCTGCTTTAGTATATTCATTCTCCGCATTAAGATATTCGAGTACCTCCTGGGTGTGCTCATCTGGAGTTTCTGATGTCTTTTGTTCGTCTGATAAACGCATCCAGAAGTAGTCATCTACTCTCGTATGATCATGGATGGTGAGTTCTTTTGGCTTTTTAGTAGCTATAGGAGGGGTTGCCTTATTCATTTTTTATTGTTTGATGCGAATATAGCCAATCACACGTGTTTAACCCGCATTATGCATAGGGTTCATGTATTTGGCGAGGAATTTATTATTTTGTTGACTTATTCATGTCCTATGGCCCAACTGAACAAATCATTTTCTAGTACGCTCGTATTCATTCTTTTGTTGTTGATTCTATCAGGATGTTTTAAATCCAAAGTAGAGAGCAAAGATGGCAATAGCCCTGACAAGGATGTCAGCTCTGTAGTTATTGATTTCGATAAAATCAAAAAACGCGGAACGCTAAAGGCACTTGTGGACAATAGCTCCACAAGTTACTTCATATATAAAGGCCAACTGATGGGCTATGAATATGAGTTGCTTTCTATATTGGCCAAGGAAATGGGAGTAGAGTTAGAAATTATATTGACTCCGAGTATCGATAAGGCTTTCGAAAAGCTCAATAACGGGGAAGGAGATATAATTGCTTTTACATTGACGGTCACCAAAGAGCGTAATAAAAGAGTCGCATTTACCAATAGTCACTATACCACGAGACAAGTATTGGTACAGAAAAAACCAGTAAACTGGCGCAAAATGAAGCTGCATGAAATAGATGCAACCTTAATAAGGAATCAAGTGGCACTTATTGGTAAAGAAATTCATGTCAGGAATAGCAGCTCCTATGCAGATCGACTGCACAACTTATCTGAAGAGATCGGAGGAGATATCCTGGTCATCGAAGATGAAAAGGATGTGGAGACTGAGCTTATGATCAAAAAAGTGGCAGATGGGATCATCAAATACACTGTAGCAGATGAAGATATCGCATTGGTCAATGCCTCCTACTACCCTAATATCGACATCAAAACACCGATTAGTTTTCCTCAACAGATAGCATGGGCGGTGAGAAAAAATGCGCCTGATCTATTGTCATATATCAATACATGGCAAGCACAGCTTAAAAGGACTCCGACCTACAATGTCATTTATCGGAAGTATTTCAAAAGCCCCAGAGCTTCGCTTACTAGATTAAAAAGTGACTTTTCTTCTGTCAGCGGTGGTCAGTTGTCGAGTTATGATGAGTTGTTCAAGGTTGGGGCTGACTCCCTTGGATGGGACTGGCAACTGCTCGCAGCTCAGGCTTATCAAGAGTCAGGCTTCGACCCCAAAATCAAATCATGGGCTGGCGCAGTGGGGCTCATGCAGCTCATCCCTGAAACTGGAAAGCGCTTTGGTGCTAACAACTTAAATAATCCAGCACAGAGCATCATGGCTGGCGTGAAGTTTCTACAGCATTTGGATCGATTGTGGGCGAAAACCATCGAAGATAAAAATGAGCGAACCAAGTTTGTCCTGGCTTCCTACAATGTAGGGCTTGGACATGTACAAGATGCCCGCAACCTGGCCAAGAAATATGGCGCGGATCCACTTATCTGGGAAGACAATGTAGCGGTCTATCTACTCAACAAATCCAAGCCTAAATACTTCAAAGACCCAATCGTAAAGTCAGGCTACTGCCGAGGGGAAGAACCTGTGAGCTATGTACGACTTATTCTTAGTCGGTATGAGCAGTATAAACAGTTGTTGGAGGGTTAGTATTCCATGCTCCGTCATTGCTGACATAATGCAACGGACGTGTGTTGCTGAAGTTTCGCGTAGGCACAGTTCAGGAATCTCATGTTGCTAAGTACTTAAGATTTTGGATAGGCAGATTCCGGTATTTTCGTGCCTCAAAACCGGAATGACGACATTAGGTGATGTATCAGACTATCCTCGTCATTCCTGATAGAGCGTAGCCTAATTCAGGAATCTCCAACATAGAAATCGAAACAACAGTTTCTTATATCAAAAACCCTGTCAAAGTTTAAAACTTTGACAGGGTTGGGTTTAAGATTGTAACTTTAGGATTAGCCTATTTCTTCTCGCCTTTGGCTTCTGCTCCGAGCATGGCTTTCACTTCTTCCATAATCTGAGCCTTCATCGCCTTGAGTTGCTCTGGAGATACTACTGATGCTTTCAGAGAGGTATTCTCTGTCTTGGCCAGCTCGATTTGTTTCTCAAGTTCAGCGATTCGTGTTTCTTGGTTTTCTATGAGTACTTGCTGCTCTTGAATGGCGGCAGTTAGTAATGGTGTTAATTTGGAATAATCAAGACCCATTGGACTTGTCTCCACATCATCCTCAGGAGATCCAGATACTGCTTCTGGATAGATTAATTGCAATTCTTGGGCAATAAATCCATGTCTCAAAAGGCCTGGAACAGATATGAATTCGTAAATTCTAGGTTGAATTTTGCTTAATAATTCGAGCGCATTCGGGAAGTCCTCGATATCCGTTTTCAACCTTCTATCTGAAACAGTTATGAAGTTCACTGCAGTTCCTAAAGTGGCACCAACAATTCGTCCCGCGCTGAAACCTGCCCCATTTTCAAATCTTATATATTCATTGTTATCCGCAGGAGTAGTGTTTCCTAACCTAATTAGCACACCATCTGCATCACCGTTACCGCTACTATTAATAATATTAGCAGCAAAACCACTATTGTCTACATCTTCAACATATAGACCATTGATCATTGTAACAGCTCCAGAAATATTAACATCACTATTAAAGGTGGAGACTCCCGCAGTACGAAATGTTCCATTAACATGTAACAGATCAGAAGGGGCAGAAGTACCAACACCAATTCGTCCATCTGTTTGAATTGTGATAGGTTCATTTCCAGATGTACTATTTCTGATTCTAAGTTTATCACTGGCACCGGCATCAACTAGTATATTCCATATACCGCCAGTTGATCCTTCAAGATTCAGGTGATCACTCCAACCACTTCCTGAAGCTCTTAAACTAGTAGCTCCCGTAGCACGAAATGTTCCATTAACATGTAACAGATGAGAAGGGGAAGTAGTACCTATTCCGACATTTCCACCACTATTGATTCTCATCCTTTCTGTAGAATTAGCACCCAGTCCATCTGAATTTGCCTTGGTATGAAACACCATTTCCGATCCTCTTACAGTAGAACTCCAAGTGCCAGATGCTCTTACTGCAATCATTGCTGCCATTTGATTCATACCCGTCTCCACACCACCATCTGTCCCTCCAAATGCTATCTTTCCTAAAACATCGTTATTGATTATAATGTCATCATCTCTTGTCAATAACAGTTCTGCTGCAACAGTGTTTTCAATATTGAGATCAAAATTCGGAGTTGAAGTTCCGATACCCACATTTCCTGTCTCACTAATAATCATTTTTGTCGTCCCTTCCGTTCCAAATTCAATACCTCCTCCTGTTTCGGTATTAAGCAATACAGCACCTACTCCAGTGCTTCCAATAATAAAACCATTTGTTGAACTACTGTTGGTAAATGACATTGAGCTACTTGCAGTAGCTGTGTTTATGTGAAGTGGAGTGACAGGTGCAGAAATTCCGATACCCACATTTGCTCCATTACCTAGCACTATACTATTGTCTTGGCTAACTATAGCATTTGCTCCTATGGCCGTAGCATTAGAGAGTCCATCGACCCCTACATCTGCTCTATATCCAAGTAGTGTAATATTACCTCCAGTCAGATTCGCTGTTCCTGAATTAGTACCATTCCCAGTCATTCTCCCAACAAATACATTATTCGCCCCAGAGGTGTTGACATCTCCTGAAAGATATCCAATAAATGTATTTGAACTTCCTGTGTTATCCTGTCCTGCGTTAGTTCCTATAAAAGAATTGAAATTTCCTGTATTATTCTGTCCCGCAGCATTACCAATCATTACACTATTACTACCTGTATTATTCTGTCCAGCACTTGTTCCTATTATTACAGTACTTGTTCCATTGCTATTACTTCCTGCAAAAGATCCCATCATGACATTGAAATTCCCAGTACTAAGAACTTGTCCTGCCCTTTCCCCATAAATGGTGTTATTGGTTCCTGATGATAGTGAACTACCGGCATTGGTTCCTGCAAAGATATTCCTCTGGGGATCATCGTTGTTGACTAGAGATGCTGCGGCAGTCGCCCAAGTCAGCTGACCTGATGCATCAAGGGTACTCAATACTTGACCAGCTGTACCTCCCGCTGGAGGAAGAATAAAGTCATAACTCGCTGTGATATCGGCCGGAGATTGAATAATAACTGTTTCTAAACCAGCATCATCGGGTAATGAAAGAGAACTATTAATTTCAATACCACCACCTGTTTGCATAATCATCCATTCATTTATGTCTGCTCCTACAGGATCTCCAGCATTAGTTGTAGCTGCACCAAATGTATTCCCCCACTTCATAGTCCCGCCATCAGTCATAAACATAAATGATGCATGATCCGAAGTGGTGTAGGTCAAATCTTCAGAAATATTATTGGTGAAAATAACATTGTTAGATCCATCTTGAAACAAATGTGTTCTGGTGCCTATTTGCAGATCTGATGTAGGTGTTGTAGTACCTATACCTACATTTCCTGTTGCATCAATTAACATGCGGTCATTAAGTCCACCTGTTTGAAATACCAAAGCGTCAGCGCCTCCGTTGGATCTTATATTGAAATTACCGGTTCCTGTTGGTTGGGCTACGAAGTCCACATCGCTATCAGCGTTCTGTGTTAATAATCTCAATATTTCACTTGGACTACCCCCTCCTCCACCTCTAATATCAAGCGTGTAAGATGGGTTAGCGAGGCCAAGACCTAATCTATTCGTTGATTGTATTAAGTGGAAATAATCTACTCCTGCAGCACTTCTTATATTAATATCCTTTCCAGGCGTCATAACCACTTCGCCATCGCCATCGTAAGCATTTTGCAAGGTAGGTGCGGCACCTGTATTCGTCCATCCTGGCGCATTACCATCACCATTGGAAGTAAGTACTTGGCCCGCTGTACCTGAGGAGGGTGTTCCCCCTACTTTAAAATCACCTGTAATGGCGACATTACCCTGAAAATATCCAGCGTAATTTGTGTCGCCAGCTGTAGCAGTTGCATAAACACCATAATTTGTACCTGTTCCAGTAGCATTAGCACTAAAATATCCAGCAGATCTGATGGTCGAGGTAGAGTTTCCTGTTGATTCGCCACGCACACCCATTGACAAAGGACTTGATGAATTACTCGAGACACCATAAATCCCTGAGCTCGTTGCTGTTCCCCCAGTTGCCGCGCCAGTAACTCCGTAACTATTGCTACCTCCTGTTGATTGCCCCAACACTCCAAAATTATCACCTGTATTACCAGAACTTACTCCTCTCACTCCAATATTACCATTCCCATCACTGTTTGCAAAAGTTGTGGTTCCGACTATGGCGTTTTGCATTGTAGCGTTATCAACGGTAAGTTTATCTGTTGGAGCGGTGTTCCCTATACCCACATTTCCATCTCCCAAAATTGTCATTCTGAAATTATTGTTGACATTTAGATTTAATTGCTCGCTAGTTGGTACAGCATTATGGGTATATCTTATGCTTCCTCTATTGACGCCTGCACGTTGGAAATTCACAAGTGACTCATCTGTATCCGTTCCTACATCAAGGTCTATTGTTGCATTTGCCGTAGCATCCACATGAATTGTGGAAGCTCCAGCAGCATTTTCAACTTCTAATATAGCGTCTGGAGTTGACGTGCCAATGCCGACATTTCCTGCACTGAGTATTGTGACACGTTCGGTGTCATTCGTTCGAATATTAAATTCTACAGCGTCAGTGGTCCCGATAAATTCATTTGCAGGGTCGGTGATTGCATTGCCGGTGAGGCCCCAGCCAGATGCTGGTGCAGCAAAAGTACCATCACCTCTTAAAAAGGTAGTGGTGTTGTTTGGTGGCGTAGGAACTGCTCCTCCCACTGTGGAGGTCATCGCTGGCAAGTCGCTTGCAGCCAGTGTCGTTCCTGACACTACCAACCCTTTCGCATCGTACGTTATTTTTGTGTTTGTTGCGCCTGTAATGGCTGTATTTACATCTACTTTATTTGCCAAATTAGTCGTTAAATTAGTGACTTGACTTTCAGTTATCGCACCTGTAATAGTTCCTGCTGATCCAGTGGTATTTTGGTTAAGGACTGGAAAACTGGTTAATGCTGCTGCACTTCCTGTTGGGGTGAGGTAGTCTGTGCCGGCTGTGGCTGCGCTGATGGTTGTACCATCAGACTTAACCAATCCTGATATAGCAGCTACTACTGGATCCGTTTCTGTTCCTGTCGCAGGTGCAGCAAAAGTACCATCACCTCTTAGGAAGGTAGTGGTGTTGTTTGGTGGCGTAGGAACTGCTCCTCCCACTGTGGAGGTCATCGCAGGCAAGTCGCTTGCAGCCAGTGTCGTTCCTGATACCACCAAACCTTTCGCATCGTAGGTTATTTTTGTATTTGTTGCGCCTGTAATGGCTGCATTTTCATCTACTTTACTTGCCAAATTAGTCGTTAAATTAGTTACTTGACTTTCAGTTATCGCACCTGTAATAGTTCCTGCTGATCCAGTGGTATTTTGGTTAAGGACTGGAAAACTGGTTAATGCTGCTGCACTTCCTGTTGGTGTGAGGTAGTCTGTGCCGGCTGTGGCTGCGCTGATGGTTGCTCCATCGGACATCACTATTCCCGTGATCGCTTCTACTATTGGATCTGATTCTGTTCCCGCTGGAAGATTAGTCAGTTGTGAGCCATCTACCACTGGTAATCTACTAGAACCATCGAGCTGAACAATATTGTTTGCCGCAGTTCCGATAGTACCCGACAGCTTATTATCGAAAGTGTTAAAATCTGTTGAACTCAAATATCCATCAGACGATCCATTGGCCTGGCTAATCGAAATGGCAGGAGTAGTAGATCCATTGGACACATTGATAGGTCCAGAACCGCTGACATTGGTCACAGTACCAGAACCGCCACCACCACCGCCTGCTGTTCCTCCAGGTTCGGACTTGATCATAAATTGAACGTAGGCGTTTATTGGTCTGGTTTCATTTCCTCCTGTAAAAGAAGAATTGACAGTTGCTGCAGTACTGTTTGAATTATTTTCATGACTACCAGTCCCTCCTGTAGTTCCTGTCGAAGTGTATGAGAAATGTCTGTGACTTTCCAAATCACCATCTTGATAACTTCCTACGTTATCTCCGATATTCCCTGCTGATAATGCCGTACGACCAGCAGCATCAGGGTCGTTTCCTGATCCATCATTTACTCCACGTACAAATCTTCCCCTAAGGTCAGGAACGTTAAATGTAGTAGAACCATCGCCAGTACCCCAAGCGGTGCCTACAGCTGTAAATAAATCAGAGAAAGTACTCCTGCTAACAGCACTGCCATCACAAAGCAAATATCCAGCAGGCACAGAACCTCCTGCGAATGCCATTATTGTCCCTACTGCTTCACCGCCAGCTTCGCCAGCAGAGAAATCATTCCATGCAGCACCATCGTACCCCTCAAATGAGCTAGTCTCCACATTGTACCGAATCATCCCTGCTCCAGGAGTGCCAGGTCTTTCTGCTGTTGTTCCTACTGGGATTCGGATACCGTCAGTAGTACTGATATCTACTGACACTGTAGGTGTTGGATTATTGATTCCGATGTTAGTACCGTCATCGGTGATCAGGGAAGGGATAAGTGTAGTCCCGTTACCTTTAAAAATGACATCAGATGTGGGTGTTACTGCTGAAATATTAGAGCCATCACCAACGAGTATTCCATTTTGCGCTGTTTCATCAAGAGAGGATTTAGTGTCTATATCAGTTTGCAACTCAACTAATGCCGATTGAGCATCAGTACTTGTGAGATTTCCGCTTGCGGAAACCACTACCTGATCGGCATCTACATTCGTTAATGCTGATCCATCTCCATTCGGAGCCAGGTAATCCGTACCAGCTGTTGCAGCACTGATGGTTGTACCATCAGACTTAACTATTCCTGTGATCGCTTCTACTACTGGGTCTGTTTCTGTTTCTGCTGGAAGATTGGTCAGTTGTGATCCGTCAATGGCAGGCAGTATTCCTGTTCCATCGAGTTGCACAAGTTGGTTAACACCAGTTCCTACATCAAGTCGAGCAGTCGGTAATGTTCCTGTCGCAACATTGGCAGCATTCAGGCTTGTCAATCCTGATCCATTTCCTGTAGGTGTCAGGTAATCCGTGCCAGCTGTTGCAGCACTGATGGTTGTGCCATCAGACTTAACTATTCCAGTGATCGCTTCTACTATTGGGTCTGATTCTGTTCCCGCTGGAAGATTGGTCAGTTGTGATCCGTCAACGGCCGGAAGTCTTGATGTGCCATCGAGCTGCACAACTTGATTAGCACCTGATCCCACATCCAGTCGAGCGGTCGGCAATGTTCCTGACGCAACACTAGATGCATTCAAATTTGTTAACCCTGAGCCATCCCCATTAGGAGCTAGGTAATCCGTGCCGGCAGTTGCCGCACCGATGGTTGTGCCATCAGACTTAACTATTCCAGTGATCGATTCTACTATTGGGTCTGATTCTGTTCCTGCTGGAAGATTGGTCAGTTGTGATCCGTCAACGGCCGGAAGTCTTGATGTGCCATCGAGTTGCACAACTTGATTAGCACCTGATCCCACATCCAGTCGAGCAGTCGGTAATGTTCCTGACGCAACACTGGATGCATTCAAATTTGTTAGCCCTGAGCCATCTCCATTTGGAGCCAGGTAATCCGTGCCAGCAGTTGCTGGGCTGATCCCTGTTCCATCACCTTTTAATACTCCTGTTACTGATGTGCCTATCGTAATAGCGGGCGTAGTTGTAGATGTTGCTACAGTACCTGTAAATCCATTGGCACTTATGACTGATGCATCCGTGACAGTTCCACTTCCTGCAGGTGCAGCAAAAGTACCGTCCCCTCTCAGATAAGTAGTTGTATTGTTTGGCGGTGTAGGCACCGCTCCCCCTACCGTTGAGGTCATCGTAGGCAAGTCGCTTGCAGCAAGTGTCGTACCTGATACTACCAAGCCTTTGGCATCATAAGTAATTTTTGTATTCGTTGCACCTGTAATGGCTGCGTTTGCGTCAACTTTATTTGCTAAGTCAGTAGTGTTATCTGTTATATCAGTAATGTTAGTTGCAATGTCTGTCGTGTTCGTGGTAATGTCTGTCGTGTTGACTGTAATGTCATCCGTGTTGATCGTAATATCATCGGTGTTGATGGTAATGTCATCGGTGTTGGTGGTAATTTCTCCTTGAAGTTCTTCAAGTGCTGCTTGGGTATCGGTTGAGGTCACTCCGTTTTGAGCAGTAACTGGAACTTCGCTCGCGTCTTGTTCATCCGTATTCACGACTCCAGATGATGCCAATACATCGATGGCTCCTTGCACGGTCGTTTGACCAAGACTATTGTTATCAGTATATGGGACGTCTGAAGCAGTCTGCCCATCTGTATTATCCAAATACGGTGTCAGGTCAACAGAAGTAGCATCATTGGTCAATGAAAGCTCGTTAGTCCCTGTGTTTAATGATAAATCTTGTTCATCCGTATTCACGACTCCTGAAGATGCCAATGCATCGATGGCTCCTTGAACGGTCGTCTGACCAAGACTATTGTTATCCGTATATGGGACGTCTGTCGCAGTTTGTGTTTCTGCAGTTAGAAAACCATTGTTTGCTACTATGGTTACTATCTCTGTTTCATTAGCGCTGATTTCACTTCCTGTAATTGAAATACCAGTTCCTGGTGTATAGCTCACACCTCCTGTATTGGCGATCACTTCCCATGAGTTACTTGTACCATTATATTGAAGAATCTGACCATCTGTCGCTCCCATGTCTGACAGTTCTGCAAAGCCTACTGAATTTTCTGCCAATTGAGCATCGGCTAAATCTCCACTCAAATCTCCTCCTAGGGTTACATTCTGAAGATCAATGGTGGTTATGTCCGTACTTCCATTTTCAACCAATACCAACGTATTGTTCCCATCTACTCGTAAAGTATAGGTATTGCCACTTCCTCCTGATCCACCGCTCCCTAGTGCTGTCCAATCACTCCCATCGAAATAGTGAACTGACCCACTAGAGTACACCACCATGCCAGCATCTGGAGAAACTATATTGGCCAGGGAGGTGACATTTGGAAGTAATAGTCCCTGATTGCCTTTGCCATTGAGCCAGAGTACCGCATTTTCCTTTACATCTTCGCTACCGATCGCTACAGAATTGTTCTGGGCATAAGAGGAACTAAAAAAGGTGAGCAATAAAAACAGGAAAAATAATTGAGGTAAATAACTGGGGGAAGTAAAATTATATTTAATCATAGTCAACCAATTAATGTGTATATCTGGGCCAAATTGAAGGCAATCGTTCACGAAAAATGTTCTGCTATCTATTAAATATAGCTAAACTTATAGAACCCTAATAATGTGAATATAATTTTTAGTCATAAGGTAAGTCCTCAAGCTCAGAATGAATTGAAAAGTATATCAATCTAGTAGTTAAGTAGTTGGCATTTCAAATGGATGAGAGGCTATTCTTATATAAGTGAAATCAGAAAATAATTACTGGATTTCAGCGTATTCTGGAAGAGACGAATTGACCTTTATGTGATGAAAATTTTAGTACTACCGACAAATACAACTGCTTGGTGGTGGTGTACAACAACAAAGGCCATAAATAGCAATAAGTCATCCCGTAGGGATCTTTGCCATGCGTTACCGAGCCAAGTATTGTTGCGATAAAGATTTCTCCGCTTCACTACGAAATGACATCGATGTTTCACTCAGCGTCATCCGTAGGAGACGCTGATGATAGGTTACCACCCTCCCCGGACCTGTTCCGGGGTCCCCAAGTAGATCCCAACAAAGTTAATCGACCGATTCACTGATTTGAATAGCACTTCAACTTAGACAGTTAATCCTCGCTAATTCTGTGCCCAGAACAAGGGGGTGCCGGAACAGGTCCGGCAAGGAAGGGCTAATTGTATTGTATATCCTAGGCAAGGATCACTCAACAACGATCAAATACTTTCTATTTACCGAAAGAGATGTTTGTTGGTGAAGAACACCAACAAAGGCTAA
>JAWUWD010000070.1:0-17595 GCA_034112085.1 Cyclobacteriaceae bacterium
ATGAAACATAACAAAGATTTTAGTCTTGATGGAATTGGTGAAGACTTATTCTTTTTATCGATTGGTCATATCTCCCCAGTATGGTATAGTACACTTGCAAGAAGTGGGTATTTTGAAGTAAGTGAACTCAAAACTTTCAGAAAATTAAATACAAGACTTCAAGGACATCCAGCAACTGAAGAAGGACTACCTGGTATCAGAATAGCCTCTGGATCTCTGGGACAAGGTCTATCAGCCGGAACCGGTGCAGCGCAAATCAAGAAGCTCAATGGAGATGATAGACTTGTATATGTTCTTATGGGAGATGGCTAAGTGCAAGAAGTACAAGTATGGGAAGCGGCTATGTATGCAGCTCACCACAAAGTAGACAATCTCATTGCCTCAGTTGATTTCAATGGTCAGCAAATTGATGGACCAACAGAAGAAGTGATGTCTTTACTTAACATCAAAGCTAAATGGGAAGCCTTCGGATGGCAAGTAGTCGAAAGTGATGGAAATGACTTCGACAGCCTTATCAAAACATTGAAAGAAGCACAATCGCTCACCGGCAATGGTAAACCAATTCTAAATCTTATGAAAACAGAAATGGGTCAAGGTGTGGACTTCATGGTAGGCACACATAAATGGCATGGTGTAGCTCCGAATGATGAGCAGCTGGCTGATGCGCTTGGTCAATTGGAAGAAACTCTAGGCGATTACTAACACTTGAAATAATTTTATCTAAAAAATTCATTGGAAGCATCCAATATATCAATAATCAATACGCTCATGACAAAAATCACCTTCACAGAAAAGAAAGATACTAGATCAGGTTTTGGCGCTGGACTATTAGAATTAGGCAAGCAAAATGAAAATATAGTAGCTCTTTGTGCTGACCTTATTGGGTCACTAAAAATGGGCCCTTTCAAGGAAGCCTTTCCTGAGAGATTTTTTCAAGTAGGTATCGCAGAGGCAAATATGATAGGGCTAGCAGCTGGTATGACCATTGGTGGAAAGATACCATTTACAGGTACATTTGCGAATTTCTCCACCGGCAGAGTGTATGATCAAATCAGACAGTCTGTAGCCTATTCTGAAAAGAATGTGAAAATATGTGCTTCACATGCAGGACTAACTCTAGGAGAAGATGGTGCTACTCACCAGATACTAGAAGACATAGGAATGATGAAAATGCTTCCTAACATGACGGTAATTGTCCCATGTGATCACAATCAAACTAAAGCAGCCACAATAGCCCTAGGTTCTCATCAAGGACCAACATACTTAAGATTTGGTAGACCAAGTTGGCCTGTATTCACTCCCGCTGATCAAAAGTTTGAAATCGGTAAAGCTGTCGAAATGATCGAAGGAACTGATGTCACAATCTTTGCTACTGGTCATATGGTATGGCAAGCAATCGAAGCTGAAGCTATATTGGCTGAAAAAGGGATCAGTGCTGAAGTGATCAATATTCACACAATTAAGCCACTTGATGTACAGGCTATTATAAAGTCTGTGAGCAAAACTAAATGTGTCGTGACAGCCGAAGAACACCAGATCAATGGTGGTCTTGGTGATAGTGTTGCACAAACATTAGCACTAAATACTCCGGCTCCAATCGAAATGGTCGCTGTCAAAGATCAATTTGGAGAAAGTGGCACACCTATGCAGCTACTTGAAAAATATGGTTTGGCACCAAGTGATATTGTTGAGGCTGCCGAGAAAGTGATTGCTAGGAAGTAATATCTATTTAGATCGCTTACACAATTGGCGAATTAATATAAAAAGCCTTGAAGAAAGTGATTTCTTTAAGGCTTTTTATATTACCCTTTTTCTTATTATCAGGCTGATAAAAAGCTAGTTACATATTTTAAATTAAGTGATATATATGAATTTATCTTTTCATCAATCGTTGCACGTACTTACCTACTATATCAAATTCTAAATTAATATGATCGTCTACTTTCAAGTCTTGCATACTGGTGTGTTCATAGGTGTAAGGAATAATGGCTACAGTGAATCCATTTTCTTTAGATTTGAAGCAAGTCAAACTAATTCCATTAATTGTGATGGATCCTTTCTCTACGGTCACATTTCCAATGCTTGAATCATATTCAAAATCAAATAACCAACTACCATCTTCTTCTTTGATATTAGTACAAGTCCCAATTTGATCGACATGCCCTTGAACAATATGTCCATCAAATCGCCCATTATTGAGCATACAGCGTTCAAGATTAATCTTACTGCCAACTCTCCAGCCTCCTAAACTGGTCTTCTCGAGTGTCTCATTTACGGCAGTGACCCAATAATTTTTTTCAGTAAGTTCAGTCACTGTCAGGCATACGCCATTATGTGCGACACTCTGATCTACTTTAAGTTCAGACGTGATATCACAATTTATTTTGAAGTGAACATTGGTCCCCTCCTTCTTGATCTCCTTGATGGTACCAAGTGTTTCTATAATCCCTGTAAACATGATGTAAAGCTAATCATTTCGAAGAGTTGATGAAATAATTTCAAATTCTCACAAGACATTTTTTTTAGTCATTTCTAACGTAAACGGCCATGGCTACTCACAAAGTTTCAAAAAAAAGGAATTGATACTTTTCAAGCATATGTTAATGTCTTAAACCAGGATTATCGTAGATATAGAAAGAATATTGATTGCGGGTTCAATTCAAAATCTTCCTTCAATAGCATTTTTAAAAAAGTAACCGGACACACACCTTCCGAGTATAAAAAGCTACACTCCTAAGTGGACTTGCAACAAAAAACTGGACAAATAGTTAAGCGCATTTTGAATAATTGATTTTCTCATATTGTTCGGGTGTTTTGTACCCGAGATATGAAGGTATTCTTTTTATGTTGTACCAGATTTCCACGAACTCAAACACATCATTTTTGGCATGTAGAATACTTTGATACTTGATGTGATAGATCATTTCTGATTTTAATATTTTAAAGAAGTTTTCAGCTACAGCGTTGCCCCAACAATTACCTTCCTTAAGAGCTATCAATTCGAAAATTACTTAGAAAACACAAAGTTGTCTTAACACTTACATTTTCTAATTCTATTCTATCAAGATTTAGACTTATATTATGACATTATTTAAGCAGCCAATACCAATATGAATATTTCAGCAAGCAGTGCTACAAAAGAAGACCATAAAGACATTATAGAAATAGAAGGAAATCCTCACGTGAGGTACTACAAGGAGAGTTACGATGAGAAAAAAATGATTGCAGAAAGCGGTGATTTTTATAATTGGATAGATCAAAGAAGAACCGTGCGAGATTTTTCGGATAAGCCTATTCCGAAAGAAGTTATTGACAATATACTTCTATCTGCATCGACTGCTCCTTCTGGCGCTCATAAGCAACCTTGGACATTCTGTGTGGTATCTAACCCTGAGATAAAGTCCAAAATACGAGAAGCAGCTGAACAAGAGGAGCTTGAAAGTTACAATGGAAGGATGAGTGATGAGTGGTTGGAAGCGCTGAAGCCAATAGGCACTGATTGGAAAAAGCCATTTCTTGAAATTGCGCCATATTTAATCATCGTTTTTAAAAAATCATACGATCTTGATGATAAAGGAAATAAAAAGAACAACTACTATGTAAATGAATCGATTGGACTTGCAGCGGGATTCCTCTTGACAGCTATTCATCAAGCCGGGCTTGTCGCTTTGACACACACACCTAGTCCGATGAATTTCCTTTCCAAAATTTTAGATCGCCCAGTTAACGAGCGACCCTATTTATTGATTCCAGTAGGCTATCCAGCTGAGAAGGTTTATGTTCCTCAATTGGAGAGGAAGGCACTTGAGGATATTTCGGCATATTATGATTAGTCTATGAGTCAGCTTTAGAATAAAATATTCTCATATACTCCTTCAGCGCTGTACACTCGGCATGAATTCTCATGCATGGCTTCAGGCTTGAAAAGACTCTTGCCTAGTAACATCCTCACACATTCTTGAATACCCTCTGTAATCGAAGGATGCGGATGTACACATTCAGCCAACTCATTGATGCCTTTATCCATGGAAATCAGTAAGGCAACAGCTTGAATGGCACTAGAGGCATGATTACCTACTACTCTCATTCCTAGTATTTTCATTTCATCATCATTAGTCACTAGCATTTTGATGAAACCTTGCATATTTCGTTTAGCGATTGCTCTAGGGATACAAGTATAGTCCAGCGTGGCTACCTTATAGCTAATACCTTTTTGCCGTGCTTGATTTTCATTGAGACCTACTCCGGCTACTTCAGGATTTAAGAACATAATCGTTGAGATGTTTTCATAGATCAGCTTTCTCTCAGGCTTCCCAAATATCCTCTCTACAGCATATCTACCTTCCAACTCGCCTACATTGACCAAGGCTATATCAGCCGTAATATCCCCTACTGCATAGACATTGGGAACACTGGTTTGTGTGTCATCATCTTCAATACCTCTATTGTTCAAGTTGATATTAACATTCTCGTCCCAGAGGTTTTCATAGTTGGGAACACGCCCCACTGATACGAGTGCTTTATCTACATGAAAGACTTCTTTTCGTCCATCATCATATTCCAACTCATACTCCACTTTACCATCAACTATATCCATTCTGATTAGCTGTGATTTTCGATGGATAAGCACATTGCTCTTCTCGAGGTTCTCCTCGATGACCTCAACAATATCCTCATCTTCGAATGGCAGTATTCGTTCTCCTTTATCTATTAAGTGCACTTTGGTCTTCCCAAATCCCGAGAATATTGTAGCAAATTCACACCCAATCACCCCAGCTCCTAAGATCACCATACTCTCTGGAAAATCTTCCATAGCTTCGATCCCATCACTGGTCAATATGATTTTCTCGTCAATAGGAATATGTGGAAGTTTTCTTGGTCTACTTCCCGTTGCCAAGACTATATATTCACCATATACTAATTCTTCGCCTTTGTCTGTAGAAATTTGAACTTCATTATTAGAAATCAATTTGGCACTACCTTTTTTGAAGCTCAGTAAGTTCGAATAACTGGAATGATGCAACTGCTCCATGTGAGTTGTTAACATTTCAATTCGATGACTTACTGCTCCGGCTACCTCTGCTTTGATTTCTTTGAAATTGACATCGGGAGATTTCATATTGAACCTCTTCAAATGTTTATTCAGCATTGCAGTCTCTCGTGATATCTCCCACCAAGTCTTAGAGGAAAGTGCCCCATTTGTCACACCAGCTCCACCCAAATTCTCTCTTTCGATAAGCAATGTTTTCTTTTTAAAATCCATTGCCCGCATCGCTGCGGCATATCCTGAAGGACCGCCACCTATCACGATCAAATCATATTTTTCCATAGTCAACTAATATACAATTCAGATTGATTCTTATAAATATAGCTATTTCTTTGGCAAATGAATACCTGCCATCATGCATCTAACTCCTCCACCGCCATATTGCTCAATAGTCGGAATTTCTACACTAATTATGTCTACCGATTGTGTAATTGCATTGATTTGTCCATTGACTAGCGATTGAAATGCTTGCTGAGACATCACAAGAAATCGTTCTTGATTCTCATTCTCCACTTCAAGCATATTTCCTGCAAATGCATTCATTTGTTCATAGCCAATCGCGATTAATTGCCTATCACCCATTTGTAAGTGATTGATGACATTTTCTTGATCCTCATCAGCAATAGATTCTAGGCAAACAATAGTAAAATCTGTAGCCACGCACATCATAACATTGGTATGATATATAGGATCTCCATTTTTATCAACAGCGCCAAATACTACGGGGGTATAATTCAGTTGATCACATAAATCTATTAAGAGTATTTCATCTGTCCGAGATGACTTGCATGCGTAGGCCTTCTTACCGCTGTGGTCAAAGACAATACTGCCCGTACCTTCTAGATACTTTCCTTGCTGTTCATATTTAGATAAATCTGTTTCAGAATCGATGACATATTTATCTCTTAATAAGTCAATAACATCAGTTCTTCTTTCGAGTCGTCTATTCTCCGCTTCCATTGGGTAAAGCACAATTTCACCATTGTGATGTGTGCTAAACCAATTGTTGGGAAAAATAGCATCTGGCGTAGTCGGGGATTCTGAATCATCAACTACATGAATTGTTATATCTTTTAATCTAAGGGTCTTGACCATATGATCAAACTCCTCTAACGCCTTTTGGTGAATCAAATCTACATCGATATCTGGAGAAAATTGGAAGGCATTAGAAGCTGCTGTTTGTGCATTATATCCAAACGCTGCTGGCCGGATCATTAGAATTGATTGAGGAGATTGATTTGTCATTTATTTACTCAGGTTAGGAATTTCAATTTCGAATTTTGTGCCTACACCATATTCACTAGAAATAGTGATGCTTCCTTTAAGTTTCTCAATGGTTTCCTTGACAATATACAAACCAAGTCCACTGCCATCAGATGTTTCATTTCCACGATAGAACATATCAAATATCTTATCAAGATATTGAGCTCTTATACCTACTCCATTATCTTCAAAGTCAATCCTAGCTCCTTTTTCTCTTAATTGAATTCCAATGTTTAGTTTAGACTTTGACTTGATTGGGTCACAATATTTTAGTGAATTGCTCATTAAATTTTTTAAAATAATCATCACTCGTATAGTGTCGCTGTAAAACAAATGATCGCCAGAGATATTAGTACTTACCTGCACCCGATCGGCATTTGGCACATTGCTCAATTCATCTTTAACTCCCTTTAGAATATTCTCGAAAGAAATCTGGCCAATTAATGGTTCCAAATTTTTATTTTGTGAATAGGTAAGGATAGACTTTATGAAGTCGTCTTGTTTAGTGACACTTTTCTCTATCATTCCATTCATTTCTCTGACCCTAGAAATATCATCTTCAACACCAATCAACCCCGTCAATCCCAATATGGAGGCAAGAGGAGCTCTGAGATCATGAGAAGTATGATAGGCAAATGAATCCAGCTCGAAGTTTTTAACTTCGAGCTTCTCTTGAATAGCTTTGCGATCTGTAATATCGAACCTAATAAATACATATTTCTTGATTTCTCCTTCTGGATTCTTGAAAGGCACAATATAAGTATCCAGCCAAATAAAATCACCTCCCTTAGTTTCACTTTTAACCTCTCCACTCCATACTTCTCCAGATGACATTTGTTTCCAAATAGTATCATAAAAAGAATCAGAATGGTAAGATGATCTCATAACCGTATATGGCTTACCCATGAGCTCCTCTCTGCTATATTGGCTTGTTTCTACAAAACGATCATTTACATAAGTCAACACACCGTCATGATCTGCCTCAGAAACCAAAGCTGCTACATCCAGCGCTTTCTTTTGAAAGTCCAATTGAAAAATTGTCTGCTTTAATAAATCTTGAAATTGTTTGGTCTCCGTGATGTTCTGTATGAGACAAACTCCAGCCACTACATTACCCTCTTTATCTTTCCCTGGAGTACCCTGAAAAGAATAATATTCTTCATTATGTGGATAGTCAAACTTGACAATCTCTCCCTTAATTACTTTTTCAAAGTATGGCTTAAGAAATGATAGCTTCGTATCATCATATACTTGCGAAACAGTTTTACCGATATAATGGTCATTAGATTGATCTATATTTTCAACCACTTCTCCTTCTGCAATTATAAATTTATAATTCGTGTCTATTAACAATATGGCACCATTCGGGATATTATTACCAAGCGTTTTATAATAGTTGAAATACTTGTCTTTTTCCAGTTCCGCCTGCTTCCTTTCTGATATATCCCTAGATGTACTTAGAATAAGCATCACCTTACCTTTGTCATCGAAGATGGGTCTACTGTGTGCCTCGACCCACTTAGAACCTCCGTCTTTTGTTTGGAACATTGCCTCCATCTTAGGTGGTGGTCCATGAAATTCACCTTTTTCACTTCTTCTACGATCTTTGTCGAGTCTTTCCAAAAAATCTGGATGACACAAATCAAATGAAGATTTCCCAACTAAGTCTTCTGGCGAATATCCGGTCAACTCCGTAACGGAGGGAGAAACATATAAATAGGCTAAAGTCACAGGATCATGCAGACATACTAAGTCACTTACATTTTGAGATATTAGCTTATACTTATCAACCTTTTCTGTTAGTAATCTTTGGATATCAGTGATGGGGAACCCTTCTCTTTGAGGAGTAGCTAAGTCTTTATCTAAGAAATTTAACGCTCTCGCTAACTTCACCTGCTCAGATTCCTTGTCATCTTCTACGATATTGCCAACAGCATATATCAATTTCGATTCTTTGTCAGCCTTTATTCGCCAATAAACAGCAATACCACTGTCATTGGCATCAATAATTGTCAGCTTGATCGAGTGTTTCTTATTTGTTATCAGGACTTCAGTCCAAATGTCAGTTAGAAGTTTTTTAGAATCAATTGTCAACAAGGACTCAAAAGATTTATCTTCTAATGCACTATTTGAGAGTTTCAGTGCTTTCAATAAAACTTGATTACACATCAATAAATTACCATCAAAATTCAGTACACAGTGAAACTCTTCTGAAAGAGAAACTAGCTTTTCATAATCCGGTGCTAAAGGCATTTGTTTATCCATCTAAAAAATTTAATTCAACCCTATTAACTCTTTTAAGCTATAGAAAAAGTATAGATGCTAATTAAGCACAATATCCGCAATTCAGAAATCAATAATGGTATTATCGGATCACTTCGCTAGGAAAAACTACGACACTTTCGTCACCACTAGCACTCACGGCAGAAATTCCAAATAAGTAGTTATCGATTACTAGCTTTTCAAAGGTATATTCGGACACATTTCCGATGTATTTGGATTGCTCCCACTGTGGAGAGGTAGTATCTCTCCAATGCACTTTATATCCCACCGCATTTTCAGACTTATCCCAAACTAGTTTTGCCGATGCTTGTACTGCTCCACCAATTTTTACCGATTTGGGTGGTGTTGGTCCCCACGCTAGCCCGGCCAATGTGATTGCATTCACGGCAGTGAGTTTAGCTGCGTAATCAAAATTAACCCCTTCAATAACATCACCATAGGCTATGCCGTTTTCAGTTCTAATATTTTGATGTTGGCGGTTATAGTTTTCATGCGTTTCCATGATTCTAATTCCTGGGAATCCTTGATCATTGAATGGCTTATGGTGGCCACCTCTGCCAAACCTATCCAATCTGTAGATCATTTTCGCGTCCAAATTATCAATGTATTGATTTGTCATTCTATGTACGTATCTCGCTAGTTGGCGAGATACTCCATCGACTTCACCTCCATAGTACCTTCTGCTACCTCTTTGCTTGTCAGTCTCTGTCACAGGAGTAGGTTCTGAGAACACGCGAAATGTACTATTCTCTATGACGCCATCTACACCTTCTATATTTCCAATCATGTCGTTATTCAAAACACCCATGATATCCCATCCTTCTTCTTTTGCGACTTTAGCCATATGCTGACCTCCATATAGACCTTGCTCTTCACCTGACAACCCAACATATACCACACTATTCTCAAATGAATACTTGCTGAGCACCCTGGCTGCTTCAATCGTTCCAGCCATTCCTGACGCATTGTCATTAGCACCAGGAGCATCACCATCAGGATCTGAAGGGTCAGAATTTCTTGAATCAATGTCTCCTGACATGATCACATAACTATTTGGGTTTTTAGTACCTCGCTGAATGGCTATCACATTGACCACCCAAGTATCCATTTTTATTCTTCTGCCATCTGGTTTTACCAGATTTTTGAGGCAATAAACTTCAAGACAGTTGTCGCATGCTTTTGAGATCACCTCGAATTCTGACTTGATCCATCTACGCGCTGCACCTATTCCTCGAGTCGAAGAAACCGTATCTGACATGGTATTTCTTGTACCAAATCCTGCCAATATTCTTATGTCTTTTTCCAATCGATCTGCAGATACTGCTTTCACGATATCGTACATTTTCAAGTTTTCACTTGGAGGAACTTTGTTTTGCGCATTTGCACTAATGGCGATGACAATTGACAGAGAAAATAGAATGCAATTTAACTTCTTCATTTCAAATATATTAAGGTGAGTTAACAACCCCCAATTTAAGATAGAAACCGTTGGTCGTCAACTATGCACCCAAATAATTTACTTATTTAAATTACTCTGCTTTCTAAAGCCTCCCCAATGGCATCTATAGAATTGTATAATACATCAAAAGAGTCTATGATAAAGTATTCTTGTTGAAAATGATCTTTTCTATATCCGGTGTTAAACATCCTTTCTACATCATAGTCATGATGAACTGGCTCTTTGCTCACACTAAACAGGGTCTCTCCTGCTGAAGATAGAATACCTGCTCCGTATATTTTCAACTCCCCATTCTCTTCTATCAATCCAAACTCAACTGTAAACCAGTAAATGCGTGAAACCAACTGAATCGCCCAGCCATTGTCGATGTGCTTAAGCGCGATCTTTGCTAACTTTTCTAAAAAGTCAACAAACTGCTGATTTGCCAATAGGGGTACATGAGCAAATACATCATGGAACATATCAGGCTCTTCCAAGTAATCCAATTCACTCATTTTCCTTACCCATGTAGTCGCTGGAAATTTCTTATCAGCCAGAAGTTCAAAGAATAACTGATCATTTACTATCCCTTCAACCGCCACAAGTTCCCATCCAGTCAAATCACCTAACACTTGGTTGATTCTTTGAAAGTTCGGGATTCTATTATTCTTAAACTCAATCACTTCTAATCCTTTCAAATAAGCTGATGAAGCATGCTTATCAAGATTCTTAATTTGTCTATTGAACAGAATCTCCCAAACCAAGTGATCTTCTTCAGTATATTTTTCATACACCTGTTGCATGTTCTGCAATGTTGGGATTACTCTTTCTTCTGTTACTGTCGTTTTCATCGTATTAAATTTTAAAATTAGACATAAAAAAAGCCCTGACTCAAGAGTCAGGGCTTTGTATTTTCAGTTTGTGATTTCTATTTCGTTAACATGAACATACTATTCCAACTCCTGTGCTAGGATGGCGATAATAATGATAATATGTGTTCATGTTTTTCATTGATTCAAATGTATCGTACTGGTTTTGATTTACCTAATAATTGAAATGAAAAATATTAATTCTCCTTAGGAACTCGGATATGTTGTCCTAAAAATATCGCATTCAAGAATAATCGATTGGTGCCATACCATGATCCACGAAAATTTGGATTGTCTGCAAACATAACTACGCGCCCCCCTCCAACTTTGCTTACAATCAGTGATGCAGATGGTTTCAAAAATGTCTCCATGTTCTTTTTAGAAATAAATCCATCAATATGTGGATTGGCAGAATATCTAGCTACGGTAGCATAACTATTTTTACTTGGTACGAGCCATACATTACTGTTTCTGTAGACTGGCAGCTTGCTATCCTTATAGCCAAATGCCAATGGATGAGTCAAGTCTAAGTCAACTTCTAATATAATCCCACCAACACGTTCTTTACCTATATTATTATCAGCGTTGACATATGGTTTTCTTTCCGCAACTTCTTTCTTTTCTTTTTCATCCTTTTCTTCTTTGACTAGCTTTTCTTTGACCAGTTTTTTATTGACTGCCCATGAGGATGCACTTCTAGTGGTGATCAATGTATTGCCTTGACTCACCCAGCCTTTTAGTTTCATTATGCTCAGCGAGTCCAATTGGCTATATCCACCGCTGACCATCGCCATCACATTATAGTCATTCAGATCTATTCCACTGAAATTCCGAATAGGAAGTTTAGTGATTGGCATATTCATTCGAGTATCCAACAAATGCCAAACTTCTCCAGCTTCATAGGATGACACCCCTTGACCAACTAGCATGAGTGCCTTCGGCTTTTCCAATGCCCTAATATTGCCACTACCCAAATCAATCCCTTTAGTGCTATATCCAGTATTACTTGAGATTACTTCCACTTTATGATCTTGACTTGCCTTTTTCAAAATTTTATACAAATTTTCACTGCTCATCTTCTGCTTAGATACTGGAATCACCAAAGTACCGTAGTCAAATGTCCTGGTCTTCCCTTCTATATCCATAGAGAATGGTTTGAAAGCTGACATCGTTCTCACACCTTTATCCTGAAGCTGATACAACATGGCTGGTGCGTTATAATCTTCCCATGGAATAATGTAGGCATATTCCGTTTTCTTTATTTCATCAACTGTCGTTTGATTATCTGCTTGTTTCACTTCAGTGCCCATAGACATGCTACCTGTGACTGTGGCATACGACATGTTATAGAAATTCGCCACGGACCAAGCCGAAGCATCGTAATACACACTGTCGGTATATTGGTCGTATGTTTCGAACATGGTTTGTACCATTCTGTATTGTGGCTGAGAAGTAGGTACATAATATGAATTCTCTGACTCATACAGCTTTCCATTTCTGGTGACATCCCCCGTGAGGTTGTATACTTTCACTTGGTGCAATAATAGTTTATCGATAAATGCCCTAGTCCTATTCTCATCATAATTATCGCCAAAAACGTATCCCTTCACACCATTTTTAGAGGCGTTAGAGAGTGCTGATTTAAAAAATGATTTCTGATAATCGAACAATGTCTTTTTATTCTCTACAGCAGCCCTTACAGTAGCAAGGCTCGAGGTGTATTGATTTCGTATGGTAAAGGCAAAAGTAATCTCACCCATGGAAGTTTCTTGTAGATGTCCCCTGCTACTGGCTTGTTCAAATAGCAGCGCCAATCCTCCTTGCAAGTCTGGGTAAGATGATCCATAGCCAGGGTATGTGCCATCAAATACTTCTTTGGTAAAATACATAGAACCTATCTTGTCTAGATCTTCTGTGAAGTATTTTGCGAAAAGGTCATTCAGTTGATTATAATTTTCTTTTGGCATGATCGGGTCTTTAGCGGCATTGGCTTTCATCGGCTCGAAAAAGTAAGAGCTATTGGTCCCCATCTCGTGAAAGTCCGTCACCACATTAGGATACCACTGATGATACCAAGCTAATTTCCCTCTACTTTCAGGGTTGATGCCTAGTAGCCAATCTCTATTCAGGTCAAACCAATAGTGATTGGTTCTGCCTCGAGGCCAAGCCTCATTGTGCTCTACATCTTGCGGATCGGAAACTTTAGGGCTTCCTTTATACATGTTGGCCCAATGGCTGTGGCGATCTCTTCCGTCAGGGTTGATGGTAGGATCTATAAATACGATAGACTCTTCCAAATATTTTTTCACCTCATCACTTTGTGATGCTACCAAAGTATAGGCCGTAAGCATTGCTGCTTCCGAACTCGATGGCTCATTACCATGTACATTGTATCCAAGGTTGATGAAAACAGGCTGATCAACAGCCACCTCACTCTTGTCATTGGGATCAACTAGCTTAAGATGCTGTTCTTGATGCTGAGCGATATTTTTAATTTTATCTGGAGTCGATATATTAAGAATAACCAATGAGCGGTATTCATGAGTTTGCCCATACTTAGTCAATGATGCTTTGTCTGACATATCAGCTAGCTTTTGTAAGTAGGCTACGATTCGATCATGGCGGGTATGATGCTCGCCAATGGGATATCCTAAAAATTCCTCTGGACTCGGGATCTTCTTATCGAATGGTGCATAATTTTGATAGAAGTAGTCTTGTGCCTGAACTGACATAGAACAAACAGCAATAATTAAAAGAATGGATAAACGCTTCATAAATAAGATTTTTGGTTCTGAATCACCAAAATAGTTAATATAACTGGCTTGTTATTTACCACTTGTGGAAATCTACTTATCCTTTCTTAACAATATTACGTAGAGGATTATATGACACTTATTATTACAATAGAATCTTTGGAACCTGAGCATTGGGGGCAAGTCAAAAGCATCTATGAGCAAGGTCTAAAAACTGGAGTCGCCACATTTGAAACAGATAGTCCTAGTTGGGAAGAATGGAATGAGTCACACCTAAGCATAGGTAGATTAGTTGCGATAGAGCTCAATAAGGTAGTCGGTTGGATCGCCCTCTCTCCTGTCTCATCAAGATGTGTCTATGGTGGAGTGGCTGAAATCAGCGTATATGTCCATGAAGACCAACGCGGCAAAGGCATAGGAAAAAAACTACTCGAAAAAGCCATCAAATCCAGTGAGGAAAATGAATACTGGATGCTACAAGCAGGTATCATGCCCGCCAATATTGGCAGTGTCAAACTCCATGAATCAGTAGGTTTTCGCACGGTAGGCTATAGGGAGAGAATTTCTAAAATCAATGGTCAATGGATGGATAACCTCCTATTAGAAAGGAGAAGTACTCTGGTCGGGACTGAGTAAAAACAGCTTTCCCCATAGTTACTTCTCATCCCCTGCTCTTCCGCTGAGGATTTATTGATGACTGATTTGCGGGACCTGGGAATAGCTTCGCATGGGAGACCCTTGAACAAGTCCAGAGAGGTCCCGGGAGTGCTCATAAGTAAGAAATCCACGAATTTCCTACGTAAGTTGGCTTATAAAGCTCCAAATAGTACAATGTATTCTAAGATATTAATTGTACTATTTACTGATTATCAAATAGATGGCTTTGCAACACAAACTCAACAAGTTAAAGGACGAGAATCAAAATTTGATGTAATATCATTCATTAAAATGTCTAAATGCGTGTTTTAATCATTTTACCTCATTTTTTTATTAGTATTTTTTTGAGTTTACTTTTGACAATTACACTATCTAAAGAGTAATTATATATCATTATAATTTTATAGTTATTAATAAAACATTTTAATAACAATTATATTAAACTATTTAATTTTATAATTTAACTATATTAATAATATTTAGTTATTTATAAATTATTGACAAACATATTTGGAGATTAAATTCAAAGAGTGTAAATCGCACTCAGTTTAGAAAAAGAAATTATAAAAAACCCAAAATATAATCGTTATGAACACATCTACTACTACTCAATCACAAAACATTTCTAAAGAATCATTATTAAACACTATAATGAGCAAGCAATCTGTAAATGCTGCTGTATGTTTGAGTTGTGTTGCTGGAAATAATGACTAATAACATAATATGAAGGAGTGCCTATGTGCTCCTTTCATTTTCATCAATAAGCCATGATAGCCACTCAATTAGCATCCACCTGCTCACTCGAAGAAGCCCTCGATTGTGAAAATCAACATGAAGTCATAGAAGGCTTTATGACCCGATACAATGTATCTCAAGCAGAAGCGGAAGAGATCTTTGAGGAAACGAAGAAGTGGCTTTGGCTGGCAGCCAAATCAGAAGAGAGTGGTTTAGCGCTATCCATTGACAAACCACTATTGGTGATTGATGAGATGTGGCACAACTTCATCCTCTATACCAAGTACTATCAAAATTACTGTTTGAACAAATTCAACAAGTTCATACATCACCTACCTACTTCCAAGTCCAACAAGGAAGCCCACCAAATGAAAATGGATGAGAATCCGACAATTGAAATTAGCAAATGGGAGAAGACCTACCGCAAACAACTTTCTTATATATATGATGAGTTGGGTGCCGAGACCGTCATGAAGTGGCACGAAGAATTCCCTACGAAATACAGCACCAGTTACCTCAACACGATTAAGAAGTAATTAGCTTCCACAATCGATATCAATGCCTTTTCAATATTATTGGAAAGGTTTTTTTTATGCGCATTGCCGGACTCGTTCCGGCACCCCCTTACTACGAAGTGTAAAAAGAGTAAGTAATAAACCAGTATTTCGAAGAGCTACTTTGATAAGAGGCTAGTGTTCCGAAGAGTGTGGGATTTACTAGGAGGCCCTATAGAGCTCTTTGCCGGGCTCGTTCCGGCATCCCCTATTGTGTAGCTTCGATCTGGGAGACCCCGCAACAAGTGCGGGGAGGGGAGGTGAGGGAAAACAACCCCCACTTCATCAGTTCACCCTAATTACAAACCTTTCAAAAAAATTGTTTGAAGAAAATTTCTGCAGCACCTATCTTACTATATATATTATTATCTTGGAGATTCTACCAAAATGAAATAAGTGACCCAACAGCCTAGCGCTTTATTTTTACTTAAAAAAAACGCATCTACGCTTGCAATGTTGCTATTGCATCTGGTGGTTTTATGGAGTCCTTCCTTGAGTCTTGCCCAAACAGATTCGCCATTGGTCCGTAACTATAGTAGTAAAGAATATGGAGCTTCAACTACAAATTTCGATGTTGCACAAGATAGCAATGGCATCCTGTACTTTGCCAACTTCGATGGGATCTTGGTCTATGATGGCAATACGTGGGATCTCATAGAAATTGCCAATGGCAAAACAGCTCATTCACTTGCTATCCAAGACAACAAAGTATATGTCGGTTCGCACAATGAAATGGGATACATCAGTTGGGGTCTAAAAGGAACTGCAACATATCAAACTCTTAAAGATAATATCGGTAAGGATTTTGGAATTGTAGTCAAAATAGTTCCAGATGGTGAAAAGGTGTTTTTCAACACACGTGAAACCTTATTCGAGTACAAATTCAGCACAGTCAACGATCATATACGATCTTGGAGAACTGAAAACACCAACCGTTTCTATAAAGGTAGTTTTATAAAGAATGAAGAATATTTTATTCACAAAATGAATAAAGGGCTCTTTAAATTGGACCATGATTCTCTTAAAATTGTCAAAAATGGAGAGTTACTAATTCATGAATCCCAAATATTTCCTACTGAAGACAGAGAAGGTATTGTTAATTTGTTTGGAACCACTTCAGGCAATACTTACAAATATGGCAATCCATCAGATTCATTTAGTATAGTGAGCAACTCAACTGGTGATCTGCCCAGTTATCTTTCGATCAATTCCATATCCATTAATTCAAAACTAAAATCTTCACATTTAACAATTGGAACACTTAGAAAAGGAATTTATGCTTTAAACAATGAAAAGCTAGTCTTTAACATAAATGAGCAGAACGGTTTAATTAGCAATAACATAAGTTCATTAGATGTCGACCATTCTCAAAACATCTGGGCTACATCTAATCGAGGTATTTCAGAATTAGATAATATTTCCAAATGGTCTCATTGGGGAGAAGTTCATGGTATAGAGGGTAATGTTATTGATATTATAAAGCATGACAGCACCATCTATTTATCTACATTTAAGGGAATTTTTAGCTTTAAAAATACACAATTTGAAAAAATTGGTAAAAGTCAAAGATCACCATCATTGTTTAAATTGGATGACAACCTGTATGCCAATACCGAGTTTGGTTTAACAAAACCCGATGATCCAGACTATGATCATCCATTGCAATTTCCTACTTATAGCAAGCAGTTTACATCAAATAGAATAGTTATTCATTTAATTCTACAAGGAATTGTAGAATTAAATTACAATTCCCATACACAAACTTTTGATAAGGAAAGAATGATTGACTCTTCCGTTAAAGGTGTTACTTCCAATGGACTGATTATTGACAGCACCTATTGGTTTAGCGTCAAAAACTCTGGCTTATTCAACTACGATCTATCAAAAAAATCTAAAATCCACAAGTTAACAGAGAAGTATGGGCTTCCTGATGTTGTAGAAACCTTTATCTTCGACCTCAAAGGCAAACTCTTGTTTGCTACAGGCAATGGAGTAT
>JAWUWD010000071.1:0-8314 GCA_034112085.1 Cyclobacteriaceae bacterium
ACGACTCTTTTCATTTGAATAACTATTATCTACTTCGCGTTGCAATGTTATTATATAGTCAGCAGAAACTATAATACTTAAGAAGAAGTTCCTTCACAAGGCTTTAATTCTCTCAATTGTTACGTTTTAATCTTCTAATTAAGATTATTATTCTTTATAAATGTATAAATAAAGATTTAAAATCTACATGAGTATCTATTGATAGGTTCAATTATTTAATTGGCCATAATTTAAAGGATAAAACTATGAGCGATTATAAAATGCAACCAGAAAGTCTGATGATGTCACATGGCTATAAGCCAGATTTGTCAGAAGGTGCAATAAAGTGTCCAATATTTCAAACATCTACTTTCGTGTTTCAGAAAGCAGAAGATGGGAAGGCATTCTTTGAAGTGGCGTATGGTCTAAGAGAGAAAGGGGAGAATGAAGAAATGGGTTTGATCTATAGTCGGCTGAACAATCCGGATCTAGAGATTTTGGAGAATAGATTATGCCTTTGGGACGAGGCTGATGATTGCGCTGTCTTTGAAAGTGGAATGTCAGCAATATCGACTGTCTTGATGGAGTTCTTGAACCCTGGTGACATCTTGTTATACAGCATGCCGGTATACGGTGGGACGGATCACTTTATCAAACATATATTGACCAAATACGGAATTGAGATAGTTGGATTCACAGCAGATGACTCGAAGCAAGACTTGATAGATAGATTGGAAGCATCTGGTAAAGCTGATAGACTTCGATTGATATTTGCAGAGACTCCTGCAAACCCAACTAATAAGTTGATAGATCTTACTATGTGTAAGGAACTGAAGGATATGTACAGCACAGAAGAAGTTGATGTGTTAATGGCTGTTGAAATACCTACATGGGCCCACTTTGGCAAAGCCCATTGAAGTTAGGTGCTGACTTGGTGGTGTACTCAGCGACTAAGTATATAGGTGGACATAGTGATGTGATTGCAGGAGCTGTACTAGGTTCTGCAGAGCTGATGGGGCGAGTAAAAGTGTTAAGAACGTTTTTGGGAAATATGGCATCACCTCACACAGGGTGGTTGTTGATGAGAAGTTTAGAGACCTTGAAGATCAGAATGGAGAAGCAAGCAGAGAATGCGGCAACCGTTGCTGAGAAATTGAAAAGTCACGCGAAACTTGTCAAAGTGAACTATTTAGGGTTGTTGACGGAAGCAGACGGAGAAGAATTTGAAATATTTAAACGCAATAAATACAAGTGCGGAGGAGCTATGTTATCACTAGAGCTCAAAGGCGGAGAGAAAGAGGCTTTTAAAATGCTAAACAGTCTCAAGTTGATCAAATTGGCAGTAAGTCTCGGAAGTACAGAGTCTCTAGCACAGCATCCAGCATCTATGACACATGCAGGAATTGACCCTGAGGAGAAAGTGATGCTCGGTATTAAAGATAGTGTAGTTCGTATTTCTATTGGTGTGGAAAATGCCAAAGATATTATTTGGGATATCGAGCAAGCATTGGAACATGTAGAAATGTAAGAATGAAATATTACTTGTCAAAAGTCCTCAAAGAATCTAATAATTAGAATCTTCGAGGACTTTTGATTTAATGCGATTTTCTATTGAGCAACTGCCTAATACTTACAAAGTGAGTAAAGTAAACCACTGGTACTATAAATGCTGGAAGCCAGATGAAAGGGAAATAAAGTAGTCCAATATTCGGTTGATCAAATGCTTGTAGCTGAATCACTGTCGGAAATGAGAATAATGCATTGATAACAATATTGGTTAATAATAGCAAACTGACAATATTCCAACCTAGAAGTGTTTGATTGTTCAGCTTACCTTTCTTGAACCCAAAGTAGGCAATAAAGGGAGCAGTGATACCTGCCAAAATATCATAGTTTACTCCTTCAAATGTCATCAGTTCTGGGATAGTATTATGAATAAATAACCACCACAATACAATCTCCACAGGGATCCTCACAATACTCAAAAATGTGAGTTGGTTTAGCGGAAGGCTATCAATGAATATTTTCCCTTTCTCAGTATTGAATAATACAATCATCAATGCAAAAGTGGGTATGAAACTCAATAATGGAAACTTAGGAGGAATATCGCCAACAGTATCGAGGTAGTACAAGTTGATACTTAGAGCCATTTGAATAACCAACCATACGACTATCCCTAACCCTATCCAGTTTGCCTGGTCAGTGGCTGAGGACTTTTTTATGGCAATATGAAAAAGCAGAAACGTGGCTAGTGTGGTTATCCCAAAAACGATGGCGATGTAGTTTGGTAAATTCTCAATCATTTCTTTTTATTTAAAATGTATATACAAGTATAATTTCAAAAATTAGACTTCCAATTCACCAATATTAGATCGGATGGCTTCAGTAATATTGTCAATGTGCTGTATGTTGAAAGAACCAATTATTGATTCTACTTTGGTATGAAGTTCATACCATAATGGAGATACCTCTTCGAGTAATAAGCAGCCCTCTTTCGTAAGTGAAAGTTCAGATTGTCTCGGATCACTACCCTTGCTGATGGATACCCAACCTTTGTTTACCAATTTCTTTAAATCCCTGCTCATCGTGGACTGATCAAGTACTAGTGCATCAGCAATTGATTTTTGATTGATGCCCTTTTTCTTACCAATCATGAACAATATGGAAACCATACTTCCTCCTAAGCCAAAAGGCTTGAATTTCTTCATATAGGCTGAGTTAATCAGTCGATGGAGTTTCCTTAGCTTTGCATTCACGCAAGCCAAAGGATTGATCTGGTCAAAGTACGGTGTTGCTATGGTATTATTGTTTTCGATACCATAAACGTATAGATTAATACTTGTATATGCAAGTGTATTGAATTCTAGTAGATCAAGTTGTCAACGGATATTATTCCTCTCGGAGCTAGCTGATCAAGCTTGATAGTACCTATTCTTATCCTGACTAGTCGTAAAGTTGGAAAGCCAACTGCTGCGGTCATCTTGCGGACTTGCCTAAATTTCCCTTCAGTCAATGTGATAGAGACCCAACTAGTAGGGCCATGTCTGGCATCACGAACTTTTCGATCACTCCCTGTGAATACTGGAATCGGATCCAGTAGTAAAGCTTGACAAGGCCGTGTTTTATATTTCTGTCCTCTAATCCCAATCTCTACTCCAGTGCACAATTGGGTCACAGCGTCATTGGAGATGGTTCCGTCTACTTGTGCATAGTATTCTTTTTCTACTTTTTTGCTCCTGACTTGCTCGCTCACTTTACCATCTGTCGTCAGCAAGAGTAATCCTTCAGAATCTTCATCCAACCGGCCGATTGACATAGTGCCCTCAGGAAAGTCATGAAGTTCGCCTAGCAATTTTTTGTTTTTTCGCTTGGTTTGATTGTTGACAAACTGAGAGAGATAGCCATAGGGCTTGTGTATGATGAAGTGTCGGTGCATGGATTTCAATCAGTTGGTTTTGGGCAGCACCTTCTCATAAGCTTCTCTTGGACTCCCTCTGAAATACACCTTCCCGCAATGGGTATATCCCATGCGGTCAAATATTGCCATCATGGCATTGTTGTCAAAATTGGTATCTGCTTTTATGCTGTAGATGTTATTATTGATCGCATAATCCTCTATACATGTAATCATCTTTTTCGATAGCCCTTTTCCCAAATAATCTTTTGAAATGGCTACGCGGTGGAATACCACAAAGTCTTCATTGGTTAGCCACTCACCTTTGATATTGGCATACTCTGGCTCATCATTGATCAATACGGCACTATAACCAACGACTGTTCCTCCATCTACCAAAACATATCCATGACCATTTTCAATATCATTTTTGATGCTTTCAGGATTGGGGTATCCATCTTGCCATTGATTACTTCCGTCTTCTTTTCTGCTTTTTATGGCATACTGCAGAGTTTCCCATATTTGAGAGCTATCAGAAGTTTCAGCTTTTCGAAAGTCGTATTGCATATTCTACATTCTATGTTTGAATTATTTTCAAGATAGCGTTAAGCTGCGTTAAATGTAGTCGTTAGGTTTATTTTGTTAGGCAGAATTACAAGATTAAATGAAATAAGTCCATGCCACACTAAATAGATTAAACATGCATTTAGATGCTCTAATCACATATTGAAAGTGAATTGTTACAAGTGTTTAATGGGGGTTTTTTATGGATTTAATTATAATGTCTAATATTTTTATATAAAAGTTAGACAAAATGAAATGTTGGTTATATATTTGAAACAAATAAAATTATAAGATTAAAAAATTATGAAAAAGCTAGCCCTTATTTTAACGATTGCAATGACAGCCGTATTTTCTCAAAATGTCAATGCACAGAAAACAATTGTAGATGTTGCTGTAGGAAATAAAGATTTTTCAACCTTAGTAACCGCTTTAACAGCTGCTGATTTAGTGACTGCTTTACAAGGAGATGGACCATTCACTGTTTTTGCTCCAACAAATGCTGCCTTCGCCAAAGTTGATGCAAAAACATTAAGTTCTTTATTAGAGCCGGAAAACAAGAAAGCATTGGCTAATATCTTAACTTATCACGTAGTCGCTGGAAAATTAACAGCAACTGATGTTGTAGCTGCCTTAAAGAAAGGTAAAGGTACTGTAGAGCTTACCGCTTTAAATGGTCAGATAATAACTGTGATGGAAAAAGATGATAAAATTTGGTTGAAAGACTCAAATGGAAATTATAGTGAAATTACTGCTACAGATGTTATGGGTAGTAATGGTGTAATTCATGTAATAAACTCAGTGGTAATGCCTAAGTAATTAGGGACTCCCCGTAATCAAAAAAAATGCCTCGATAATTCGGGGCTTTTTTATGACTATTTTTTTACTTACGCGCTGTGTATGGTGGCGTAGCATCCCGCATGGTGCTATGCATTATACAACCTGTTAGCGAACGTCTTTTTCTTTTAAGGGAAACTCAACCACTCTATTTATTTTGATCTATAAACAAGATCACTTTGTCCGCAAATAGATTCGGTTCACTACCAAAAGGAGCGTGTCCGGATTTTTCGAAAATCACTAATCTTTTCACACTAGAACCTAAGTTGTCATAGGTCTCTTGTGCAATTACCGTTGGAACTACCATATCATGTTTTCCCCAAAGTATTAGTGACGGGATGTTAATTTCAGGAAGCCTGTCTGTGTAAGACAATACTCCTTGAATACCTGGATCCAATTTGGATTGAGTATTTATAAGGGTCCAAAAAAAAGTAACTAGATTATATTTGAAAACCAGATCATTTCTACCCCCGTTTGGCATATTAATTAGATTATCGTTATTCAGTTTTTCTTCTGCTTCAAATGCCCTATTATTTAACCTTGGAATGTCATCTCGATTAAACTCAGGATCGACATCTAATAATAAATCATTGACCAATTCCCAAAAAGGAATACTATTTCCTATATCAATTTGTTCGGCAGCCACTCGCTCAAAGTTTGCAATATATTCAAGATATAAGTCTCTAGGGTTAGGAGTACCATCGACTTGTATCCATCCTAAAAATTCTTGTTGATCTTTCAACAATGTTGCTATGCCCAAGGTGCCTCCCCAACTATGACCCAACAAGAAAAAACGTGAATCACTTCCATATTTTTGTTTAATGACTTTTACAAGAGCCAAAACATCTTCAGCCATAATATCAATAGTAATCCCATTTTCAGAATAATTGCCTTGAGCCATTCCAGAGCCTCGTTGGTCAAAGTACACCAAAGCGAAGGTATTTTCTATACTATTAAATGCTGTACCTCTAAAGCTTAACCCCATACCTCCAGGGCCACCATGCAATGTGATTAGGAATACTTTTTCAGAGCCATTGCCATGAATATAGGCTGGCATATCTGCATTTTTATGGCGTAGTATTATGGTGTCATTCAAATTACTTAAGTCGCCTAAATCGTCATCTTTGGAGCAAGAGGAAACACTTAAAACAACTAGTGCAAAAAGCACTATTTTCAATTTATGGAATTCTATTTTTTGCATTATTTTTTCTTCTTTATATTGAAGCGATAACCGTACTGGAAGGAAATTGAAGGTAGGGTTCCTGCATTGTATGGAGTTCTATACATTAGGTTGATATTAAAATACCTACCTGTTAGTTTTTTTCCTTTGCGTAATTTTCCTAACCCAATAGAAAAAGAAGGGGCATAATAGCTTCTGCCTGGAAAAAGTACTTTAGTTACCTCATCTCCTTTTACTTCGTAAGTTTCTGGTAAAAAGGAGCGATAATAACCCAATGGATTGAATGACATACTAATTTGTTTTCCTTTGGTGGTGGTGCTTCTCCACGTAAGACCATAATTAGTGAACATTCCAGCATCTGTTTTGGTAGAGAAATTATTGGTGAAACCGAGAATTCCATCCAATAAAAGCTGATGTGTAGTCCTCTTTTGCCCTCGTTTCTTTTCTTTAATTTTCACCTTTTCCTTCCAGAGGTATTCTGCCCCAAAGCTCAATCCATTATTCCAAATAAGATTGCCTGTATAACCAATCTTAAATTCGGTTTTATCTAAAAAAGAAGAAGTAGTATTAACTTCATCTTGAGCACTTAGCGATAAAGTGGATAAAAATAGGTGGGCTAAAATGTATTTTCTCATTTTTAAAATAACGAGAAAAATCTAAAGAAATTGTTGAAAGAAATTTTATGCTGAACTGAGCAATGTTGGCTAACGCCCGTATAGAACGCTGTACCTATCCGGTGCTTAATGGTGATGAAAGTAGTATTTCTGTGTTTCCCTGCAAGTTGCGGAGAACTTAGCGACAACCTTTCTACGTCATCACCTGCCGGAACCTGCATGCAGGCCAACCACAACAACTAGCTCCAGCGAGACCTTCATAATCTGCCATGAAACTTTAAACGCAGAAAATACGGACGAGCCGCACTCACTTAATAAAATGTGAGTAAAGGCATGCTTTTCTATACCACTTTGTTAGCGGATGTGGTTAGATTGATTATAGTCTGCTATTTGATTTCTAATTCTACTAGACCATTTTAAATAATAAGGTAATCTTGATTTTTTTTTCTCTTCATACTGGAGTTTTAAGTAATTCAAATCATTAATTATCTTTATCTTATTCTGATTAATAAATTCGACATCAATCTTTAAACTATTCCCAGTATTGGAAATAATTGAGTGTATCAGGGGTCGAATTTCAAAAGTGAGATATTCAAGAACCCTCTTATCCTTGTCCCAGTCATCTCTAATCATAAAATCATAGAAAAGTAAGTTTTCCTTTAATTTCAAATTATCCAAATCACCAAAGCTCTTTGAATTGATAAATGCTGTTAGATTGCTACCTGTGAAGTCCATCAAAGGTTGTATTAATATATTGTCAAATACTAGATGTTGGGCTGAATCTACCTTTGGATAATTTGTTACAAAAGAGATGGCTGAATCCAATTGACCAATTATATATTCGAACTCTTGATAACTGAATTCTACGATCATAGAACTGTCACTGGCAAAACTGACACTTATACTCTCTAAATTCTCTTTTAGTTCACGATCATTTTCTTTATTACCTCTCCATTGTTCGCCCAATAAGGCAATAGATACACCTATAAAAATGATAAGTAATTCAGTTATTGCTTTAGTAAAGTTAATTTTTTCATGAGATATTAATTTTCGCTAACGCTACGCTATGATGAGCGGGGATTAGATAGCACTAATCTTTCCTCTCTTACATAGCCACGCTTTATTTCGAATTTATTACTTGTGACGGACTTTTCAATCCCCACCAAACTTTCCTTACAGTTAAAACCCCATTTATTCATAGCACTTGTTAGCGTTTGTTTTTTGGTAGGTATTCAAGTTCAACTGAGTCAGATCCATTAATGACTAGTTGAAATGGCCCGTTAAAAACTGTCCATCGGCTAAATCCTTTTAGCACTGATTGCCTAAACCAAGTTGAGTCCATATTATATAGAAGAGTCACTTCGTTTTCAAAATCGTTCTCAGTTTTGTAGTTAATGTTTTTACCCCGAAAAATTAACGATGTATCTGATTTGGCTGTTAGAATGTCTAATTCAGTGAGAGCGTTCCGTCCATGGAGTTTGATGTTCTTAATTTCATGCGAGGTATTGTTTTTGATAACCACTTTGATTTGATTTTCACGATACTTTAGTTCGCTAATTCCCAAATGGCCAATGAGTAGTGAAATAATTAACATAATGATGTTCAATGACGATTCTTTGATTCCATTAATGAATCCGAGATACTTAAAGTTCAGGATTAATAAACCGACTAATCCTATTAAAAGTACTGGCCAGAGTACGTAAAAGTTAGCATATGCAGCTATCCATATTAAACCACTTATCTGGAATT
>JAWUWD010000072.1:0-9508 GCA_034112085.1 Cyclobacteriaceae bacterium
GCTCCATTAAGATGTATTGTTGAGAATTCTGGCTTGGAGAGCTCTGTTATCGTTCAAAAGGTAAGAGATGGGAAAGATGACTATGGATATGACGCCAAGGATGGAAAATATGTCAAAATGATAGAATCCGGAATTATTGACCCTACGAAAGTAGCCCGTATGGCCTTACAAAATGCGGCTTCTATTGCGGCAATGCTCTTAACTACGGAGTGTGTTGTAACAGACCTACCAGAAAAAGAGAAGGCAGGTGGCTATCCAGACATGGGTGGAATGGGTGATTACTAAAAACTCAAATTGATCCTAATTGAAAGCCCCACGATTGCGGGGTTTTTTTTCTGCCTTACGATAACATTAAGTAGTCAAGTTATAAGTCCTCTTGTCTTCTAGAAGTTTATATGATCAAGCGGCTGCTGACGAGTATGAGCAATAAAATGTAACAGCTTTTTCTTTGGCACGTAACAATCGCATTTTCACTGCACTTGCGGACAGGTTATATATGCACTGCAGGTCATAGATTGATTTATCCAATTGGTATTTCATCAATAAAAGTTGTTGATCTTCTTCAGAAATAGCCATGAGAGCCTTTCCTGCTTTGTTTTCCTTATGATTTTTTTCTCTGGCTATTTCTAACTCTGATGCTGAGTGATCTTCAATATCAAAATGCTCATGAACGGACTCGAAATATTTGCCTTTGGCTTTTCTAAGCTTGTCAGTACAATAGTTGAAGGTTATAGCATACAACCAAGTAGAAAATTTCGACTCTGCTTTAAAAGAACCAATCTTTTCCATCACACGGATCATTACATCTTGGGCAAGGTCATTGGCATCATCCGTATTTTTAGTAAATGAGAGACACTTACTAAATACAAGCATGTGATAACGAATATACAGTTCTCCCATAGCATTTTGATTACCTAGTTGAAGTTGTACTACGAGTTGTTCGTCTGAAATTAGTTTTTGGCTGAGAGTGCTCATCTTAAAAATATTTAGTTTAATTGATGAAGCAAATTTCAGTCGGATATCAACTAATTATAAGAGCTAAAAAGCTGATTTTTAAAAATCAGTGAAAGTATCAGAAGGTGTATGAAAGTGACTACCAAGTAGGTAAATCTCGTAGAATCGAGTTTGTATAATTCCGCAAAAGGATAGAACTTGAGATTCCGATTGGAAGAAGTTTATCCTTTGCGAAAAACATCCAAAAACTGATTAAAAAGATGGCGATCTTTTCCCAATAATTGAAAAACCTCATAAGGAATACGGTGTTTCTCAGCTTGCTGAAATATGTGAAAGAAATGATTTGACTTCTCCCTATTCTTACCTATGATTCTATGCCATTTCTCAAATTGATGATCATCCGGAAGTATTATTAGAGGCAAAAGGTTTGATGTAGCTTTTATCTTATCAAGATCTTTAATGTCGTCTGTTACAACCATGATGTCTTGATCTTGATTTATTTTATCAGACAATTCAGATTCCGTAATCACTTCCAGTTCATCTATCTGGTGTTTGCTCTTACGCAAAGTCTCTCGAATCTCTTCGACCAAGCCTTCAATGGGCTCATTTGAATGATGTGTAAAGTCAACCAGAGCAAGCGGGAAGTCTGTTCTCAGGGTCAATTCACATATCCATGTGGTATGACTAAGCAAGCCAGAAGGCTGTAAAATGGGGTAAATTATTCTGTTCATGCACTGATCCTGACATATTTTGCTTTTGGACGCAAATTTCATGTAAGGTCACCTAAATCAATCGTTTATTTTATAATACAAATTACGACAAACTTAAGAATCTATCAAATTGTTTTGTAACGCATACTTGACCAGTCCAACGGTGTTTTTCACTCCAAGTTTATCCAGTAAATTCCTGCGGTGACTGTCCACAGTTCTCACACTAATAAAAAGTTTTTCTGCTATTTCAGTGTTAGAATATTCATCTGCTATCAGCTTAAGAACTTCTATTTCCCGTGTGGTAAGACCCTCACCAGTTTTGCTCTCTTTCCCTTTGTCTTTCTTTGAAAAGTGGCGTAATAACAATGTTGAAACCTCCTGACTGAAATAGCCATCTCCTTTCGCAACGGTTTTAATGGCCGTAATCATTTCATCTTTCCCTGCACTTTTAATCAGATATCCAGTAGCGCCAGCCTCCAACATCTTCAGAACATAATTTTTCTCATCATGCATCGAGAACGCCAGAATTTTCACCGAAGAATAATTATCTATGATTTGGCTGGTCAGATCAATGCCATTACTCTTTCCCAAGTCAATATCCATCAGGATGAGGTCTGGAATTTCTAACTTCAAAAGTTCCATCAATTCACTTTCGTTACTCGCCTCTCCCAGCACCAGAATATCCTTTTCTTCAGACATTAAAAGACTGATGCCCTGACGAAATATCTTATGGTCATCAGCAATTATCAACTTAATCATAACGGTACTTCGATTTTTATTATTGTCCCAATATTAGGAGTAGAGTCGATAAGTAGTTTTCCTTTCATCATTTTCACTCTCGCTTTCACATTCAGCAAGCCTATTCCTTCTTTATCTTTTGTGTTCGCTTCTATGCCTATTCCATTATCCTTCACAATCATTTCAATTTGATTCGCTGTTCCTATCATTTGAACAGCGAGTGTACTCGCCCTTGCATGCTTAATAACGTTATGGGTAAGTTCTTGAGCAATTCGGTAGAGGTTGAGGTCAAAATCTTCATGCAATTGAGCAACATTTCCTTTCATTGTGAAATTAATTTCAAGATGAGAGTTTTCTTCCAACTTATCACATAGCGTTTCTATACCTGCAGCAAGGCCAAAATCGATAAGGGACTTGGGAACCAAACGATGAGACAGATTTCTTAGTCCTTTGTGAACCTCTGCCAATACCTCTAGATTTTCAACGTATCCGGGCAAAATTGTTTTGTCTAATTTATTAGCTATTCTTTCAAAATACAATTTGGAGCCTGAAATCATTGGCCCCAAAGCGTCATGAATCTCTCTGGCAAGTGATTGTCGCGACTCTTCCTGCGCTCTTATTAGAGATTCCAACTGCATTATTTCTGCCAGGCGAAGATCCGTCACGTCCATGCTCACTCCAATAATTTTTTCCGGGACGCCTTCCTCATCCGTAATCATTTTAACTCTAGACTGAAAGATACGTTCCTGTCCATCATTTCTCACAATTCGTCTTTCCCACTGCTTGTACTTCAAACCTTGCTTGAATTCCATGAGGATTGTCTCTTCTGACTCTCGATCGTCAGAGTGTACCCACTCCAGAAAACTTCCAAAGTCAGATTCATTTTCCATAGATTTTAATCCCAAGAGCTTTCTGATACCTTTCGAGCCTTTATTTTTGAATGTATTCAGGTTCAGCTCGAAAGACCCTGTGCGAGCCAAATCCTCTGCTTCATCTAGTAAGTATTTAGTGTGTTCTAACTCTTGAGATAAGCCAAAATCATCTAAAAAGAGCAAATGAGTGTTGGTTGATTTATCAAAATGAATTCGGATAGAAACTTTTTTATGATCGGATCCTAATCGAACGACCGTCTGTTTCCCATCCATTTCTGAAGGTTTATTTGGTTTCAGGTCAAGTCGAGAGATCAAATCATTTATCTGAATCTCTTTCTCAAGATCATCACCTAATAATTGCTTTGCCTTCTCATTGTAGTTTAGGATTAGACCTTTTGAATCAAGCAGCAGCAAACCTTCCTGCGAGCTAGCAAAGAGAATATCGGATAGTGTTTCTGACAAAACTCCAGTGTTTTTCATTTTGATGAGTATCTGACTCTTTTGTGGTAAGCTAACAAAAACCAAAGGATGAATGACTAGTCTCACGATTTAATTGAAGCCATGTTTTGCTCGTCATCATACTGCAAGCTACAGGTAAACAAAAGTGTTATATAAGGATCCAACATCCAACTCAGGTCCAGAGTGCCTATTTTAAGGCAATCAGTTACTTCCACATTTTAAATGAACCAAAGGGTGAAAATTACTGATTTTCCACAATTTAAATGAACCAGAGCAAATAGGGATTTTAGTTCGAATTTGTGCATTTTTAATTCATATATAAAGACTTCTTAATATTGTTATTAGATTCGCTAATCCACATTTTAAAAAGACCACGACATATGTCCCGGTCATTATAAAATGTGGAATTGTGGCAACTACGAAGTATTATTTATAAAGTGACTAGAATTTGGCCCAATCCCCTTGTGAGCTGCCATAATCATTAACTACTTCAAGATCAATTCTTAACGTTCAGACCTCCCTAAAACTATTAATCCCACGCATTCAATCCAAAGCTAAGTAACATAAGGCGATGCCATTATATTAAATATCTTCAACGATTGTGTTTTCATATTTATTATGATAACTATGTACAATTGACATCATCAATCTGCAATTCCTCATCATCCAACAATACAGATATGAGCCTTTCTGCCGCTTTGGAGATGGCTTCTTCCTGCGCACTTTCAATGATTTGCTGACGATCTGATTCCATTTCAGCCCGGATGTCCTCCTTGAATTTCGCCATTTCCCCGTCCTTTAGCTTCGTTGCCACATTCGCATGATAGCTGTTTATTCCTCCCAATTCTTGTAGGAAGCACCAGTAATCGAGACGTTCCTGACAAGACACTACCCAAACATTCGGGACCGCGGCCCGATGTAAGCCCTGGTTTTCATCGATCACCCATATGTAAGGAATTTTACCGTACAGGCCTGCTTGATCTGTATCCAAATAGTCATTGAGGGGAATCAAATGTTCGGTATAAAAAGCAGAAGGGATTATCATTAATTCCTTAGCTTTCTCAGGATAAATGGCCTTATAGTCGGCATATGTGAATGCTACATCAATCATCACTTCTGTCTTATCAGAAGTACCCGCCTTTAAGGTAAATGCCGGCCAGCTTTCTTCTGACTGAATGTTCTCCGACAAGTCAAACCTTCCGCCCCACTCACTGATTTTACCCGGGTCATAGAGGATCCTTGGAAAGTATCTACTGGCATTTTCTGCCTGTGCAATCAATAAGAGCTTGGATTCGTCCTCTGTTCGGTCTTTTGGAACAGATAAGTGACAAACACCTGGAGATGTTGATTTGAGGCAGTTGGCCAATCCATCATAAACCAAAGAAGGACTATCCATACTGCTCTGAAAAGTATAAACATTACGATGTGCTATAGCGAGAGCAGCTATTTCTTGCTTGAACTGATGCGAGGCATCTTCCCAGGATATCTGATGATCAGGCGTAGAGATACTCTCATGGTTCAGTACTACCACATTGATTGGCTGGTTAGAAGCCATAAAATGAGAAAATGCAGTTAAATGCTCGAACAAATAATGCTGGTGTACGAATAGTATAATGGGTTGAAAAAGGTTTAATTCTTCCGGCAATAAACGATACCAGGTAAAATGTTCAAAATATTCGTCATGGATGTCCTCCTTATAATTGCCCTCAATTTCCAATGCTGCCACTCTTGATGCTTTCATCAATGTGATGAAAGACTGCACCTCATTGGAAAATAGCTCTTGGGTATAATCAAAGGCATCAGGCCCTGCATCAACAACCGATGCTTTTTTGAAAAGTGATTCTCTCTTAATGGATTGCAATCCTTTTTCAAGCACAACGATTCCTTCATTCTTACTAAAATGGTTCAATCCTTCTTGTAGGTCTGATATAACCGCAGTTAATCGGGTTAATCGAGTGACTGAAAGGGTTTCCTTAGAACCCTTGGGTATTATATCCACCATTTTATCAAAGGCAATCAGCTCATCAGCAAAATCATAAGTTCCTTTAAGTTCCTCTACCTTAGCAGGTTTGTCATCGATTTGTAACAGTTGATTTAACCCCCCAATAAGGTTAGATAATTGAGTCTTAAATGATTTTCTGTTTTCATTATGATGTTCGGCAAGTAGGTGGTTCAGTAAATGAAAAGGAGCCTTTTCATCATTTTCAAAGGTGGTGGTTTTTTCATCTTTATCACCTAAAATAAATGGGTACCTAGGTGTGCTATCTTCCAGCAAACCCAGAAGTGCAGAAGATAGAGGTTTTTCCTGATCAACAGGTTTCTCACCAGTACGGTAAAAACGTCTTAACTTTTTCCAGAAGGATAGTGTTTCTGTTTCAGGAGCGGGATCACTTCTATTCCAAAGGATTGTAGAATCGGTCTGCGTTATATTATTGGTTGGTTCCACTTTCATATTGTTTATTAAATGGCATATCTATCCATAAGTGAATCAATGGCCCCGACACGATCTTCCACAGAGATACCAAGGTTGTGAGCGCCATATTCGTCATACCTGCTCGCATTTTTGTTTTGGTAAAAAAGACCTATAGGAGTGGTTGTTTTTACCAATTCGGCTACTTCCCTTGCTTTAACTATATCTGAAGGATCATGCTCGGTGACATGGCGGAACTTACTCATAGCTTTCTCTTCCAACACAATGCCCTCATTATGATGAAGTACGGTAATAGCATCAGGATCAGACATGGTAGGCTCATAATTATCACGCATAAATACTGGGCATCTTTGAACAACTCGAACGAAAGCCAATCCCGGATGATCATAAGCTTTCTTGATGGTGGCATGTAAGTGCGCTGGCTTCCAATCTACTGTCTGTGCCACAAAAGAAACATTGGCCAAGCCTAAAGTTGCCTGAATAGGATTGATTGGAGGAAGTATTGATCCTTTAGGGTGGGTATTGGAGACGGTACCAAGTGGGCTGGTGGGAGAAGTTTGTTTTTTTGTTAACCCATATATCGAATTATCAAAAAGTAAAACAACCATCTTCATATTGTACCTGATAGCATGAACCCAATGACCGGCACCAATTGAGCAACAATCACCATCCCCCGTCACCATGAACACGTTCAAGTCGGGTCTTCTGAACTTTACCCCAGAGGCCACTGGAAACGCCCTCCCATGCAACCCGTGAAAGCCATAGGTTTTCATATAATGTGGAAAGCGACTGCTACAACCTATACCCGATACAAAAACAGTGTTTTCGGGTGCCAGTTGTTCATCTTTACATAGCTTTTGAACGGAATTCAGGATGGTATGGGCACCACAGCCTGAACACCACCGTGCTTTACCACTCGCATAATCTGCCATTTTATAGTGATCTCCTTCAGGAATGGTGACATCACAAAAATCTGGTTGTAAGGAAATCATATACTATTCGGTTAAGGTTAATTCGAGTTCTTTCTCCAGCATCTTCAGTATCTGAATGGGGCTTAAGGGCTGGCCATATACATTACTGAAGCAGTCTATATCTATGAGCGTGTGCGCTCTCAAGTACCATGCTAGTTGCGCATAGCGTCTATTTTCTTCCGTTATCAAAGGATTTCCCAAGGTATCGCTGTAGTTGATTTCCACGGTCATGACCTTTTTAAATTGCTCAAAGATTGATTTCAGACCTGGTTCAATCGGACTTAAAAAATGAAGGTGAAGGCTACTGACCTTGACTCCCTTTTCCCTCGCCTGTTCAACAGCCTCTTCTATGGCTCCTCGCGTAGAACCCCATCCAACAAGTAACAAATCACCCGTTTTGTCTCCATTTACCATGGGCGTTTTGAGGGTTTGATGCAAAGCAGCTAGTTTGCGGCTCCTACTTTCAGCAGCTCGCTGATTGATGGCCGGGTCATAAGCGACATGGCTTTCTTCATCATGTGCCAATCCTGTCAAAGTATACATCCCTCCTTTTTGACCGGGAATAGGTCGTTTACTAAGTCCAGTGGAGGAATCCCAATCATAGGCTTTCACCCCTTCCTTCCATCGACTTTGATCAATAGGCCCGGTAAACCACTCCGCTTTTATTTTTGGGCGAGGGAATGGTTGTACACCAGTAGCCAAGTTGGCATCGGTAAGCACAAAGACGGGTGTTCTAAAGGACTCTGCTAATTTTCGTGCAAGGATTACGTAGTGGAAGCATTCTTCGATGGTTGATGCGGCCAGAACAATCTTGGGTGCGTCTCCTGCAGCGCCATAAAGTACTGCAAGTAGGTCACCTTGCTCAACCTTCGTAGGCAGCCCGGTGGATGGTCCTCCACGCTGAACATCTATAATGACAAGCGGGATTTCAGACATGACAGCCAACCCAATAAATTCTGTTTTTAAAGCAATTCCTGGTCCTGATGTGATGGTTACAGCTGTTTTTCCGGCATAAGAAGCTCCGATAGCAAAGCCTATAGCCGCTATTTCATCTTCGGCTTGATGAATGATGCCTCCAGCAGACTCTATCGTTTCAGCCATCGCATGGGTGGCTGATGTAGCTGGCGTAATTGGATACATCGAGCATACTTCAATTCCTGCAGCCATGATGCCTAAACTGATCGCCTCATTTCCATTCATAACCACAAAATCGTCATCACTTAATTGACTAGGAATGGTAAAATGCATAGGAAGGTTGTCGTTAGCCCAATCATATCCTGCATGTAGTAGATCAAGGTTACTCTGAATAACTTCCTCACTCTTTTTACGGAATATATATTTCACCTGAGTAGCTGAGATTGTCAGGTCTCGGTCATAAACATTGCAAATAAGGCCTAGCACCCACATATTTTTTCCTTTACGGGCATCACTGACAAACTTTAGACATTCTTCTTCCATCGGGATTTCAAAGATCTTATATCCCAACTCTGTAAATTTCTTAATGGAATCTTGATAATTTTGGCGGATGTCTTTCGAGCTACTGTTTGCCCATTTATTTTCGATAAGTAAGTATGTTCCAGGCTTGTAGGCGTTTTGGTCGATCCTGCCATAAAGCACTTGTTCGTTAAGGGCAACAACCATGTCTGCATGGTCTCCCATATTGGTTATTTTGTCACTACCCATCCTCACTCGTATGCCTGATGCGCCTGCTTTGGACCTGGCTGGAGGTTGGATTTCTGCGGGTATAATTTCCACAGTCCATACACCATTTCCCATTTTGGCTGAGATGATACCAAGGCTCTGTCCACATTTTTGAGCACCCTCCCCTGAGTCACTGACAATTTCAACAACTGCTTCCTTGATAATATCCCTCTTGGGATGATGCGTTTCTGTATGAACGACTTCAGAAGTACTATTCATGTCTGATGTTTTATGTTAGTCTAATAAAAGAACCTTAGCGCTATTTTAGGATGATATACGTCAGTTGTAACAAAGATTAATGTCAGGAATAGCCAACATTTCGTTCTCCTTTTCTGATAATCTTTTTACTTTCATTCCCTTTGATTGCTCCTGTTTTTTGATCCAACCAGACGATTGCTCCAGTAGGACATCTTTGTATTGGAACCTGTGTTTGGTGGTCCAACGTATAATTAATAACTGGAAGGTTGTTTTCCATGGTAATCAGATTTCCAGGCGCATCCATCGCACAGCGCCCGCAGGCAGTACACGCTACTTGACATTCATCCAACACTTCATCCCCATTCTCGAGGTTTTTACAGGCCATCCATAGCTGATGGCTTACCGGTTGCATTGAAAATAGGTCTTTAGGGCAAACTTCTGCGCAGTCTCCACAGGCAGTGCATTTATCAACTT
>JAWUWD010000073.1:0-12975 GCA_034112085.1 Cyclobacteriaceae bacterium
AAAATTCTGTCTCCAAACTTAGTCAAAAAGAACAAGTTGATTTGATTGAGAAGTTTATTCAATCTCCACCAAAGATCAATAAATCAAATATAAAGTCTTCATCAAACGATGACCAAGAAGACCTATCAAACATTAGCACAAAAATAGAAGAAGTCTTTGCTTCTGAAAATCTTGCTCAAATTCTGGTCAAACAAGGAAATAAAGAAAAAGCAATTGATATTTATAAGAAATTAATTTGGAAATTTCCACAAAAAAAGGCTTACTTTGCGACTCAAATTGAAGGACTCAAAAAATAAGAAGGTCGTATGATATTAATTACTGTTTTAATTGTGATTGTTTCGGTACTATTGGTACTGGTAGTACTTGCTCAAAATTCTAAAGGTGGTGGCTTATCAAGCCAATTTGGTGGTGCTGGAGCGAGCAACATGATAGGTGTAAAGAAAACATCTGATTTATTAGAAAAAATTACTTGGGGATTGGCTATTACATTATTTGCATTGGCAATCTCTTCAAAATTTGTCGCTGAGACTAGTCAGCCTTCCTCAGGATTCACTACTCCTAGTATCGAAAGAGCTCAAGAGCAGAACATAGCTCCAGTTTTAGATCTAGGAACTGATACAGGTGTAGATGAAGCAGCTACTGAAGCTGTTGAAGAAGCTACAACTGACGAACCTGCTGAAGAAGACAACTAAGAAATAAATCTACTTGTAGATATTAAGGCTGAGCAAACCGCTCAGCCTTTTTTTATGTCCAGTTTGAAATTACAACTTCAAATGTCTCTCACATAAAATTCAGCTTACGGTCAAAATAACATTCCTATCAGTAAGTAGAAGTTTTCATTTATAAAGGCTCCAGAAAATAATTTTGACAGGATGTCACACTGGCTACTAATAACTTCTGCTATTATGTCCTAGAAATGATTTGGCATAAGAAGTGATAAGGTAAGTATAGAAAAATTGTTTTTAAACTTTTAACAAAATAGACAAATGTCAAAATTGAACATCAAACCTCTAGCAGACAGAGTACTCGTAGAATCTGCTCCTGCTGAAGAAAAAACAGCTTCAGGAATTATCATTCCTGATACTGCAAAAGAAAAACCTATGAAAGGTAAAATTGTTGCTGTTGGTAATGGCAAAATAGATGAGCCTATGACTGTATCTGTTGGTGATGAAGTCCTTTATGGTAAATATGCTGGTACTGAAATCACTGTTGATGGTACAGAGTACTTAATCATGAGAGAAGCAGATATCTTTGCTATCATATAAATCAATTCCAGACGAATATAAAATCTAAATAAAATGGCTAAAGAAATAACATTTGACACAACAGCAAGAGAAGCACTTAAGAAAGGTGTTGATAAACTAGCTGATGCTGTAAAGGTAACATTAGGACCTAAAGGAAGAAATGTAATTCTTGATAAGAAATTTGGTGCACCAACGATCACTAAAGATGGTGTGTCTGTTGCGAAGGAAATTGATTTGAAAGATCCTTTGGAAAACATGGGAGCTCAGTTGGTGAAGGAAGTAGCTTCTAAAACTGCAGATGATGCTGGTGACGGTACTACTACCGCTACTGTATTGACACAAGCTATATTCTCTCACGGTATTAAAAATGTAGCCGCGGGTGCTAACCCGATGGACCTCAAAAGAGGTATTGATAAATCGGTCATTGCTATTGTGGAGGACCTGAAATCTCAGTCTAAAGCGATCAAAAACAACAGTGAAATATCTCAAATAGCAACTATATCTGCTAACAACGATAGCGAAATTGGTGAAATGATTGCTGCTGCAATGGATAAAGTAGGCAAAGATGGCGTAATCACTGTAGAAGAAGCAAAAGGTACTGAAACAGATGTTAAAACTGTGGAAGGTATGCAATTCGATAGAGGATACCTTTCTCCTTACTTTGTGACTAACACTGAGAAAATGGAAGCTGAATTAGAAGCTCCATATATCTTGATTTACGATAAGAAGATTTCTAACATGAAGGAATTACTTCCTGTATTGGAAGCTGTTTCTCAAACAGGAAAACCTTTGGTGATCATCGCTGAAGATGTTGATGGTGAAGCATTGGCGACATTGGTAGTGAATAAAATCAGAGGTGCTCTCAAAATTGCTGCTGTAAAAGCTCCGGGTTTCGGAGACAGAAGAAAAGCAATGTTGGAAGACTTGGCTATCCTAACTGGTGGTACAGTGATCTCTGAAGAAAGAGGATACAAGCTCGAAGATGCTAAATTGGAATACTTGGGAACTGCAGAGAAAATCAACATTGACAAAGACAACACAACAATCGTCAATGGTGCTGGTAAAGCAGATGATATCAAGGCTAGAGTAAATCAAATCAAAGCACAAATTGAGTCAACTACTTCTGATTACGATAAAGAAAAGCTTCAAGAACGTTTAGCTAAGCTATCCGGTGGTGTTGCTATTCTATACATTGGAGCGGCTACTGAAGTAGAAATGAAAGAGAAGAAAGACAGAGTAGATGATGCTCTTCACGCAACTAGAGCTGCTGTTCAAGAAGGTATTGTTGCCGGTGGTGGTATTGCTTTGATCAGAGCTATTGCTTCTTTGGACAAGATCAAGCCTCACAATGAAGATGAAGCTACGGGCGTTAATATTATCAGAATGGCTGTTGAAGCCCCTTTGAGAACTATTGTTGCTAACTGTGGTCAAGAAGGTTCTATCGTAGTACAAAAAGTAAGAGAAGGAAAAGCTGACTTTGGATACAATGCGAGAGAAAACAGATATGAGCCTATGTTCAAAGCTGGAATCATTGATCCTACTAAAGTGACAAGACTTGCACTTGAGAATGCAGCCTCTATCGCTGGATTGTTATTAACTACTGAAGCCGTAGTTACTGATGTAGAAGAAGAAGGTGGCGCTCCTGCAATGCCTCCAATGGGCGGTGGAATGCCAGGGATGATGTAATCATCAATATTCAATAAAAAAGGCTATTCGATTTCGAATAGCCTTTTTTTGTGTTCATGAATTCCTAATTATGCATTAAGTTCGCTATCAAGCCATTGCTTTGCTTCGATTTCATCTGGAAAGACCCTACACTTATATCCCCTCTTCAAACAAATTGATTCCCAAAACTTCATAACCTCCAGATTTTCTGGGTTGCCAATAGTACTTATTAGAATGTTTTTGAACTCAGAGAGTTCCTGCTCATAGAATCTCACCAAATTGAATGCGTCTGAATATGAAACATTTACATATAGCAATTCGCTACAATCCATTAATACATATTTCACTTTATGAGATATGGCAGCGCCATAGATATTTTTTGCCCCAGTCACAAAGTCATCATATCCCTCACGTCTTCCAACAGCAGTGATATGCAAGTAATCTCCTTTCTCCTCTATAGTCGTTTTCACGTCCATGTATCAAATATATTTATTCACTGTAGTCATTCTTAGGACAAGATATATGAATAACTTTAAATCCGCATCACACTATCAAACTAAATTATTTTTGCACAAAAACTCATAAGTTAAGTGTGAAACCAATTAGATAACTAAATTCGCATATAGTCCATATAGGTTTTGTTTATTTATCTATTAATCACGTACTTAACATTATGAATAGCAATCATACATATACTTCGTTCAAAGACTTCATTTTGTTTTTGTATATCCATATGGCTTATGCCGATGATCATTTTGATAAGACAGAAGAAGAGGTCATACTTAAGAAAATGAGTAGATTATTTCCTAAAGAGGATAATCAAACAATAAAGTATGAACAATTCAAAAAGGACTACAAGTCCTTGAAAAGTGAGGACATTGATCATATGATCAAACTCAACTTTGATAATTTTTCCCATGTAAGCTTTTCTGACAAATATAGGGTCTATCGAGAAATGTATGATATTATCAACGCTGATGGTGTAATTGACGAATCAGAGACTGAAGCTATGGATAAATTAAAGGAGATCATTGACTACGAAGTCAAAAAATAGAAAGCCTTTTTAGTCAATACTTTACCCAACTTTTAGAAAGTCAACATCTCTGTAGTAAAAGGTATTCTCATATTCTAGAAACAAAACACTTCTATCAAGAAGCGTTTTCACATCATTATTCAACTGATCTCCTTGCTTAATATCAATTTCTTGTAAACATTCCATGTGATGATCATAAATAATATATTTTCTGGAAGCAGATAGGCAATGTGACATGAGTGTTGTTATTTTTGAGTTTTTGACATAAGCCTATTACCAATAGGCGTACCAACTTTATAAGTTGCTGACTTACAAGTTTTTATAAAAAATAATTTATATTATCGTGTCCGATATTGTACAAACAATATCCATTCTGGTACAGTCGTATTATATTCGTAGATGGTGTCCAAATAGGAGTTATGAAAGAGGAGCAAAGAGACTTAGGGTTCGGTATTAACTATAAGCGAAAGACCAAAAGAATAATTAATAAAGATGGATCTTTCAATGTTATCAAAATTGGAAATTCATTTAGCATGAGAGACACCTACCAAGCGCTCTTAAAAATGTCATGGATGAGATTCACGTTCATTATCTTCGCTTACCTTGTTGGAATAAATTTACTTTTTGCACTATTATACTCAGTTATTGGTGTCGAGAACATCAGGGGTATTACACCGGGCGATTTAACTCACGACTTCATCAAAAGTAGTTTCTTTAGTTTACAGACTTTCACAACCGTAGGATATGGTCACCTATCCCCTTCTGGAAACTTTATTAGCATTATTTCTTCAATTGAGTCTATATTAGGGCTGGCCTCATTTGCTATGATGACAAGTGTGATCTATGGCCGATTCTCAAAACCTTCTGCAAGATTACTCTATAGCAGTAACGCACTTATCGCTCCTTATCAAGAAGGTAAAAGTCTCCAATTTAGAGTTGTCAATACAAGGATGAGTATGCTATTAGAATTGCATGCTACAGTTGCCATTCAATTTACTACAGAGAAGGATGGAAACTATCATCGTCATTACGAACGCTTAACATTAGAAAGAGACACTATTTTGTTTTTCCCTCTTAATTGGACTATTGTCCATCCCATAGACAAATCAAGCCCGTTATTCAAATTCAATGCAGAAGATCTCATTAGTCAAAACGTTGAAATAATCATTCAAATAAAAGGTTTTGATGACACCTTTGGTCAGACTGTACACTCTAGATATTCTTACTTGCCAGAAGAGATTGTATGGGGAGGAAAATTTGAACCCGCGTATGAAACTTCTGCATCAGGTGATATAATATTCCACGTTGATCAAGTACATAACCACAAAAAAGTCTCCTTAAAATAACTCAAATACTCACTATTGGCTTATAACTAAAACCAAAAGTTCAATATAGAAGTTCCATTAGCCTGAAGTAGTCATGAACTATACATCGTAAATTTAAGAGCTGAGTCTACTTGTTCTAATTAGTTGACCAAATGACATTTCTAATTATCGAACAATTTTATATCACCAGTAAAAATAAAAAAGGCCTCTCATGAAACATAAGAGGCCTTGATATTATATTTATTTTATTTTATTTCCCAGCGACCCAAACTACGTTACGCTCTTCTTTATTTATCTGAAGAACAATCCTTGTTGGATTGGGAATTAACACTAGTTTAGTCTCTTGTTCTGGATAATCATCCATCTCCACATATACTCCTTGCGTGTGGTCAACATCGAATTTCCCGTCTTCTACTTTATATTTTTTTCCTAGATAAGCAATCGGCATGAGGACATCACTATCAGGACAGAATTCATCATGAACATCATAAAATGCCTCTTCCAAATAAGCTCCAAAGCTTTTAGAAAAATCATCTTCAAGATCATGAAGTTCTTCTTCAAGATCATCGTACTTTTCATGTCCATAATCCATTACACTCAATTCGTTTCTTTTCAAAACCATTTCTTGTAATCCGTTATCTAATGCTTGTAAGTCCATTCTCTATAGGTATTAATTTTCTACAAAATTCATCAGACGGATGATGATATCCAAGGAAATAAATCCTTATTTCAGTGATTGAGATAAAATATTTAGATATAATGAATCGATCCATTATTTTTGTGTTTTTGAATTCAATTATACCCTGAAATGACACAGCAAATTCTCGAAACTGCACAAAAGTGGCTGAATAGTAATATTTCTAGCGAAGATAAATTATCCATACAAAATTTGATTGATAATAAAGATCAATCTGAGCTAGAGGATGCGTTTTATAAATCACTAGAATTTGGAACAGGCGGACTTCGAGGAATCATGGGGATTGGGTCCAATCGAATGAACAAATATACCTTGGGAATGGCTACACAAGGTCTTTCGAATTATTTATTAAAAACCTACCCAACTGAACAGATCAAGGTAGCTATTGCTTACGATTGCAGAAATAATAGTCAAAATTTCGCCAATATTTCTGCTGATATATTTTCTGCCAATGGCATCAAGGTTTACCTCTTTCCAGAGCTTAGACCAACTCCACAGTTATCATTTGCCATACGACATTTTGAATGTCATAGTGGAGTCGTTATCACAGCTTCACATAACCCAAAAGAGTATAATGGGTATAAGGCATACTGGAATGATGGAGCGCAACTCACAGCGCCTCATGACCAAAATGTAATCAATGAAGTCAATCAAATACAAAGTATTGATGAAATCAACTTCACAAGAAATGAAGCATTAGTTGAAATCATCTCTCCTTCATTTGATGATATCTATATCGATGAAATAAAAAAAGTTTGTTTATCTCCTGATTTGATCAAAAAGCACAAAGACTTGTCGATTGTCTTTTCTTCCATTCATGGTACAGGAATTACTTTAGTTCCAAAGTGCTTGAAGTCTATGGGGTTTAATAATGTATCAGTTGTAGAAGAGCAAGCTGAAACAAATGGCAACTTTCCTACTGTAGTATATCCAAATCCTGAAGAGGCAGAAGCCATGAATTTGGCACTTGTTCAAGCGGAGAAGATTGATGCCGATATCGTGATGGCCACAGACCCTGATGCTGATCGAGTTGGGATAGCTGTGAAAAACACCCAAGGAAAATTCGTTTTGCTCAATGGTAATCAGACTGGAAGTTTGATCATATGGTATATTTTGACACGACTTAAGGAAGATAATAACATTCCAGATAACGGCTATATAGTAAAGACCATTGTCACCACCGATTTAATTCGTATTATCTCCCAGTCTTTTGGTGTTGAGTGCATGGAGACTCTTACTGGTTTCAAATATATCGCTACGCTTATCCGAGAACTAGAAGGGACGCGCAAATACATCGCAGGTGGTGAAGAAAGTTATGGCTACCTGATTGGTGATTTTGTAAGGGACAAAGATGCTATCACTTCCTGTGCCATTATAGCTGAAATGACCGCATATGCTAAAGATAATGAAATGACCGTCTATGATATGATGGTGGCTATGCATAAGGAATTTGGCATATATCATGAAGACCTCATCTCAATCACAAAAAAAGGAAAGAAAGGTGCTGAAGAGATTGCTGAGATGATGCAGTCTTACCGTCAAAATCCTCCAAAAACGATCAACGGTTCCAAAGTAATCTACTTAATGGATTACATGACCGATGAAAGACGAAATTTAGAAACTAATGCCGTTGAGAAAATGGATTTCTTACAATCTAACGTCCTGCAATTCATCACGGAAGATGGTAGTAAAATATCTGCAAGACCTTCTGGAACTGAACCCAAAATAAAATTCTATTTTAGTGTGTCAAGTGAGGTTAATGGCTCACATAGTGATACTCAGCTGGGATTGGTGGATAAAGTAACCGCTATTCAGAAAGACATGGGATTAATTTAGGTTTGGGTGGAAGACAACCTAACTTGGATAGTTTTGATGATTATTTGCTTTTAGATTTTATCTTGGCTCTTTGGATTGCATTGCGAAGGTCTACTTCGATCATTATTTGTATTGAACGATCTTTGCGCTTTCTAACACCTTCCCATGAGAAACCAATCTGGTCTAACCACAATCTATATTTTTCGGTAACGACTCCCCTACTTCTAATACCAGCCACCCAGTTTCCAAGTTTTTGAGTACGTCCAGTTTGTGGTACGTCAAAATGCCCTTGAATCTTATAAAATCGTTTTAGCGCTGTCACACGCTTTTCAAAACGGGCATCTTCAATATTCCAGATGAATCCAATCTTATTTAATCGATTTATATATTCTATTGACAATCTATTCTCATTGTATTTCCTCCGCATTTCATTGACCCATCGACTCAAACCATACTCTACATCATCAATTCCCCTGCAAGATTGTGATACATGTATCGATCCATTCTGACGTTTATATTCTAGTAAATGCTTAATTCTGTCTTCAAATCGAATTTGAGTTTTACCTCGCCAGTCAAAATTTATTTTATTAAGCAAGTCAACTCTTCTATCTTCTAGTTCTCCTCGCTTGTAGCACTGTCGAAGATTTTTGACCCACTGAAATAATTTTTTGTCAGATTTTTCATTCGGATACTCAGTATTATTGCTTTCTAAATAGGATGTTAGTCTATTATACTTCACCATAAATTTGGTGAAGTTAACATCAATTTTCCCCGTTCCGGGAAACCTTTCTACTTCTAAGTTCATATCCTTTTAATTAACTATCAATTAGACCGAATATAGAAGAGATTACTTCAAATATTCAGTTGTATTTTGAGAAAAGTCAAAAATTATGAACTCTGTGCTACTTTTTATTGTAATCTATCAAAATGGGCTAAACGACAGTTGAAGAACTGTTCTTTTTAGTCATACTTTGGATAATCAATCCAAACAAAATCACCAATATACAACCCACAACATTGTACCATAGATAGCTCATTTTAAGATACACAGGAGCAATATTTTTCGAATTTAGAATATGGATAACGACTACACAAGCTTCAGCCAACAGTGCCGCAATAAATACGGCATTCCCTTTGATATACTTCACATAAAAAGCTACCACGAAGATCCCAAGGATGGTCCCATAGAAAAGTGATCCCAACAAATTGACCGCTTGAATCAAATTCTCAAACAACGAGGCATAAGTAGCGAATATAACAGCTATCAACCCCCAAAGAAATGTGAATCCTTTTGAAGAAAGTAAATAGTGTTTATCTGAGCCCTTTTTATTAATCGACCGTTTGTAGATATCAATAGTAGTCGTTGAGGCTAATGCATTAAGCTCTGAAGCCGTTGAGGACATTGCTGCCGAGAATATAACGGCAAACAAAAGTCCTATAAGTCCAGCGGGTAAATGATCCATTACAAAGGACATAAATATATAATCCTTGTCATTCGTCTCTGCATCTGGATTGTTCTTTTTAACCAAGTCTTTCACTTGATTTCTGATACCATCAGATTTGGCTTGCGCATCTAGTGCTCCTTGCTGGGCTATATCAATATGAGACTCATCCCCTGATCTAGAAGCCTCCACAAGTGCTTGTATTTTTGCTTCCTTTTCTACAAACACATCATCATACTGCTGTTCCAGCTCACGCATCTCACCAGCATATTCCGTTTGATACATATTCTCCTTCTCTACCTTATTGAAGAAAACGGGCGGTTGGTTAAATTGATAGAATACAAATACCATCACCCCAATAAATAGAATGATAAACTGCATAGGTATTTTTAAAATACCATTCATAATGAGACCCAATCGGCTTTCTGCAATAGACCGTCCTGTCAAATAACGCTGTACTTGTGACTGATCTGTGCCGAAATAAGACATGAATAGAAACAATGCCGCTGTGATACCAGACCAAAAGTTGTATTTATCATTCAAGTCAAAATCAAAATTAACGACATTGAGCTTTCCCATCTTACCTGCTACATTGAGTGCATCGCTGAAGTCTATTCCATTTGGAAGCATAGACACCACCATGAACCCGGCAATAATCATCCCTCCCATCATCACTGCCATTTGCTGCTTCTGGGTTTGAGTCACTGCCCGTGTACCACCAGATACTGTGTACATAACCACTAATGCACCTATAAGGATATTTGTCAAGGTAAGATTCCAATCCAGTAAAGTAGATAAGATAATTGATGGTGCATAGATCGTAATTCCCGCGGCAAGGCCACGTTGTACTAAAAAGAGCATCGCTCCTAAAGTTCGTGTCTTAAGATCAAATCTTGTTTCTAAATATTCATAAGCTGTAAAAACCTTTAATCTGTAGAATATAGGAACAAAAGTTACTGAAAGAATGATCATTGCAATAGGCAGCCCAAAGTAAAATTGGATAAATCCCATACCATCAGTGTATGCTTGACCAGGAGTAGAAAGAAAAGTAATGGCACTCGCTTGTGTCGCCATGATGGAAATTCCTATAGACCACCATTTGGCATCATTATCTCCCTTGAGATAACTTTCAATATTTTGGCTTCCTCGAGTCTTCCAAATCCCGTAAACAACAATGAATCCCAGCGTTCCGAATAGAACAACCCAATCAAGTATACTCATTTATAATATTCAGTAAAAAGATATAATATGAAAACATAGAAAGCCATTGTGCCCATCACCAGTGCATACATTTTATTCCATGTATCGAAAAATGGTGGTGGATCAATCACGTGGAGATCCTGTTCTTTAAACTCACTTTCAAGCATATCTTTATCTAATTACTTAGATAAAGATACAATATTTGCTAACAATCTGTATGCCCCAGGCACTCCAGCTGGAATTTCTCTAAAAAAAGATAACCCGGTATAGACATAATGTCCCTTTCCATGCGCTGTGACTAATAAAGAACCATCTTTAGGATCTTCCCCTGGATCGTTACTTGATAGAATTGCAGCATATTTCTCATCCCATTCGCTAGGAAAGTACAATCCGCGCTCCTGAACCCACCCGTCAAAATCACTATTTGTAATTTTGTTTGGAGTATTAAGTACCGCATGTTTTGGGGTTAAAATTCTCATTTCTGCACTTTCTAATGTCACTCTATCTCTTGATAGTGTTATTGGGTATGGAGAAAATTCTTGGGTCTGTAACCTGTGACGAGTGTTGTACTGCATCACTAATGTTCCACCTTCTTCCGCATACTTCATCAAGTCGTCTTTGTAATAAGGGAATCGCTTATCAGTATTCACTGCCCTGATGCCGAGAACAACTGCATCATATTGTTTTAGGTTTTCCAAATTGATAGCACCATTTTCAAGTTCATCAACTTCGTATCCAATATTCCTTAATCCTTGAGGGACCATGTCACCTGCTCCATGTATATAACCAATTTTACTACCTGCAATCGTCACATCAATATTGACCAGTTTGGTAGCTGCATCAGTTAATATGATTTGTGAAGGGATGTGGTCATAGTTGATTTCTGTCAATCCATTTGAGTAGGGCTTCCCATTGATTACTGCTTCAAAACTTAGGTTAATTGTTTCTTGTACATTGGGCGAAGTCACATTGAAGGTCATTGATTGCTCGTCTCCACTTTTCTCTAAGTCAACTTTTACCTCTTGAGGTGTTACTTTCCATCCATTGGGGATTTGAGGACTGATAACAGTAGAAAGTCCGTCTTTGCCAGCTTTAACAATCACATTTACTTCTCTTGTTTGATTCTTTCTGAAGATCAATACTGGATCTACAACATTAATACTCACAGGAGGAATTACATAAAAGGGACGGTAAAGCTCTCCTTTTACTGGGTCATTCCATTTGTATATTACAGGAATGTCCAATATCATTTGCTGATTATTGATCATCACCTCTGCTTTGATTATTATGGCAGGGCCATTCTCACCTTTACCAGCATCTTGATCATTTATACTATAAGTCCCATCTGACTTGGCTTTATTGACCAACCAATAAGGCTGAGAATAAGGCATTAATTCTGGAACAGCCAAAGTAGTTTTGAAACGATTATTTTTATTTCTTACCAAAGTCAAATTTAACATAGAATCAATGGTCGTAGTTTCAGACCAGATTCTTTTCAAGGTCAAATCGTCACTTGATCTATTAATCGCTTCAATATTAAGAGATACCACTTGACCTGGACTTGTATAATAGTCGCCAGCAACTGCTTCCAGATACAATCCCGAACACTGAACAATAAGTTGATCTATTTCTGATACTTTTTTAGATTTCCAGAACCCACCTTTTAATTTTGACAGCTCCTCTTTCACTGCGAGTAGTTCTTGAATACATTTTTCAGGAGCATTAGGATTGAAATTATTAATCAACTTATCGATCAATTGACCAACACTTTTTCCGCCCTGCACTCTATTCCAAGTCATGTCTATATTTTCGAAGACGTGATCTTCAGCTTTGTCACCTTTTACATATTCTAAAAACTCAACCTGCTCACCTCTTGATCCAGTAGCTCCGAACCCTTGACTCTTATGATTGCTTCGACTCAATGCTGCTAACTCATTATAAGATTGCCCTAATACACTGCTATACTGTCCAACATCTATTGTTACCACTCCTTCTGAATCAGCTGTAATATCTTTATTCCACCATCTACCAGTATTCATCAACAGCCTCTTAGTTTGCCATACTTCTAAGTCTTTAAGCTGTTCAGGATAAGCATTCTTATCTGCTGCCAACTCAAATGCCTCTTCTGCGAGAATAGCTGAAGAGGTATGATGACCATGTCCTCCTCCTCCATTGGCTGGGAATCTCGTAATAATTACATCAGGTCTAAACTCCCGTATAACAGAGACCATATCATGCAGCACTCTTTCTTTATCCCATATTTGAAGAGTTTCTTCAGGATTCTTAGAATATCCGAAGTCATTAGCTCTTGTGAAAAATTGTTGACTTCCATCTGTCCTACGTGCAGCAAGAAGCTCCTGAGTTCTTATAAGTCCCAGCCCTTCCCTTAACTCTGGTCCAACAAGATTCTGTCCACCGTCTCCCCTAGTCAGAGATAAATAAGCAGTATTTACCAACTCTTTATTGGCCATATAGCCAATGAGCCTCGTATTCTCGTCATCAGGATGTGCCGCTAGATACAGTACATTGCCTAAGACATTGAGTTTCTTCAATG
>JAWUWD010000074.1:0-8383 GCA_034112085.1 Cyclobacteriaceae bacterium
TCTTTATAAATAGTTTCTTTTAATTTAACAATTTCTGACTCTTTTGAAATATCACATTTATAGTAATCTACAGTGCTCTGGGTCTAGAATTTTTCTCTCTATCTCTCGGGATGTGTGCATTAATCACCTACGGTAGTTATGTGGGGAAGAATGATAATATCATCACCTCTGCAGCTCTTATCACGCTTACTGATGTTGGCATAGCCTTTATTGCTGGGTTGATGATGTTTCCTTTGGTTGCCTATATGACTGAAGGCGCTGTAGTAGAGTATGTACAAGGTGGTGGTGGTGGTGCCGGTCTTATCTTCGCCACTTTACCAGGTGTCTTTGCTAAAATGGGCCCTGTTTTGGGTATAGTAATAGGATCACTATTCTTCCTTCTATTATCTTTTGCTGCTTTGACTTCAACCGTTTCATTGCTAGAAGTTCCGGTAGCTTATGTAGTGGATGAACATAAAATAAAAAGAAGTCGTGCTGTATGGGGCGTTGCTATATTAATATTCATTGTAGGAATCCCCTCTCTGCTTGGAAATGGCTATTCTGCTTTCTTTAGTAACTTTATCACCTATTTCGGAGCAGATAGTCCAACGGACTTTATGTCATTTGTTGGTCACATTGCTAATGACACTTTCCTTCCATTAGGCGGGTTTTTAATCTCTGTATTTGCGGCATATGTGTGGAAAAAAGCTAATCTTAGTGAAGAGATATCTCAAGGATATCCAAACTACAAAGGTTCTTTCGTGGAAAAATACATCAACTTTGCCATATCTTACTTATGTCCTTTCATTTTAGGAAGTCTTTTTATCCTTACTGTTCTAAGTAGGTTTTTTGGAATTACTTTGATAGGATAAATATTCAAAAACAGCTATAGTGGAAAGTTCTAAAAAGTACCGTAAGAAAAAACTAGGAAACTACCCTTATGTTAACGTCATATTTAGTATTTCCATAGCTCTATTCGTTATAGGGCTATTTGGCCTACTGTTCTTACATACAAGCAGACTTACTACGATCATTCAGGAGAATGTTCAGATGCAAGTTTACTTGAATAACAGTAGTACAGAGAGTCAGCAGACTCAGATTAGACAGACTTTAGGGTCCAAGTCGTACATTCTTATAAAGGATGAGCAACCTCAAATATCTTTTATTTCTAAAGAAGAGGCAGCAGCCACTTTTTCAGCGCAAACTGGTGAGGAGTTTAAAGCTTTCATTAACGACAACCCGTTAAAACCTGCATTTATCATCAACATCAAGCCTGAATTTCAAGAAAACAATCAACTAGCAGAAATCGCCAAGGGGATTGAATCTCAAAATGGTGTGTTTGAGGTAGTTTATAAAGAAGGGTATATAGAATCTATCAATAAGAACCTGACAAAAATTAGCCTAGTATTACTTGGATTCGTGGTTATACTTTTACTAGTGGTTATTATCCTAATTAACAACACGGTCAAATTGGCTTTGTTTTCACAAAGATTTCTTATCAGAAGTATGCAACTCGTAGGTGCCAAGTCTTCTTTCATAAGACGCCCATTCTTATTGCGATCTATTATGCTTGGACTGATAAGTGGCATTATTTCATCAGGATTATTGTTTGGTCTTATGCGATATGCAAATAGTATGATCGAGGAATTAGCATCTTTGCAGGATATCAATAAAATTTTCATTTTATTTGCAGCTCTATTGGTCATGGGTATGATCATCGGGTATTTCAGCACATGGCGTGCCATTAACAAATACCTTAAAATGTCACTAGACGATTTATATTAGTATGGATAACAAAGATAAACTGGCCTTCGGGAAAATGAATTACATCTTGATGCTTGTTGGAATAGCAACACTGACATTAGGATTCATCATCATGACATTGGATACGGAACCTCATGGATTTGGTTTCCTAGGGATTACTCTTGGTCCAATCATCGTGATGCTCGGCTTCATCATCGAATTCTTTGCAATTCTCTACAAAAAGGAAAAATAGGCAATGAGTATTCTTGAGGCGATAATCCTTGGCATTATACAAGGATTAACTGAATTCCTTCCTGTCAGCAGTAGTGGACATATCGAATTAGGCAAATATTTTTTAGGCGTTGAGACCACGGACAATCTGCTTTTTTCGATAGTTGTGCACGGAGCGACTGCCTTATCGACAATCATCGTTTTTCGAAAGGACATATTGATCATCATCAAAGATCTGTTTGCCTTTAAATGGAATGAATCCACTCAATTTTCAGCCAAAATACTACTCTCTATGATTCCAGTTGGTATTGTAGGGATAATGTTCGAAGATAAAATTGAGGGACTCTTTGGAGGTCAAATCACCCTTGTAGCTTCTATGTTGCTTTTCACTGGAGTACTTTTGTCTTTCACTTTCTTTGCAAAATCAACTACTGGTGAGATAAGTTTTGGCAAGTCAATATTAATAGGGCTAACACAGGCCGTAGCTATCATTCCTGGAATCTCAAGATCTGGATCTACCATTGCTACCGGATTATTATTGGGTATTGACAAAGAGAAAATTACCCGTTTTTCATTCCTAATGGTCCTCCCTCCTATCTTTGGCGCGACACTTCTTAAAGTCAAAGATTACTTCGAGACTCCAGAAATTGCTTCTGACATATCTACAGCTGCTCTTGGGTTAGGTTTTATCAGTGCGTTTATTGCGGGCGTTATCGCTTGTACATGGATGATTAACATCGTCAAGAGGGGCAAGCTCATTTACTTTGCCATTTATTGCCTAGTTTTAGGCACTGCCGTATTGATTTTCCAATAAGATGAGTGATCCAGCACATATCCCTGACGACCCTAGAGTATTATTGGTAAATAAGCCTTACCAATGGACTTCATTTGACGTTGTTAAAAAACTCAGGTTTGGTCTTAAAGTAAAAAAAATAGGTCATGCCGGCACTTTAGACCCACTAGCCACTGGATTACTTATTCTTTGCACCGGTAAAATGACCAAACAAATTGAAACTTATCAAGCACAGGAAAAAGAGTATACCGGTACATTTGTAATCGGTCAGACTACCCCCTCTTTTGACTTAGAGACAGAAGTAGATCAGGAAAGAGACTTCTCTCATATTACAGAATTGGACATCAGAAGTGCTATTACAAAACTGACTGGTGAAATCAGTCAAGTCCCGCCAATATTCTCAGCAGTAAAAGTAAACGGGAAACGAGCTTATAAAAGCGCCCGTAAAGGTGAAGATGTGAAACTCAAACCGAGAGATGTTGTTGTCAAAGAATTTGAATTAACAGGCTTGAAATTACCGGAGGTACATTTTAGAATTGTTTGTTCAAAAGGGACTTATATCAGAAGTATCGCCAGAGACTTAGGAGAATCACTTGGCGTTGGTGCTTATATGTCAGCACTATGCCGAACTAGAATTGGTGAATTCAAGCTGACAGAAGCAAATTCTATAGAAGAAATATTAGCAGAGGTATGATCATACACCACGGCATTGATGATCTTCCGCTCATTAAAAATGCAGTTGTTACTAGCGGCACTTTCGATGGGGTTCATCTTGGGCATCGACAAATTCTCAAGAGACTACAACAAATTGCTCAGCAATCTTCTGGTGAGAGTGTCGTTCTTACATTTTGGCCACATCCAAGATTGGTGTTATACCCAGAGGACGGAGATGATCTTAAGCTGCTCAATACTTTTGATGAAAAAGCAATTCTACTGGCTGATTCAGGAATTGATCACTTGATTCGCATTCCATTCACCAAAGAATTTTCTCAATTAAGCTCTCAAGATTTCATACAGCAGATACTTATTGACAAACTAAACACTAAAAAGCTAGTGATTGGGTATGATCATAAATTTGGGAGAAATCGGGAAGGAAGTTTTGAACACCTCAAAGCCAATGCGCATCAATATGGGTTTGATATTGAGGAAATTCCTAGGCAGGACATTGAGGAAATAGGAATCAGCTCAACATTGATTCGCAACTCGTTATTGGAAGGTAAAGTTGAAGTCTCCAATCAATATTTATCGAGCTCATACACTCTCACTGGAGAAGTAATAGAAGGCGACAAATTGGGAAGAACAATTGGATTCCCAACTGCCAACATCTCTGTCGCTAACCCTCACAAACTAATACCGGCAATTGGTGTATATGCTGTAAAAGTGTTGGTTAACAACCGAGTTTTCAAAGCAATGCTTAATATTGGCTATCGTCCAACGGTAGACGGCAGCAAAAAGACCATAGAAACACATCTTTTCGACTTCAAACAAGAAATCTATGGACAAAGCATCACGATCCAATTCGTAAAAAGAATTAGAGACGAGTTTAAATTCTCTAGTAAAGAAGCTTTAAAAGAGCAATTGACAAAAGATAAAAGATTGGTAATTGACCTGTTAAAGGACTAATTTTCTGTTACAAATTTTAAATAAATAACTATGATTAATAAAGTAGTTGAAAATGCCACCGAAGCTATCAAGGACATTCCAAACAACGCTACTTTGATGTTGGGTGGGTTTGGTCTCTGTGGAATTCCAGAAAACAGCATTACAGCGTTACTTAAAAAGGGTGTTACAGGTCTAACCTGCATCTCAAACAATGCTGGTGTGGATGATTTCGGTATTGGACTAATGCTCAAAACGCGACAAGTAAAGAGAATGATCTCCTCATATGTAGGTGAGAATGCTGAATTTGAACGTCAGTTGTTAGCCGGAGAACTTGAAGTTGATCTCATCCCACAAGGAACACTTGCTGAGCGAATTCGAGCAGGTGGTGCAGGCATCCCTGCATTCTTCACCCCTGCCGGTGTGGGTACAGAAATCGCTGAAGGCAAAGAGATCAGAGAATACAATGGCAAACAATATCTACTAGAGAATTGGTTAAAGTCAGATTTCTCTTTAGTAAAAGCCTGGAAAGGTGACACTGCAGGAAATCTAATCTTTAAAGGAACGGCTAGAAATCTCAACCCTATGATGGCTGCTGCTGGAAAAATAACTATCGCAGAAGTAGAAGAGCTTGTTCCTGCTGGTCAACTAGATCCAAATCATATTCATACACCCGGCATCTATGTACAGCGTATATTCCAAGGAGAAGGATATGAGAAAAGAATAGAACAAAGAACAATTAGTTAATTTTTAAGTTCGTTCAATTAACTAATTAGCTCATCGTCACTTTAAAACATTATAATCATGTTAGACAAAATAGGAATCGCTAAACGTATTGCACAAGAAGTAAGAGATGGATGGTATATTAATCTTGGGATTGGAATCCCTACTTTGGTGGCAAACTATATCCCTAAAAATATCAATGTAGTACTACAATCTGAAAATGGTTTGTTGGGTATAGGCCCTTTTCCAACTGAAGAACATGTAGATGCTGACTTAATCAATGCTGGGAAACAAACTGTCACCATGCAAGATGGATCATCATTATTCAACTCAGCGGAAAGTTTTGCTATGATCCGTGGTGGCCATGTCGATCTAACGATCCTTGGTGCAATGGAAGTCTCTGAAAATGGTGATATTTCCAACTGGAAGATCCCTGGTAAAATGGTCAAAGGAATGGGAGGTGCTATGGACCTAGTGGCCTCAGCTGACAATATTATTGTTGCCATGCAACATAAAAGCAGATCAGGTGAATCTAAGTTGCTTTCTAAATGCTCATTACCGATTACAGGTGTGAATTGCGTAAAAAAGATAGTGACGGATATGGCGGTAATCGAAGTTATGCAAGAAGGTGGATTCAAATTACTGGAAAGAGCCCCTGGAGTGACAGTGGATGAGATCAAGGAATCCACGGCCGGAAGATTAATTATTGAAGGAGACATTCCTGAAATGACCATTTAATCATACTATTAAAACAACATATTATAGACCAATGAAATTGCGGCACGATTCGCAGATTCACTAATTATTACACAAACTCATTAAACAAAAAATGAAAAAATCACATATCAATTTCACCGTAGATTTGGATGATAAAAATGTCCCTGAAAAAATAACTTGGAATGCTACAGACAAACCCGATGGAGAGATGGCGGAGAGTAAAGCCATAACTATCTCATTGTGGGATCATGAGCAGAAAAATACGCAACGTATTGATCTATGGAGTAAGGACATGCCAGTAGATGACATGAAAAGATTCTATATTGATTGTGTGGGAGGCTTGGCTCAGAGTGCACTCAATGCCACTGGTGATGAAGTATTCAATAAGGAGCTCAATGATGTATGTGAAAGATTGGTCCAGCATCTACAAGATGAACAAAAGGCAGCACCTGAACAATAAATCATCTAGGTCCAATCTTCTTTGACGACCTTATCTTATCTACTCAAATATATAGAAATAGGTACTATTCTAACCTCATTTTTTCCATATTAGGGTAGATATGAAGTTTGCCTCTTATATTTTAAACTACTTAGTGTCAAAAATTCATTATTTATCAGTTCCTTGCTCAAAATATCAAGGCGTAACAACTGAGAATAAATCACTCAAAAACAGCCTTCATTTGATGTAAATGAATAATTTATTAGGCATACCTACTACATCTATCAGAAATTATTTTATATTTAGAAGTTAGTTAAAGGGAATCAACTGTATTAGTTCTCTAATTTTAATCCATAATTTGAATTGAAAACCAAAGCAATTACTATGAAGAAATTTTTTACTAAATCAGTTTGGTCCACTGCGATTCTACTGTCTTGTTTCATTCACACCTCATGGGGACAAACCACTTCCATATCTGGTGTGGTCAAAGACGGAGGAAATGGTGAGACCTTAGCCGGAGTTAACATTGTTGTAAAAGGAAGAATAATCGGAACGATTACAGACGGTGATGGAGCTTTCAGCTTTTCCGTGAATTCAGCCCCTCCGATGACGATAAGTGCTTCCTTTATTGGTTTTATATCACAAGAAATCGAAATCACAGATGCGAATACTTCTGGATTAGACATAACACTTGAAGAGCAGTCTTTTTTAGGACAAGAAGTAGTTGTTTCTGCCTCTAGAGTAGAAGAGAGCATTCTCGAATCGCCTGTATCTATTGAGAAAATGGATATTCTAGCCATTCAAAATACAGCATCTGATGACTATTACAAAGCGATCGCCAATCTCAAAGGAGTGGATGTATCAGCAAGTAGTATCAACTTTCAGATCATCAACGCTAGAGGTTTCAATTCAACTGGTAATACTAGATTTGTTCAGTTAATTGACGGCATGGATACTCAAGCTCCTGCATTGAACTTTCCAATAGGAAGTTTAAATGGGCCTACTTCTTTAGATATTGAAAGTATCGAGTTGATTCCTGGAGCTGCTTCTGCACTTTATGGACCAAATGCTTTTAACGGAATACTATTGATGAACAGTAAAAGCCCTTTCGACTATCAAGGCGTTAGCGCAACTGCCAAAGTTAGTATGAATCACATCGGGGATTCTGATTTGAACACAGAAGAAGCGGGCGAGATAGGTCCAGGTTCTGCTCAGATGATGAATGAATTTGCCGTGAGATATGCCAAAGCATTTAATAACAAATTCGCCTTTAAGGTGAATCTATCTTACAGTCAAGCTGAAGATTGGTATGGTACTGATTTGAGAGATAGAAATGCTTCACAAATCCCTGCTGGTTTAACAGTGAATCCTGGCGCGAACTTAGTTCATGCATTTGGAGATGAAGTATCAACGAACTTAGCTTTGGTGGGATTAGCAGCTGGCATATCTGGATTACCATCTACTGTTGTTTCAAGAACTCCTTATTTAGAGCAAGACTTGGTAGACTATGGTGCTAAAAACTTCAAAGTGAATACTGCATTGCATTATAGATTGACTGACAAACTTGAACTGTCATATGGATTAAACTATGGCTCTGGTACTACAGTATATACTGGTGCGCAGAGATATTCATTGTCTAATTTCAACATCAGTTCACATAAATTAGAATTGAAAGCTGATAACTTTTTTGTAAGGGCTTACACCACGATTGAAGATTCAGGAGATTCATACATAGCCGACTTAGCTGGCGTATTAATTAACGATTCTTGGAAATCAAATTCACAATGGTTTGGTGAATATGCTGGAGCCTTTGCAGGTGCTTTAGGTGCAGGAGGAACACAAGATGTTGCCCACGCTGCGGCTAGAGCATTTGCTGATACAGGAAGATTAGTTCCTGGAACTGCTGGTTTTAATACTGCTTTTGACAATGCTAAAAATGAGGTTATTCCAGCTGGAGCCTTATTTGATGACAAATCAAAGTTCTACCATGCTGAAGGAATGTACGACTTCAAGAATCAAATTGATTTTATGGGTTTACAAATTGGTGCAAGTTATAAACTATATGACCTTGGGTCTAACGGTACTATCTTTGCAGATACAGTCGGTAACGACATCACCATTCAAGAACTCGGAGCTTTCATGCAGGCATCTAAGCGTGT
>JAWUWD010000075.1:0-27724 GCA_034112085.1 Cyclobacteriaceae bacterium
AAAGATGATGAAGAGGGCAGGGAGAGCTATTTTCTAGTCACGCAGAAGTTGAATACAACGCCCGTATAGAACGCTGTGCCTATCCGGTGCTTAATGGTGATGAAAGTAGTATTTTCTGTGTTTCCCTGCAAGTTGCACAGAAATTAGCGACAACCTTTCTGCGTTATTCCCTGCCGGAACCTGCGTGCAGGCCAACCACAATAACTAGCTTCATCGAGACCTACTTAATCAGCCATGAAACTCAAAACACAGAAGATACGGACGAGTCGCAAGAACTCAAATAAATGTGAGTAAAGGCATGCGTTTCTATACTTTGTTGGGGGCAGTTTTATTAATTTCTCAAACTAGAATGAGCAATGCTATTGTCAAAATGATATAAATGATAAGGACAACTCTTCTAAGATTACGAGATTGAGGTTCTTCGTTTTCATATTTATTAGCTAACTCTTTGTATAAGTTTGACTTGACAAAAAATAAGTAGTTGACATAATTTAAAACTCCAAATACCGCAATTAGAATTCCAACAAAAAAATCGGAGCCTAAGATATCAACTAGCCCAATTACTTTCAATAATACAGTAGCATTAATAGAAAGTAGTAACGAAAGAGCCGTAACAGCACTTGATTCTGCGATATCTTTAAAATTGTATGTCCCTAAATAGAATTTATAGAGACCAAAAAAAATAGTATTAAAAATCATATAGTTTATTCTTCACCTCGTATTGCCCCCAACGCCCGTATAGGACGCTGTGCCTTACAAGCTATTAATAGTGATGAAAGTAGTATTTTCTGTGTTTCCCTGCAAGTTGCACTGACTTTAGCGACAACCTTTCTGCGTCATCACCTGCCGGAACCTGCGTGCAGGCCAACCACAATAACTAGCTTCAGCGAGACCTGCTTAATCAGCCTTGAAACTCTAAACACAGAAGATACGGACGAGTCGCACTTACTTGATCAAACGTGAGTAAAGGCATGCGTTTCTATACTTTGTTGTGCCTAGTTTATTGTTATCTCCCAAATTAAGTATCGACCGAACATGTACTTAAATACTATCTCTGAATATACTCCATCGACTTTAAGTTTAACTACATGTTTAGTGTCTTGTCCATAGGCTACTCTTATGTTTTCTTCATACTGAAGAGTGTCTTTAGGATTTATTCTTTCTAGTTTACTGGCTAATTCACCTGCAAGTTTAAAAATGCTTGAGTTATCGGAATCAATTTCACTAGCAATTGAATTCTTAAAATAGAAAACTGAGTCGTTTTTATATACTTCCATACCTGGAGCCAAAAGTGCTGCAATTTTTTCACGGTTATTAGACTTTAGAATCTCAGAATACTGTTTAAAGCTTGGGATTTTTGTTATATCAGTCTCGGCATAAAAATCATGTGACATATCAATGATTTTTATGCCCGCCAAATTGTCATTTGGACTAATTTCAAGTGTAAAATTGGTGTTGTTATAAACCCACTTTTCTCCATATTCGCCAATATCCTCCTTTACTGAAGGAGCCCCCAATAATGATTCTATTTCATTGCTACTCATTCCAAGTTTTAGCCCCTTAAATGAACAATCATAACCCGGTTTGTAGCCAGTAAGTTGAATTGACCAAATTGATTGAAGGTCATAATTAGCATATTCAAATATCATATATACCGAAGTGTCCTTTTCCACTAGGTAGATTTCATTTTCAAAGCCATCCTCAAATTTATCATGTTGAACAAGTCCGTTCAACTCAATTTTCGGCACATCTCGAAACTGTCCTAGTCTGAATCCATTTAGGTCAGTAACTAATTCCTGCCCATAGGATGTAGAAGCAATACAGATAAGGATAAAGGTTAAAATTCTCATGTATTCGATTTTGTAATTAGGTACAACGGTTAAAATAAAGACTGTGTTTTGGACTTGTCTTTATTTTAACCGTTGTGCCTAGTTATTTTTTCCAATAATCTGTTTGCATTTATTTTCAATGGCTTGAATAGCTTTTTCTAATTCTATTTCAATTTCGTCCTCTTTGATTGTCTTTGAATAAAGGTTCTTTCTGCTTTCAGTTATGATTGTTTTAATCAATTCTTTTTCGTCTCCGTATTGTCCCAATTTGACCATTGCAATTTGGTCTGAGGCCAAGAATATTTTATTTACTGTTTTTGAGAAAGTATCAAAGTGTTCTTCAAACTCTTTACCATATAATGCAATGAATCGAAACTTTAATGAATGGAGCTTTTCCAATGATCTTTTATTCCTTTCAAACCTTTCTCTAGAAACATATGCTTGATTATAAATTTCCGTTTCTTGAGGTTTTTCGTTCTCGTTTTTCGGTCTTGTTGAACCTTCGTTCCCGAACCCGACTGGACTTCTTATAATTTTAATAGCTTGATGCGCTTCATACATATTTGCCAATACTTCTTCAGCAAGGTCATATTTTTTCTTCCATTTGGCTTCTCTTCTCCAACTATTAATTCCCCAGATTGCCACACCTGAGGCGATAATTACTCCAGAGCTCTTTATTAAGTCAAATATTTCGGATGGACTCATTTAGTTCGATGGTTTTCTAATTAGGCACAACATATCGCTATCAGCACCTATGGTGCTGATATATATTATTATTGTCACTAATCTAGAGGATTTTTGATATTTTTCATAGTATTATTTGCAATGTGAGTATATATCTCGGTAGTGGCGATATTACTATGACCTAACAAAGTTTGAATTGATCTCAGGTCAGTTCCTTGCTCTAGTAAATGAGTGGCGAATGAATGTCTTAGTGTATGAGTTCTTACATCTTTTCTAATCCCTGCTTTGACACAAGCTTTCTTAAGTATTTTCCTAACTGAACCCGAGGTGTATTCATGACCATATTGACCTTCAAACAAATAATTTTTTGGTTTATATTCATTGTAATAGTCTCTTAAGTCTTTTAGTAAGCTATTACTGAGAAGAGTGTAACGATCTTTCCCTCCTTTTGAGTTTTCTATCCGGATCATCATCCTATCACTATCTAGATCTTTGATCTTCAAACTTAATAACTCACTTACTCGTAACCCTGCAGAATAAATCGTGCTCAAGATACATTTGTGTTTGAGATTATTGGTGCAGGATATGATTCGCTGAATTTCCTGCTTAGACAATACTTCTGGCAGTCTCTCCTTTTTCTGAGGCCGTTCTATCTCATAAAAACGGTTGGGCATGCCCAATACAATTTCAAAGTAAAATTTGATGCTGTTGATGATTTGATTAAGCATTGAGTCTGATCTTCCGAGTGCCACTTGATTAGATAGATATGCCCTGATCTCATTTTCTCCCAATGCAGTCAGCTCTATATCTTTGTAGTGATTAATGAATCCTTCAAACATACCTATATATGTCCTTGCAGTGTTTTGAGCATATTTTTTCAACTCTAGTTTGAGCAAGTATTCTTCTGGACAAATTCGATAGCCTGCTTCCACAGATCGGTCTCTAATGGATTGAATGCTAAATCTTTTTTGCTCCGAAACCGGGTCATGAAGTGGTCTGTTGGTGAAGAAGTATTTGCCATCTATCCAAGCCACTCCTTTGAAAGTCGAATAGATCAGATCGAAGTTGGTTCTGTGGTTAGGTATGTAGGCCATGTCAAATTCCTTGCTCCATTTGATACCTGGCAGTGTTTTGATCAGGGCCTGAATCACTTTATCAGGGTAGAATTTTAACCCAATCATTTTCTGATTATTAATCAACAAGTGTTTAAGGGAGATGTTCTTTAATGATTTATTTTCCATAATGAGTGTAATAACGCATACCTAAATATAATACTCATAGTTTTATACGTATATTAATCGAATATTATGTGTATAATATTAACTGTATAAAATATTGTTTTAGGAATTATGGGGAAATGTCCTGTTTGTGGTGAAGAATTGAAAGGGAGAAGTGATCGGGTGTATTGTAGCTCTAAGTGTAAATCAAGTAATCAATATGAAGAACGACTTGAGAAAGAGCAGTATTATCTCAAAGTGGATAGGCAGCTCAAAGTGAATCGCAAGTTGCTCAAGCGATTCAATACCGCTGGGAAGTCTACTATTCGGAAAGAGTTATTGATAGAAGCGGGGTTTGATCCAATGTATTTCACCAATTATTGGAAAAATCAGAAAGGAGATGTTTATCTTTTTTGTTATGAATTTGGCTTTATCGAACGCAAAGAAAATGACAAAACAAAATATGTATTGGTCCATTGGCAGGAGTATATGAGCCTAAATAAATAGGCCCACATGCATACCTCTTGTTATAATGTGGAGCTGCTATAGTAGTGAAATGCACGACATAGGGATGATTGATCCCAACCTTACTCAGAACCTCAAATAAAAGGCACTGCCTTTACCTTCTTCGGACTTTACAGAGATAGACCCAGCGTGTAGTTTCATGATTTGCCTGGACAGACTTAGCCCGATGCCAGAGCCTTCCTTCTTAGTGGTGAAGAAGGGTACAAAGATGTCCCGAAGTTCCTCCGGACCTATCCCCATTCCATTATCGGCAATGCTGATGATCATACCTGGCCCAAGATTATGAGCGATAAGATTGATCGAAGGTGATGCTACGTTTTCACAAGCATGGATAGCGTTTTTGACCAAGTTGATGAGTACCTGTTCTATCATTTCTTGATCTGCAGATATCGTTAGATTGGAGTCACAAGAGGACTGAAACCCAATACCTTTTTGTGACAATTCATCCTTCATCAAATTCTCAATACTGGTCAGCAACTCGCCTACTTTGATAGATTTCAATTCAGGCTCTGGGAGCCTGCTGAGCTTACTGTAGGACTCCACGAATTTGACCAAACCTTTGCTTCGTTTCTCTACAGTGGTCAAGCCATTTTTGAGATCATCTGCATCGTCCTGCTCTAGTTGACTGATGTCTTTCAGTACACCCTGATCATCCATGATCATTTGACTAATGACTGAAGAAAGCGTAGATATTGGAATGGCCGAATTCTTTATTTCATGAGTGAGCACTTTGATGAGTTTTTGCCAAGAGGCCAGCTCATTCTCCTCTAGTTCATGCTTGATATTCTGGAAAGCCACAAGTTTCAAAGATTGATTTTCCAGCTTGAGTTCCTTTACGATAATTGATAATGGCAGTGCCTCCCCATCTACGTTTAGGGTATAGAGCTCTTTCTGACCAGACTGCATTTTGAGAATGAGCTTGGATAGATTTTTATCAATTTTGGTCAATCCACCAATTGAATCGATGAACGGTTTCTTAAGCAAATCCTTAGCGGCATCATTCATCAAGGTGACTTTGTCCGTGGCTGTATTGAAGCACATCAGTGGGACGCCCGTATGTTCGATGATAGCTTCTAGAAAATGATAATTGGATTGTTTGTCACTCCTGAGCTCTTGAAACTTGGCATTGATTACATTAAAAGCATAGTGCCAATTGGTTCTCAAGTCATCTCCTTTATTTGGAAATGTGGTGGTGAAATCATTCTGCTGAATAGAGGTAAGGAAGCTGGTCATATCCCTTCTATTTCTTTCCAAATACTTGATAAGGGATACAGTAGTCAAGACCGTAATAAGAATTATCCATAGAGATAATAGCCAAAAGGAAGTTTCTAAATAAAGATAAATGGCAGAGTAGCCACTGATCATTATTAGGAGTACGCGGGTAACTATACTAGCTCTAAATCCCATATCTTTCCATTTTTCGGTACAAGGTACTTCTTGCCATTCCTAGCTCTTTGGCAACCTTGGTAAGGTGACCTTTGTTCTTTTCAATAGACTGCTCAATGGTAATTTTTTCTACTTCTTCCATTTTCAGATTATCTACTACCAATACTTTTTGTTTTGCAGGTGAGAGATTGAAATCTTTGCTGGTAAGTTCAGCCGAGGAGCACATAATCACCGCGCGCTCTACCGCATGTTCAAGTTCGCGAATATTTCCAGGCCATTGGTAAGTATTCAGTACTTTGATAGCTTCATCGGAAATTTTCAGATTGCCTTTTTCATATTTTTTAGCAAAGGAAGCAAGGTAATGCTGCGCCAATGGAAGGATGTCACTTACGCGCTGTCTGAGTGGGGGCAGGGTGATTTCTACGGTATTGATTCTATAAAGTAAATCTTGTCTAAACGACTCATCTTCTACCATACGATAGAGTGGCTTATTGGTCGCACATACCAATCTAATATCTATTGACTTTGACTGATGAGTCCCTAGTGGCGTGATCTCTCGATTCTGTAGTGCAGAGAGTAGCTTGGACTGTAGCATCATTGGGACATTACCTATTTCATCCAGAAACAAGGTGCCTCTAGAGGCTACTTCAAAACGACCTAGGCGATCTTCTTTTGCATCTGTAAATGCACCTTTTTTGGCACCAAAAAGTTCCGACTCGAATAGGCTTGAAGAAAGCGCCCCAAGATCAACACTTATAAAGGCCTCTTTGGACCTTTTGGATTGTTGATGGATCGTTCGAGCAATAAGTTCTTTCCCAGTACCATTCTCTCCTAATATGAGGATATTTGCATCTGTGTTAGCCACCTTTTCTATCGTCTCTAAGATGGTCTTCATGGCGTCAGACTCAGCGATCAAATTAGTATAATTTTTATTAGAATCTTCTCTCAAAACTTCCTGTTGGGATTTAAGCCGCTTCACTTCATTCTTCGCAGTGTTGAGTTCATAGATATTGCTCACAGTAGCGAGCAGTTTTTCTTTTTCCCAAGGCTTGACTAGGAAGTCACGAGCACCATTCTTCATTGCTTCTACTGCCAAGTTGATATCACCATAAGCGGTACTCAGCATTACATTGGCTTCTGGATCTAGCTCTAAGATTCGCTTAAGCCAATACATGCCTTCATTGCCGCTGGTAGCCCCAGTTTTGAAATTCATATCCAAGACAATTACGTCATACTGATCTTTCTGAATCAGAGATTCTATCCGATTAGGGGTGTGCTCAGTGACTACTTTTGCAAAATGCTGTTTGAGAATCATTTTGGCGGTGAGCAAGACATCTTGGTCATCATCTATGATAAGTACACTTCCTTTTTTGATAGCCATATTGATCTTATACGATTGGGTTGTAAATTATAAAACGTCTCATTATGATACAACAAATTGTTTTGTTTTGGGACAAAATGCTGATGATGAAATGAAACAGTACATGCAAATATCTATTAATCAGGTAGTTATATTCATGGCATGTGGATTGGCATAGTGAGACAAAATACAATGATATGATCAGAAATTATCTAAAATCCGCTTTTCGAAACTTAATCAAGAACAAGACATTCACAATTGTCAATGTCCTTGGGTTAGCCATAGGAATAGCTTCTACGCTATTGATCAGTCAGTATGTGAGCTTTGAGCGAAGCTATGAAAGCATGCATAAGAATGCTGATGATATTTTCAGAATTACACTCAACCTATTTAATGATGGTGAATTTATTGAGAATGACTGCGAAACTTACCAAACTTTAGGACCTGACTTGACAGAGAAAATGCCAGAGGTTTTGGGTTATGCCAGATTCATGAATTGGGATGCTGCCGAATTGAAGGTGAAGGATCAAGCCTTTTTTGAGAAGGGAATTTATATGGCAGACTCATCGGCATTTGAGCTATTTTCCTATGACATATTGTATGGTGATCCGGCTGCCCGTTTCGGTGAGCCTTTCAAGATCCTGATATCGGAGAGCATTGCCAATAAGTACTTTGGACGAACGGATGTACTTGGCGAAACCATGTCTATACAACATTCCAACGATCTTCTTGAGGTCGTGGGTGTGATGGCAGATTTGCCCCAGAATACGCATTTAAAATTTGACATTTTGATGTCGCACACTACCATACCCAAGTATTATGACTGGTATTTAAAGTATCCTTGGGGAGGGAATAACGAATACACCTACCTTAAAATGGAGCCGGGTACAGATGTAATAGCATTCAATGAAAAACTGGAAGCATATTCGATTGCCATCGGGGAAATTGACAATGAAGTAGTTATTGCTGAAGAGATCCAAGACATTCATCTCTATTCTAATAAAACATTCGAACCAGAGGTAAATGGGAGTGCTCAGGCTGTCAACTTCATGGCTTTCATAGGAATTCTAATAATGATTATTGCCTGGGTAAATTATGTGAACTTATCTACAGCCAGAGCAACCGAACGTGCAAAAGAAGTAGGAATTCGCAAAGCAGTAGGTTCATCCAAAGCGCAATTGATTACGCAGTTTCTTATGGAAGCATTAGTAATCAATGTCATAGCCGCCCTACTAGCTTATACTATGATGCAACTGGCCCAACCGTTCTTTCGCAACATCACAGGGCAGCAGCTGACTTTTGATGTCACGATGGATCAAGAACTTTGGCTGACGCTCATATTCATTGTGGTGCTTGGAACCACCCTTGCTGGAATATACCCTGCATTAGTTTTATCTTCCTTTAGACCAGCCTTGGTATTGAAGGGCAAGTTCAAAAGCTCATCTTTCGGATTGATTTTACGCAAAGGGTTGATCATCTTTCAATTCGCAGCTACCGTGATTTTGATGTCAGTGTCCGTTGCCGTTTATCGACAAATAGACTTCTTGATGAACAAGGACTTGGATTTTGACATGAATAATACGGTGGTGATTCGGACACCAAATTCAGACCTCTCAGATTCTCTATTTTACAATACTGGATATCAGGTTTTCAAAGACAAAATGGAAGCAACAACGGAGATTAATATTGTGGCTCAGGCTGGTGCACTTCCTGGTGCTAACAATCATGAAGTGGGAACGTCTAGTAATGTGTTAAGGGTAGGCGCAGATAAGAATGAAGGTAGCGCTAATTACTATCAAATTTCGGTAGATGATTACTATTTCGAGGCACTGGGTCTGGAGATAGTTGCTGGATCGAATTTCAAGCCTAAGGGCAACGCTGATTTTATTATCATCAATGAACGTGCTGTGGAGACTCTTGGCTTTGAAAGTGCCGAGCAAGCCGTTGGTCAGCGGATTACTTATGGAGGTGATTCTTGGGAAGAGATCTTGGCAGTAGTGAGTAACTATCATCAAAGATCTCCTAAAGAGGATTATGTGCCGATGCTATTCAATCATAGGACGCTTACAGATCATATTGTGGTGAAACTAGACACTAAGGATACAAAAAGAGCGATGTCTACTATAGAAGATGTTTGGAAGGAAGTATTTGGTAATAGTGGTATGGACTATTTCTTTTTAGACGACCAATACAACAGACAGTATCAGTCTGATCAGCGATTTTCAAACGTTACGCTACTATTCACAGGGTTGTCAATCATCATCGCATGTATGGGTTTATTTGGTCTATCATCCTTCATGCTTATGCAACGTACCAAGGAGATCGGTATCAGAAAAGTACTAGGGGCATCGGTGAAGAGTATTGTTAAGACCATGTCAAAAGATTTTTTGAAATTGGTGATCATCGCTGGTTTCTTAGCGATTCCTATCGCTTATTTTTTCATCAATGTGTGGTTAGAGAATTATGCCAACAAGTTGACCATTGGATTGGACTTATTGATTGTCCCATTCTTACTGATTCTCATGATTGCGTTGGTGACTGTCATTGGTCAAATCCTGAAATCTGCTGTAGCCAATCCTGTAGACTCACTCAAATGCGAATAGCAACATTTAAATACTCAAGCCATGATTAAGAATTTATTCAAAATAGCCTTTAGAAACTTATTAAAAAGTAAGACATTCTCATTGATCAATATTCTTGGATTGGCATTTGGACTATGCTGTGCCTTACTGATCTCCTTATGGGTAATAGATGAGTACAGTATTGATAATTATCACACTAAGAAAGATAAAATATTCTCAGTCATTGCCGGATTCGAATCTACTTCAGGTTGGCAATATTGGGATAATACGCCTGGACCTTTGGCAGAGGTATTAAAGAAAGATATTTCTGGAATAGAAACTGTCGTCAGACTTACTCATCCAAGCCAAAAACTTTTCAAACAAGAACATCAAAATTTTGAAGAATGGGGAGTCAGCTCGGACGTTGATTTTTTTGAAGTCTTTGATTTTCCTTTGATTCAAGGTGATGCAAAAACAGCACTATCCGAACCAAGTAATATTGTGATCTCTAAAGAACTGGCTGATAAGCTATTTCCAAATGCCAATGCTTTTAATCAGACCATTACTATTAATGATTGGGGAGATGACTTTGAATATAAGATTACTGGAGTGTTGGAAGAAATTCCAGATCAATCAACTTTGAAGTTTGACTTCATCACTTCTTATGAGGCTTACCTGAATAAAAGACCTTGGAATGCTAAGTGGGACAATTACAATGATCGGACATTTGTGTTGCTAGAAGATAATGTCGATCAATCTAATGTTTCAAATCAGATTGTTGATTTAATATCCAAGAACCATACCTCTAAGGAGGCCGATAATGCACAGTTGTTTCTATATGCTTTTAAAGACATGTATTTACAAGCCAATCTCAGTAAAGGATTGGATGCAGAAGGCCGCATCGTGTACGTGAGAATATTTTCAATTATTGCTTTGGTAATTTTATTGATTGCCTGTATCAACTTCATGAGCCTAAGTACAGCCAGAGCAGGAAAGCGAGCCAAGGAAGTAGGAGTAAGAAAAGCAACTGGAGCCACCAGGAAGTCTTTGATATGGCAGTTTTTAGGAGAGTCTGTTTTTATCTCAATTATTAGCGGGGCATTGGCGATCACTATGAGTGATTTATTGATGGTATTCTTTAACCAATTGACTGGTAAATCATTACAGGTACCTTACACTGATATAACGTTTATGATGTCTACGATTGGTTTATGCGTATTTACAGGAGTATTGGCAGGTATTTATCCTGCAATATATCTATCTGGTTTCAATCCAAGCAAGGTGCTTAAGGGAGCGGTCAATGATGGCAAGTCATTGTCAGGTTTCAGGAGAGTTTTGGTGATTGCCCAGTTCTCAATGTCCATAACCTTTGTGATTACCACGATGATAGTGTATAGTCAGTTGCAGTTTGTTCTCAACAAGGATTTGGGTCTAAACAAAGAAAACCTCCTATATCATGACCTCAATGCTATTATGGGAAACCGTGAAGCTTATAGGAATGAAATTTTACAAATCCCGGGAGTAGCGAGCATGTCGAGTACAAGTTCGAGCCCGTTGAATATAGGGAATACAACTAGTTTTATTGAGTGGAAAGGAAAGGAAGATGGCGAAGAGATATATTTTCATGTAATTCAAACGGATCAGTATTTTGTTGAAACATTTGGAGCAACATTATTGGAAGGAAATGGGTATTCTCAACAAAGTGACTCGACAGTATTTCAAGTATTGATCAATGAAGAAGCTGCGCAAGTGATGTTCTTAGAAGACCCGATTGGTGCTCGTCTAAAAGTTTGGGGACTTGATGCTGAAGTTGTAGGGCTGGTGAAGGACTACCATCATCAAAGACTCGACAAAGAGATCGACCCGATAATAATGTTAAATAGAACTAAAGAAACCTGGAGGAATTATATAGCCATCAACGGAGATGTCAATAATGTCATCAAAGAGATTGGTGAAGTCTATGGGAATTTCGAAACTAATTACCCTTTCGACTATGGATTTATAGACGAACAATATGCAAAGACATATTCAAGAGTGGACACCATGGGCAAGCTTTCAAACATTTTCGCCTTTGTGACCATATTTGTTTCTTGCCTCGGGCTATTTGGCTTAGCATCCTATATGACTGAGCAGCGCAAAAAGGAAACAGGGATAAGAAAAGTGATGGGAGCCAGTGTATTTGGTTTGACCACTATGTTTACCAGAAGCTTTTTAGGACTTATTTTGATTTCATTTATTATAAGTGCTCCTATCGCATGGTATCTAGCCTCTCAGTGGTTAAGCGATTTTGCCTTTAAAATTGAACTTGGGGTTCAGCCATTTATCATTGGTGGGCTATCTGCCATGATTATTTCTGTAGCAACGGTAAGCTATCATACGATTAAGGTGGCTATTGCCAACCCGGTTGATTCTCTCAAATACGAATAACATTTAACGACAATAAAATGATTAAGAATTTAATAAAAATAGCATTTAGGAATTTAGTGAAAAACAGACTTTTCACTATGATCAATATAATGGGTCTGGCATTTGGACTTGCTTCTTCACTGATTATTTCCTTATGGGTTTGGGATGAGCTGAGCTATGATCAATTTCATACCAACTCAGAAAACATATATCGCTTGCTTGGTGATGTCAACAACAATGGGGGAAGCAAAGTAAGGAAATATATTCCTTCAGCAATTGTGGAGCCTATGCTGTCCACTTTTCCTGAGATTGATCAAATCACCAGAGTAATGGAGTCGTCAGCGGGGTTTGAAACCGAGGCGACCAAATCCACAGAATATGGCATTTATGCTGACTCATCTGTTTTGAGCATTTTTAGTTTCCCTCTTAAAGAAGGAAACCTTGAGAACATACTTTCAGGAGCTCAATCAGTGGTCATAAGCGAGCAGTTGGCCGAGAAGTATTTCCCAGGTGAAAGTGCACTGGGTAAGACCATAAGCATTGTTCAGAAGGAAAAGGAAAATTATATTGTGACTGGGGTATTAGAAAAAATGCCCAAACAGTCAACATTGGTCTTCGATTTTATATTGTCTTATAACCAATTTGAAACAAAACACCGACCATGGTGGATTGGGAAAAGTAATGAGTACGCTTATACCAATTACAATGTTATGGGCTATGTTTCAATAGTAGAGGAGGCAGATTTTTCTAAGTTGAATGACAAACTTGCTACTTTCATAAAAGATTTTACAGGCTTAGAAACCGAGGATGCCTTGTTTGTATTTCCATTTACCGATTATTATTTGCATTCGGACTTTTCAGAAGGAAGAATCCCTACGGGGAAAATTCAATATGTAAATCTACTGTCTCTCATTGCCTTTGTTGTATTGTTGATCGCATGTATCAACTTCATGAATTTATCTACTGCCAGAGCTGGTAAAAGAGTGAAAGAAGTCGGGCTCAGAAAGACTGTAGGAGCTACTCGCCTTCAATTGTTGACTCAGTTTATGGTTGAGTCAATATTGATTGCTTTTATCTCCATGATCATCGCGGTGACATTGTTGGATATTCTGCTTCCTGCATTCAACTTGATGACACAAAAGCATATTCAAATTCCATTTGGAGCACCATTGTTTATATTAAGTTTAGTTTCGATAACTGTTGGAACTGGTCTATTGGCGGGTTGTTATCCTGCTTTCTACTTGTCAGCTTTCTCACCAATCAAAACGCTTCAAGGTTCAAATTCTTCTAAGGGCGCATTATCTGGATTGAGAAAAGGGTTAGTGATATTACAATTCACTTTGTCCATCATATTTATTGTGTTCACGACTGTTGTTTTTGAGCAAGTCTCATTTATTCAAAACAAAGATTTGGGGATAAAAAAGGACAATATCCTCAGCCATCCCTTAAATGGCATTACCTCTAATATAGAGGCTTACAAAAATGAGTTATTGAACTTGCCGGGAGTCCAATCTGTGGCTTTCACCGAACAGCCCCCATTAAGTATTGCCAATGGTAATCAAGGGGTCTCATGGAAAGGTAAGCCTGAAGAAGATATGTATTTCAACGTGTTGCAAGTGGGGACTGGGTTTATAGAGACTTTCGAGATTGGGTTAATCGATGGGGCAGACTTTCCTCAAACCTACAATCCTGATGCAGAGAAATATTTCATAATCAATGAGGCGGCTGCAGTACTAATTCAGGAAGAGAATCCTATTGGAATGGATCTTCAAGTATGGGGACATGAAGGGAAAGTGGTGGGACTGGCACGTGATTTCCATCACCGATCTTTTGAATATGCTATAGAGCCTGTAGTGATGTTGTACAATCCAGAGCAGGTATACATGGCGTATATTGGAATCGACACCAATAATGTGCAGCCACTAATTGCGGAGATAAGTTCGATTTATCAAAAACACGAAGTAGATAAGACTTTTGACTATTATTTTGTAGAAGATCAATACAATGAGTCGTATGGAGAAGTGTCCACTATTGGGAAACTAGCGAATATATTTTCAGCAGCAGCAATTTTCATTTCCTGTCTAGGATTATTTGGTCTATCGGCATTTATCACTGAGCAAAGGACAAAGGAGACAGGAGTGAGAAAAGTACTTGGGGCAAGTGAATGGAGTCTAATGCACTTGTTCTCAATCGGATTTATAAAGCTGGTGCTGGTCGCATTTGTTATCGCCACACCAGTGGCATGGTTATTCGCCAATTATTGGTTGGCAGATTATGCTTATAAAATTGAACTAGGAATTTCCCCATTTATAATCGCTGGAGTATTGTCAATACTGATAGCATTGTTGACTGTCAGCTACAACACATTGAAAGCGGCCCTGTTAAACCCAATAGACTCATTGAAGCACGAGTAGGTTTACATCCTATTCTAGTATTATTCCTAGCCACTCTAAGTGCATTCAAGTTAATATTTCCTTTGATATAAGAGTAGGTTATCTTTTGATTCTACAAAAGTGAAACATATGTATTAGTTTCACGTTTGTAGAATTAATAAACCTAAAATCTATGAAAGGGAATTACCTAGGAGAACTTGAAGAACTCATATTACTTATTGTCGCAGCTCGCGATGACATGGCGTATGGCGTAGGCATTATGGAATTCTTGAAAAAGGAAATAGGCAGAGATCTGAACATTAGTGCAGTGCATGCCGTTCTCAAGCGCCTTGAGTCTAAAGGCATGGTGACTTCATCAATGAGTGCTCCTACGACTGAGCGTGGAGGAAGAAGAAAAAGGATATTTTCGATTACCAAAATTGGCGCAACTGCGCTAGATGCTTCTAATGCTATTCGCAGTAATTTATACGGACAAGTACCCAAATTCTCATTCTCACCAATATGAAAACCAATGGACTTCATCCTCCTAAGTGGTGTGATAGATTCTTAGAGTGGTATTGTGATGATCGCTTATTAGAAGAAATTCAAGGCGATTCACTAGAAATATTCTACACAAGAGTGGAGGAAGAAGGGATTTCAGCTGCCAATAGAAAGTATGCCTGGGATGTATTGCGGTTCTTACGTTGGTCAAATGTCAAAAAAGTCAGCTCTAATTATCAACCATTAATCAACATTGCCATGTTCAAAAATTATCTCAAAATAGGTTTCAGAAATCTACTTAAGAATCGAGTTCCATCTGCAATTAATGTTTTCGGTCTCTCCTTGTCAATCGCTTGCGCAATAGTGGTATTTATATTCTTGGATTTTCAATACAATATGGATTCTTACCATAAAAATTCCCAAGATATCTATCAAGTCACTAATTGGGTAAAGCAGAAAGAAGACCTAAATCAATGGGGAAGGACGCCAGCTCTGTTAAGTAATTCTATGTCTGAAGACTTTGATCAAATTCAAGATATTGCCAGGGTTCATCGAAGATCTGCAGTTTTGAAATATAAAGATGAGGTGTTCAATGAGACGGTAAGTTTTGCAGATCCTTCATTTCTTACAATGTTCAGTTTCCCGCTACAGAGTGGAAATGCAGGGGCCTTGAATAGTGAAAAATCAGTGGTCATATCAAATAATATAGCCATAAAATACTTTGGGTATGACAATCCAGTAGGGCAAGAGTTGGAGATCATATTTGATAAAAATCATAAAGAAATTTTCTTGGTCGCTGCTATTGCAGATAAACTTCCAGCTAACTCAAGTTTTGGGTTTGAAGTACTTATACCTTTTATGAATTATGAGAAAATTTATGGTCCCAAAATGTCCTCTTGGGAGAATTATGTTAATGTGACATTCGTACAAATGCAACCAGGAAAATCTCCAGATGAACTGCTTGAGGTAATGAATAATCAGTATGTTGACATTCAAAATAAGGCTTCAGAAGATTGGAAGATTGACAGTTTCAGTTTTGTAGCCTTGACAGAGCTAGCAGTAAGTAATCATGCCCTTGATTATGGCTTTGCTAGTGGAAGTCATCCTTCTGGCCGTATTGCACTTTCTGTAATTGCAATTTTTCTCCTGCTATTGTCATGTCTTAATTACATGAACATAGCCATTGTTTCTGCATCTGGCAGACTCAAAGAAATTGGTCTTAGAAAAGTTGTGGGAGGTAGACGCACTGAAATAATAAATCAATTTCTTGTGGAGAATATCCTCGTTTGTTTTATCTCCTTGTTATTTGGAATTTCACTTGCCTATTTTTTGTTTTTGCCAGGATTTAACACTGTATTGCCAGTAACTATTCCTTTTGCCTTTTCCTCACCAGTGGTGATGGTAAGCTTCTTCTTGATACTTGTACTTGTTGTTGGGGTTATTTCAGGCGCTTATCCCGCATTTTATATTTCTGCATTTAAGCCGGTAGATATATTTAGAGGCAAGCAGAAATTTGGTAAGAAAAATATGTTCAGCAAAATATTTCTTGTCTTTCAATTTGTACTGGCATTTATGACAATCCTCACAGGGATAATCTTCACCGAAAATGCAATTTTCCAATCTAAACTAGATTGGGGATATAATCCCAACCAAATAGTATCTATTCCGATTGAAGGGGAGAAACATTTCAATGAACTGTATGACAAATTCAATGCTAATCCAAAAATAGTTCATATTGCTGGGTCTCAACATCAAATAGGTAGAGGCACAACACCAGCCATGGTGGAATTTGAGAAAGTGAAGCTTGAGGCTCGAATGATGAATATTGGTCCAAATTATTTTGAAACGATGAACTTAAGGTTGGTGAAAGGTAATACATTCTCTAATAAAGAATCATCAAATGATTTGGAAGCTATAATGATAAATCAGGCATTCGAAAAAGCCATGAATTGGGATGGGTCGTTGGAAAGAAAAATAAAAATTGAAGACAAACAATACTATGTGTTGGGAGTAGTTGAGGACTTTAGATATTGGTCATTCTACAATGCTATCGAGCCATGTATTTTACGAATTACCGATGAAAGTGAGTTCAATTATATTTCATTTCAAACTAACTCAACATCAACAGAAGAAATGGATGCGTATGTCAAAAATGTTTGGAAGGAAGTAGAACCAGACTTGCCTTATGAAGGATTTTATCAGAATCAGGTATTCGAACGTTTTTTCACAGAATCAGAGGCTAATATGAAACTGATGTTTTTCATATCTGGCATGGCACTTGTCTTAGCCTGTATGGGTTTGTATGGATTGGTATCCTTCAATATCACAAGGAAAATGAAGGATTTCAGTGTTCGTAAAATACTTGGTGCGAACATGTGGAGTATTACTAAAATATTAAATAATGACTTTATCTGGTACTTGGTAATTGCCGGTGTGATCGGGGCACCAATCTCATATTATTTAATGGACATACTTCTTCACTCTATTTTTGAAGTAGTAAAGCCGATGAATGCTTTCCCTTTTGTGATTGCCATAACAGCCGTAATATTCACTGCTTATATTACCATAGCTTCACAAATTATGAGAGTCGCTAAAAATAACCCTACAGATACTCTTAGAAGTGAGTAGAGCAATAAAATCAATAAAAAAGGTCAAGAGAATTCCCTTGACCTTTTTTATTGACCCTACAGAATAAATTTCTTGTAATGGTATGAGTGGTTATGATGACTACATGTCCATCGTAAATGGCGTAATACTACAACGTCAATCAATCTAGAGGGGGTCGGATTGAAGTCAAATCTTCTCTAAAGATTTTTTATACATTCTGAAAAATAGAAATGGCAAAAAGCCAAATCCCAAAACTAGAAAAGCTAGACCAAGTACAGTAGGGGCTCCTTGTAGATGCATAATTTTCATCCAGCTAGCAAGCGTAAACAGGATGATTCCTAAACTGCCAAATATCCATTTAAGTTTTTCCGATAATACGGTTTGAATGCTTCCTTTAAACCTATTGAGCAATAGCAAGGGGACAAAAACAAATGCTACTCCAGACATCCCAGTAAATATAATGATATTGGCTCCGGGCAAATGCGATAGTTTGAAATATACTCCAAGTAGCCATGCAAGGGAGAAAATAAATCCTAATAAATAAGCGAGACGTTTCATAATTATTATTCGGTTATAGTTAAGCAAAAATATTGTTTCGTTTTGTACGTAGTCTAGGCCTTCTGGAGCGGTAAGTTGAATAGCCGCTTTAAAAGCATCATCAAATGAAAACCCTTTGCCGATATGAATTTCGATGACACAGCAAAAGTGATCTAATAAGTCATCTTTTAGGCTTTGAATATTGATGCTGCTCTGATCGATGTAGTCCTGAATGAGGTCTACATTTTCTTCTGTCAATTGAATCATTCGATTGACATTTTTAGATCTTGATCAAATATCAATGAGAGCGTTTGAATAAATTCTTTCAATTCAATAATTGATTTCTTTTGCTGCTCTTCACCTATGGGCGTGAGATAGTAATATTTACGCACCCTTTTCCCGATATACTCTTCTTCATAAGATAGAATACCATCTTTCATGAGCTTGTGCAAGGCAGGGTACAACGAACCATCTTTCAATAGTATTTTATCATGTGATAACTCCTTGACCTTCTGGGCAATTTCATATCCATACATTTTACCGTTGTCTACAAGGAGTTTTAAAATCATGGTAGATAATGTGCCTTTTAACAGTTCTTTATTTGACATAATTGGTTTTTATAGTTTGAAAGAATATGCGCTAGCTATTGCTAAATCTATTACTGATACTTGTTCCAGTTTCTATTTTTGATTTGCTCTTCGTGTTGTGCGATTAAGTCAACCCACATGATGTCTCCGGTTTTCTCAACGATTATTTTAGCTTTTTTTGATGCTATGAGCGCCTCTTCATAATGCTCATCCTGATAGAGGAACCATGAATATTTGTCATAGCTAAGATAATCGGAATTGATTTCTTGATTCCATTTGATACTTAATAAGTGATACCTGGCATTAGCAGGAATCAAGTAGAATGTCAAACTCAACAATATGCTCATACTTAATAAAACAAATTGAGATTTATTGGTTTTGTTAAGGGCCACGAGGACTGCTATCAAGGTTAGGACACAGGCCAAGCATAATATGATTGTTGCAAAAGGGAAGTGCTTAATCGAAACTAATAATAATACCAACCAGGAGATGAGTGCAAAACCAACCATCGGATTTAGACCTTCAATCTTTTTGAATATTGCAATACAAAAAATTACCATCATCAAAAAGATGCTAGCTATCATGATTATGGTATTGTAATTAATATGAAAAAACTTAAGAATAAAGCCGAGCAAAAATAGACTGGCCGCAAAAGCGAATAATTTCCTCATAATAGATGTTTTTATCTAAGTATTTAATTTACATCGAACAATGATACATAGAATTATGATGTATTACAAATCTTTACAATAAAATAACTAATAGACCTTCTGAGGGTGTATTACTTTGTGTAATTTCAAATAATGAGATAACCATAAAGAATCAACGAGGCCTACACTTGGGTCTTTTATCTGTAGCACTGAATTTTGGCCAGAGATCAATCTGACTGAGAAAGTATCTTGAAAAGAATATTCTGAAGGTGCTCAATAGAATAAAGAACAGAAATGAAATACATCTTTTCTGTTAGTATGTAGGTTTTTTGGGCATTGATATAAGGAACTCTGACACCAAGAGTGCATTATGTAATAAGGGGAAGATTCTTTTAATATGTAGTTCGAAAAGGTGTTGATATATTTGGAGAGCTACATCTCTACCCTTGCTCTCCCTGCCTCCATTATCGCATAGGTTTTTACGTCAGCAAATCCGGCTTGTCCAAGTTCTTCGGTTGCTACCTGATGATCGGAAGGAATAAACTGACCTTCACTATCCCACCAAGTTTGTGCATTGGCTCTGGCAGAGGTCTTATCGATATCAAAAAGGTGAATAATAGAATCTGAAATGATCCAAGGTTTCTCAACACTACTGTGCTTATCAAAGATCATTCCTCTCATTCGCGTAGCCATTTCATCTTTTTGTTTGAAGTGAGAAATGGTATAGGCCATAGTCTCTGGTTCAATCATGATGTTGTCCCAGAATTTTTTAGAGGAGATCACTTCGGCAGTGGTCAGCATATATCCATAACCTTTCTCGACAGGTTCTTTACTGATAGCACACTGTGCCTTAAAAGGCTTTTTCTTTTTACCGAATATACTTGATAGGATTGACATGAGTTGTTTTTTTTGAGTTCTGACCTAATTACCCGAGGGTAATATGTGCAACGGGTTTATTTCTACAAAGTTATAATATTTGACATGTATTTACTCATCCATCAGACATTCCATAGGATTTTTAACTGTTGTTTTTATAGCTTAAATGAACTTATTCTGAAGATTAGAATGACTTATATGAGCAATTGTGGTATTTGCAATCTTTTATTAATAGACTTTTTCTACTCAATTTTTAGTGAAGCAACGGGATTGGTCATCGCAGTCTTATAAACTTGACTAATAATAGTCACTATGGTCAAGACCAAGATCGCAAAGATGACAGGGACAGTCATCCACCAATCCAAATCAATGCGATAAGCAAAATTAGACAACCATCTGTTTATTGAGAATAATGCGATTGGGAGTCCAATTGCAAATGCGATGACTACCAATGACAATAGATTTTTGGAAAGCAATACCAGTAAGTTGAGTGTTGATGCCCCAAGAATTTTTCTTACACCCATTTCCTTAATTCGATCATTAGTAGATAAAGCCGCTATCCCTAAAAGACCCATTAGTGACATCGTAATCGCAATCATAGCAAAGTAGAAAGTCAAACTGGAAAATTGCTGTTCGGACTTATAAAGCTCATTGTAGGATTGATCTGCAAAAGAGTAACTCATAGGCAGGTCTGGAAATAAATCACTCCATTCTGATTCAACTTTGGCTACGGTGTTTTGGATGTTATCACTATTCAGATCCAAGGTAATAAAGGTAAAGTACGCTCTGGATATACTGAAAGTAAGTGGGGCTATTTCCTCACGAAGAGAGGTAAAGTGAAAATCCTTGATCACTCCGATTACTTCTCCTTTCCATCTTCCAGCTTGTAAAAATGGACGACCAATAACATCTTCTATATTGCTATAACCAAGTGCTGCCACGGCTGATTCATTAAGGAGCATGGTTTTTCGATAATCAGAGGGGCGATCAGCTTCAAAACCACGACCGGCAATAACCTCTATTTCATATTGATTAATAAAATCATGATCCACATAGTAGGCATCCGCAAACAGTTCTATTACTTCACCATTTGTACCTGGTATTTCACTCATTGATTTTCTGTTGGACCTTCCGGGAATACTGGATGATATACTTGCACTCTCCACTCCTGAGAGTGCTTTGAGCCGATCTTTAATGGTGGCTGAGCTTCTATTTATTCTACCATCAAAATGAAAGTCAATGACCAGCTTATGGCTCTTGTTATAGCCCAGTTCTTTTGTTTGCAGGAAGTCTAGTTGTTTAGTAATAACAACCGCTGAAACTACTATAATAATAGATATTACAAACTGAGCGACTACGAATCCGTTTTTCAGGAATGTGCTTTTTGCTCCTAGTTTAAAATTTCCTTTTAGAAGGTGCTCGAACTTTAGACTGGATAGAATAAATGCAGGGAATGCACCACTTAATAGACCTACTACAATAGCAAGACCAATCACATTGAGATATAGTTCATAATTTTCAAACGGCTGATCGATAATGGATTTACCTACCAATTGATTAAATGAAGGGGTGAATAAAATAAAAAGTGAAATGGCTATTAAACAGGCAATAATTGAAAAAAGGATAGCTTCTATTAGATGCTGTATCTTTTGCTGACTTCTTGATACACCAAGAACTTTTTTCATACTGAGTTCTTTGATACGGTTTAGGCAAAGTGCACTTGAAATATTGATAAAATTGAATGCCGCAATGAAGAGTACGAGTCCCGCAATAATCAAGAATATATAGACATTGTTGATATTGCCAATCACGGCTGATCCAGTTCTACTTCCCCGAGAATCAGTATGGAGATATAGATCTGTCAAGTGCTCCAGTTTAGTCGAGTAGTCGGCCTCGCCTTGACTGATTTGCTGATCGATGAAATGCGAGATTTTCGTGTTGAGTTCAGAGACATTGCTGTGTTCAGCCAGTTGTAAGTAAGAATATGTCCCAAAGGCAGTCCAGTTGGTCTTTCTCTTGGGGTTCCATACCTCTATGAGTGAAGACAACGAAAGAAAAATATCCACTTTGAAATGAGAGTTTTCCGGAATATCTTTCATCACACCCGACACGAAGGAGGGAGTCTTTCCATCCAGCGTTAACTCATTCCCAAGGCAGTCAAGTGTTCCGAAGTATTTTAAGGCAGCACTTTCAGAAATGACTGCATTGAATGGCGTATCAAAGACTGTAGCAGGATTACCAGAAATGAGGGGAAATGTGAATAAGTCGAATAGACTTGCCTCTGCATATGCGATGTTCTCTTCTTGAAAATTGTCTTTATCACTTTGGACGAGTAGATAGTCTAAGAAGACTCTTGTGTAGTTTTTAATTTCGGGAAACTGTTGGATGATTTCAGGAGCCATGGGCATTGATGAGCTCTCTAGTTTAATTCCTGTAGAAGTATTCACATCCGTTACGAGCCGGTATATGGCGTCCTTATTTTTGTGATAGTCATCGTAGCCTAGTTCGAAGCCAGCGTACTGTAGTGAGAACAAACAGACTAGAAAAGCCATTGAAAGTCCCACTATATTGATTGATGAATAGGTTTTGTTCTTCACCAATGATCGAATGGTGAGCTTGAGATCATTGGTGATAATGTCTATTGTATTCATTTTTTTAGTGCCAGTTATAGGTCTTATGATCCCAGGTCTAAAAAGGCGCAGCACATCTTTCGCAAACTTCCATTTGGCAGAATACAGACCTTTTTCTTCTGAACTCCTTTCAAACCGCTCTATTAAATCACCCTCTATATCTTCTAAATAATCTCTGTGGCAGTACCAGCGAAAGAAGCGAAGAAGTAGCTTTGGTGGCGTATGATTACTCATTCTTCAGTGAATCTACGGGGTTTTGCAAGGCGGCTTTTATCGATTGCCAGCTCATGGTGCCGAAGGCAATTCCTGAAATAATAAAAGCGGTGATAATGTAGACACTTAAACTTATTGGAGCCTGATAAGCAAATCCTTCAAGCCATTGTTGTGTGGCATACCATGAAATAGGGATAGCTATCACAAAGGAAAGCAGGAGTAGTTTCGATAAATCTTTTGACAGTAATATTACTATAGAGCGTAGAGAGGCACCCATTACTTTTCGTATCCCTATTTCTTTGGTTCTTTGTGCTGTGGTATATGTGGTGAGTCCGAACAAACCTAGAAATGCAATGAGAATGGCCAAAACTGCAAAAGAAGAGAATAATTGAGCAAATTTCTCATCAGAATTATATTGCTTATCAAAACTATCATCGATAAAATAAAACGTAAATGGGCGATCCGGAATCAGTTCATTCCATTTGTCTTCAAGGTTTGCAATCGTACTGTGAATATCTCCAGTACTGAGTTTTAGCGAAAATTTGGCCATACTGTAAGGCTCAAACCTAAGTGTAAGAGGTCCCACTTCTGTGTGCAAAGATTGATAGTTAAAATCATCTACCACGCCAATCACTTTGCCGGTTTTACCCCACTGGTCGAACTTCTTACCTATTACATCTTCAGGGTTATTGTAGCCCCAAAGTTTAGCTGCTGCATTATTTATAATCAGCGCATCTACTGAGTCAGAGTAGTGGTCATAGGAAAACCCTCTTCCCGCCAAAACTTTGATATTATAGAATGACAAAAAGTCTGGGTCAATTTCATAGATCGCTGGACTATGATTCTCAAGTTTTCCGTCTGGATTTTCTATTTGGGTACCTGCGTTTGGGAAAAAATTTCCGGGCACTGCCCTGGAGGCACAAACCGATAGAATGTTTGGAGTCTTCTCAAACTCATTTTTGAATGCTTCAATGTTTTCCTGAACCTTTCCATCATAACCAAAATCCATGACTATTATCTGATCTTTTTCAAAGCCTAATTCGTGCTCTTGTAAATAAGTTAATTGATTATAGACAGTGGCTGTTCCTATGATGAGTGTGATCGTAAGAACAAACTGAAATGATACTAAAGCTTTTCTTAACGCCACCCCACTTTTACCTGTTTTAAAGTTGCCCTTCAGGACTTTGGAAGGCTGAAATTTCGAAAGAAGAAAAGCTGGATAGCTACCTGCTACTAGACCAACAATAATGATCCCTATTGAGAAGATCCCTAGGAATTCTATGTTGAAAATATCATCTGTTTTTATGCTTATACCTGCAAATTCCTCTAAGTATGGGCTTAAAAAGAACACAAGTAATAACGATAGTATACCTGCAAAGAACGTCAACAAGAAAAACTCCGATAAGAATTGATTGACCAATGAAAATTTTCTCGCGCCAACCACCTTGCGTATCCCTATTTCCTTTGCTCTTTCTAATGACCGTGCTGTGGAGAGGTTGATAAAATTAATACAAGCAATGAGTAGTATGAAAACACCAATAATTGAGAATATAATTAGGCTAGATTTATTACCAGTTTTACCTGGTTGTCTGGCTGCAACTGAGTTCAAATAAGCTCCTTTTAGTGGTTCGACCTCAATATAAAATTTAGTATCTTCCCACTCACCAGTATATTTTTCTGAAAGACCTGCCAATTTTGGTTTTATCGATTCCATATTAGCATTCTCTTTTAATGTGAAATAGGTGTAAAAATCGACATAACCCCAGGACTCAAAAATCCAAGAACGTTGATTGTAAAAAGTACCCATCGATATTATTCCCTCAAAGGTGAAATGAGAATTTGCTGGAACATCTTTCATAATACCAGTGACAACACAAAGGACATCCTGTGAATATATAACTGTCTTACCCATAGCATCTTCATTTCCGAAGTACTTTTTTGCCAAAGATTCAGTCAATACAATAGTGTTTGGCTTATTAAGGACAGATTCAGGATTTCCAGACAATAGCTCCCAACTGAACACATCAAATACAGTAGAATCTCCAAATACAATATTCTTTTCATCGTACAATTCGTCCTTAACTTTAATTAGCTTGTTGTGTCCAGGAGTGAACCGGCAAAATTGGTCAACTTCAGGAAATTCTTCTGTAAATGCGGGACCTACGGTAGCATTTCCCCAAACCTGATAATCCTCTGCGGCAGGAGCTGTCGCCCGTTCATTCCCAGATTTATATTCTTGTAATATGCGATAAGTGCGATCCAATTTCTGATGATAATTATCATAGGATAATTCGTGTTTCACGAAAAATGAGATAAGAATACAGCAGGTGATTCCAATAGCTAATCCCGCTATATTGATGAAAGAATAAAATTTTTCTTTGAGAATATGTCTCCAAGCGATTTTGTAATAGTTTTTGAACATGTCGAGTTGATATAATTGTTGTGTTTGAGTTATTGGTCTTATAATTCCTGGTCTGAAAAGGCGGATGACATCTTTAGCAAACCCCCATTTGGCTGACTTGATATCTGTCTGATCTGCCTTTCTTTCAAATTTTTCTATTAAGTCTCCCTCTATGTCCTCTAGATAATCACGATGGCAGTACCATCGAAAGAATCGAAGAAATAGACGAGGAGGAGCTTGCTCTTGATATTCGGACAAAGCTAGTAGCTGAAAGCAAATTCGGGAACAGCACTCCAGAGTCCCATTCGTTGTTCTTTTACCTCAGTGAGGACTTTCTTGCCATAAGCAGTTAGGGAGAAAAATCGCTTTCTTTTCCCACCCCTGATCTTAGTAGCTTCACCAAATTCTGAGGTGAGGTATGACTTCTTTTCAAGTCTGCGGAGGACAGTTTGTAACGCCCCGATGCTCACTTTTCGTTTTAGTCTAGATTCCATTTCATCAATGATGGCTATTCCATAGGCTTCATCTCGAAGGATCGCTACGGTGAGAAGTACGATTTCTTCAAATTCCCCTAAATGATGTTTACTCATGATTATATTATTTACCTTAATTGTAGTTAATATACGGAGGTAAAATGAGAAAGTTTGATATTTACCTAAAATGTAGTTTTAATAATTCACTCTTCTAATCGATTTTGATTAAAAGAAGTTATATCTGGGTTGTGCTCTATTGTTGGAATAGAGGCCAAACGAAAAACATCACTCGAGGAGCATTCATTAAGAATATTGTATTTAAGTACTCTGAACTACTTTGTGTTCTTGGCTACATCTAGAACAGTTTCTTCAATTTCACTTACATTAAAAGGCTTCGTGAAAAACTTATGTATCGTTTTATTTTTTAGTGCCGCTTCTACCTCTTCGTTATAATCAAATCCGGTTAAGATATAGTAATGTATGTTATTGTATTTTGCTTTTGCTTTTTGAATAAACTCGATGCCTGACATCAAAGGCATTCTCATATCACTAATCACAACAATTATTGAATCGCTATGGATATCTAGTTTTTCTAAAGCCTCCTTTCCTGACTTCGCGGTAATTATGTTAAATTTCTTTTTAAAATTGGCATTGAATAGAAATAAGTTGATGTCCTCATCATCTACATACAATATCGTAATATCTTGATTCTCGATCATGGGCATACTTATTTTATTGGGAGCTTAATTTCAAAAGTCGATCCGTTATCAATTTCAGATTCTACATGTATTGTTCCATTGTGCTCATCTATAATTGAATATGCTATAAAGAGTCCCAAACCTGTGCCTTCGCCTGGGTCTTTAGTGGTGAAAAAAGGGTCTCCTATTTTTGCAAGGTTTTCCTTATCAATACCACCACCATTATCCTTAAATACAACGGTAATATCGTTATTTTTCACAACAGTGGAAATTGTTAGATTTCCAGATTCAATTATGGACTGCTCGGCATTCGATATTATATTTAAAAATGCTTGATGTAGCTTTCCTTCATTGCCCAATACAACTACTTTATCTTGATCATACTCTTTAGTGACTTCAACTTTATTTTTCAAATTATTTTGAAGGATGACTAAACAGTGTTCAATGATTTCTTCCACATCACACGCATCATCCATTGATATTTGTTGACGACTAAAGTGACTCAAGCTTTTTACAATTTTACTAGCACGGTTTATTCCATCATTTATTATATCTACAAAGGGCGTAATGTCCTCCATGCTTTCATACTTATTGTCAATCAATTCTTGATTAAGAGCACTTAGTCCATTCTGAATAAAATTAAGTGGATTGTTAATTTCATGTCCGATACCCGCAGCGAGTATCCCTAATGAAGCCATTTTTTCAACTTGAACGAGTTGAGATTGTGTGTTTTTAACTTTCTCAATGGTAGCAGCTAATTCTTCGTTTCCTGATTCTAGCGCTATATTTTTAACCTCTAATTCAGCGGTTCTTTCCTTTACAATACCTTCAAGGTTTTTCGAATATCCTTCCAGTTCTATTTGTGTCTGCTTGAGTGCAGTGATGTCTTCTACAAACATAGATACACCTGTAATTTCATCTTTTTGATAAATTGGATGATAAGAGAATAAAAAGTAATAGCTACCATCGGGAGAAGGATATTCAACAGTTTCTTTGAACTTTTCACCGTTGAGCGCTCTGTCCTGATAACCCATGAAGACATCAACCGTAGGCCCGGTCATTTCACTAAAAACGTTCATGCCTTTTGCCAATACAATTCCGTCCGTTTGTTTAGCATAAGAGGCAAATGATCTATTGAACTCAACTAATTTTTTGTTTTTATCAAATAGGCCAATGATACTTGAAGTACTCTCGAAAATTGCCTTAAGGTT
>JAWUWD010000076.1:0-11211 GCA_034112085.1 Cyclobacteriaceae bacterium
GATGTGTTTGAGTTCGTGGAAATCTGGTACAACAGAAAAAGAATACATTCATACCTCGGGTACAAAACACCCGAACAATATGGGAAAATCAATTATTCAAAATGCGCTTAACTATTTGTCCAGTTTTTTGTTGCAAGTCCAGGAAGAGAATGTTGCTTTACAGCCTCGCAACTTATCCAGCACTTGTAAAGAAAGCTCTGAATCATAATTATATCTATCATTAACCATACGAACTAGTATCCGTTCATTGGTCTTAAAGGCAAATCCATTATAAGGTATAATAGTATGCTTGGTGGAAGAGCATGAAAAGAGTAATAATGATATAACAAGGCCAAAAATGATTCGCATATATTGTAGGGTATTCATGAAATTTCAAAAAAAACTGAATTTTACTTTACTGCAAAACACTTATCAACTCTTTTATACTAGTTAATTCAATTCTAGAATTCTGTGAGCTATACACTATCCAACTTACTTTATCTTTTTCCGATTTTATTCTCACTTTGGTCTGAGCATCGCCAATGATATTGAACCCCACTCTTTCTAATGCGTTTTTTGTCCATAGAAAAACATAGCCCTCTCCTATGAGATTGATCTCTCCCATTACTCCTTGATCATGCTGATATTTCCCACTTTTCAGGTCATATCCTTTGAGGTCAAACACCCGATCCAAAGTGCCATCTAAAACCAAGTCTTCTGGAAGTCCTTCTGCAATCCTTCCATCTTGTTGAGCGAGTAAGAGCCTATCAGCCGTTTGCAAGGCTAAATCTAACTCATGAGTTGCCATCAAGATGACTTTATTTGTATTTCTAGCTAGCGATTTTAACAGTCGAATAATTGATACCCGATTGTTAAGATCAAGATGTGCGGTAGGTTCATCGAGAATAATAATATCCCCATCCTGTGTCAAAGCTCTGGCGATCATCACTTTTTGCAACTGTCCATCGCTCAATTTATGAATAGGTTTTGACAACAAATCCCTAACCCCTACTTGATCTATTGCTTGATCCACTACTTTCTGATCAGTGGATGATAATCGCAAGTCAAGTCCTAAAAATGGATATCTACCCATGACAACAACTTCTTCTACAGTCAGATTCCCAGCATTTAGACGCTCAGTCAAGACCAAGCTTATTTTCTTTGCTCGTTCAGTTCTTGATAATTTAAAAACATCTGACCCATCAATCTCAATCAACCCTTTCAATGGCTTTTGTACAGCAGACAGCGCTCTTAGCAACGTTGATTTACCAACTCCATTTTGTCCCATGAGACAAATCAATTCTCCCCTTCGCAGAGTAATATTAATATTCTCAAGAATAGGTATTTGTTTTCTACGTTCTAGATATCCTACAGTCAGGTTATTCGTAGTCAACAATATGGTCTTATCTACTTTTATCAACCCAATTGATTATTGATTTTTCGCTTTCTTACAATAATCCAGATAACAACCGGTGCTCCAACCAGTGATGTCATTGCATTAATTGGAAGTACTTGTTCATTACCTGGAAGTTGAGCAATAATATCACAAATAAGCATGACAATCGCCCCAATCCAAATTACTGCCGGTAATAATCGCGTGTGATTGGAAGTATTCATAAGTAACCTTCCTAAATGAGGTACTGCCAATCCTACAAAGGCAATAGGGCCACAAAAAGCCGTAATACTTCCTGCCAATAAACTCGTGCTTATGATAATCAACCACCTGGTCAATTTAAGATTGATACCCATACTATTTGCATAGTGTTCACCAAGTAATAGCGCATTGAGAGGCTTCAATAAGAATAAATTTAATAGTAGTCCAACAATGATGATAGAAGCCAAAACATACAATTCTGTCCAACTCAATCCTCCAAGGCTACCAAAAGTCCATATCAAAAACATCTGGATCTGCTCATCACTACTAAAAAACTGCATTACACTAACCAATGCGCCAGTGATACTTCCAAACATCAAACCTATGATGAGTAATGACATACTATCTTTTACCCGCTGAGCTGCTAGTAATACCACAATAAGGACTAGAGACGCTCCTCCTGTAGCTGCTATGATCATCAACCAACTTCCTCCTGTAAATTGAGAAAGGGAGATACCCAATATTGAAAAGGAAAAAATCACTAGTGCTACTCCTAAACTTGCTCCAGAACTAATACCAAGAACAAAAGGACCTGCTAATGGATTTCTAAATAGTGTTTGCATTTGCAATCCCCCTACCGACAGTCCAATTCCAACCAATAAAGCTGTAATGGCTTTTGGGACTCTAAATTGCCAAATAATTTGATGCCAAGATGATTTCACTTCATCTCCGAATAGAATAGAAACAATATCGGAATATGGAATAGATACACTACCCAAACCAATATTGAGTAACAAAAAAACCAACGTAAGCGTTGGTAACAACAATCTAATCACCCAACCAGATTGACTATTCATTATTGGTTTTAATAGTTGCTATGGACCTCCACTCCCCTTCTTCTTTGGTGAAATACATCTGCCATTCTTTATGGAAATATATCTTGTTATAAATATTAGGGATGGATTCAACTCCTTGTAATGTTAACGTACCGTATAAATTTCTCTTTTGGACAATCACCGTGTTATTATCCAGCAAATTCAATTCATCATACTTACTATCAATAAGCCATTTGCCGTTCGAATCTACAAGCCCTTGTTTGCCATTGCGCATGACACTATACAGTCCGTTTTCTAATTGACGAATCTCTTCATATTCAGGCCTGAGCAACTCTTCTCCTTGCCTATTCATTAATCCCATTAACCCTTGTGATTTGACTATATATAGATTATTAATAGCCGTGAAAATTGAGTCATAAATAGGTTGAATAACAATTTCTTCTTGATCATTGATCAGTCCCCATTTTCCCAACAATTTCACGGGGATACCCAATGCATCAAAACGTCCCACGTCTTCATATCTATTGGTTATCCTTAATTTATTTTGTTTATCTACAAACCCATATTTCCCATTCCTTTTAACTGCTATGAACTCATCCTCATAATACTTCATGTGATCATAAACATGATTCTGTGAGATCACGTTATTGACGAAAACTCCCTCAAAAGATATCATCTGCCTTCTGCCATCACTCAAGACTTCTACTAATGCATGTTCAGCAATGTTAATGGGGTTGTCAGTGAAATATATAAGATCTCCAGTCATGTTCAACAACTTCGTTGAGACACCCCATTTGCTGAGGTATAGATTAGAATTTACAATCTCTAATTCTTCCTTTTGAGGAAGAATTACCCATTCATTATTTTTGTTGATTACCCCGTACATATCGTGATATCTCACTACGCATAATTCATCAACAAACTTTCCAACTTCATCATATACACAATGAATTACCTCCTTACCAACTCTATCTATAAACCCCCAATGATCTCTTCGCTTGACAACAAATAATCCATCGTGATGAGCGTTGATCACTTCGTAGTCAAAATGAGTCCTCCTAACTCCGAAAGTATCATACAAAGCCCATTTAATTTTATTTTGAATTAGTTTTGCCCCATATATAAATTCACCTGACACATACGCTGTATCAAATTTTAAAGCTTTCAATGGCTTTTGCGACTTAATATCATAAATCCTGTATTCACCCATATTTTCATATAACACAGTCCTACCTGACACCTCTACTATCCTGTCAACTAGGCTTGGCATGACTGTTTTCATTTTCTCATCCAAAAGCAATTCACCTTTGGAGTAAGTCAACTTTATATATTGTTTAAAGAAGCTAAGGTCTTGAGAGCTGAACTCATCTATTGGTTCATACAGGTGATTAAGCACTTTCCATTTGGTAGGCATTTTTCCGCGCCAAGTTCCATCTTGATCTCTTATGACACTTTCATATTTCGGTTCGATAAGAATTGAACCATCCATCTCAAGAATTCCTACCAATTGGTTCTTTTGTATTTGTACGTAATTATCATCACATACTTCAATTGAAGAATAGCCCTCAACAAGTAATAGACCTTCAGTTGATCTAAATAAATGAAATAAATTATGACTAATCTCTCCCTTGATCAAATGATTAGTAAGCACTCGTATGAATTTGTATTGGAAAGGCATCACTACCCCTCCTGTCATATCAACCAAACCATAGACAAACTGATAATCTACTTTAGCTTGTGCTACCAAATAGCCATTCGCAGCAGTCAATGAATAATATTTAAAATCAATCAGAGGTTTCCCTTTCTCGGTGATCAACCCGAAAAATGCCTGGCGACTGAACTTCCCTTTGACCGATGCAATAAAAGCATAGCCCTCCAATGGTAAGAGATGTGTGTATTTTGGTGAAGTCAATTGATGGTTTTGAATATTAATCAGGCCCCAATTCCCTCCTTTCTGATAGCCAATGACACCATTTACTGGGATTGACGTTCCGTCAGTCCAACCAATCTCATCATAATTAGGTGAAATCACAAAATGTCCTTGCGCATCTTTGAGGCCCTTCTTACCATTGACAGTAACAACATTATAAATAGTATCAGCTCCAAATACTTGCAGACTTATAAATAGTAAAAAAAAGGATGTAATTATTCTCATTAGATCATGTATCTCTCAAAAATAACAGAAAGAGTTGTCAGGAAAAAGTATAACCGGAATTGAGAAGCGAATATGAACGCAATCTATTTTTTATTAACAGGTTGTTGATCAAGATTAAAAAGATCATTGAGCACATCTATCAATGTTTCAGCCTCCCCTTTTTTACATGCAGCTTTGAGTTGGAGTACTGGAAGTTTCATGATCTTTTGCATCATGCTTTTGGAAGCATCTTCAAGCATTTTCGCTTCTTGATCGTTGGCCTTCTTAAGATACCTTGTTAGTTCTTCCTTTCGGATATCTTCTAAAGCATTTTTAAGTTTATTAATCGTTGGAGAAACGATCATTTCTTTAGACCAATCATTGAATTCTATGATTGCCTCGCAAATTATCTTTTCAACTTCAGGAATAGAGTCAACCCTCTTCTGAAGTGCTTTACTCGCCTTGTTTTGAATGTTATCAACATTGTAGACCAACGTCCCCGGCACGTCATCCACAGAAGCTTCAATACTTCTAGGCACTGCCAAGTCAATGAATACTTTATAGGTAACATCCATTGATTCCACAAACTCTTTGGTAATAAATGGCGTAGCTCTCCCTATGGAAGAAAGAACAATATCGCTATCCTTGATAGCCTCTGCAGCGAGCTCAAATGGTATTACTTTGAAATCACATTCTTCTGCAAGTTCTTCTGCTCTTTCTGCCGTACGATTGGTGATTTTAATATTAGAGTAACCTCCGTCTTTGAGATTTCTGCAGACATCGGAGCCAATTTCTCCCAACCCTAATACCAATATTTTAGGTTCCGTGAAATTTTCTGCCAACTCTGCTACTAGCTCAGTTGCTGCATAAGAAACTGAAGCTGCTCCATCTCTAAAAGATGTTTCTTGAATGACACGCTTATTGGTGAAAAATATAGTGTGCATCAATCGATGTAGGAACGGGCCTGCTACATCCTCATCTGCACTCCATTGATAAGCTTTTTTTACTTGATTAGATATTTGTATGTCCCCAACTACTTGCGCCTCTAGCCCCATTGAAACATTAAAAAGATGCTTCACTGCACCTTGATGATTATTCCAGAAGGTGAAATAATTTTGGTAGGAGGTGATGTTCAAAAGTCCCTTGGTAACTCCCAAACACTTAATGAGATCCAAGGATATATCTTTACCACAAGCATAGTATAATTCCGTACGATTACAAGTCGACAGCACCAATACGTCTGTAGCACTTGTCGTGTCTATAATCAGCTTGATGAGCTGTTTAGCCTGCCCTTCATCCAAAGAGAGAATTTCTCTAATTTCAATTGGACAAGACTTATATGAGATGCCTATTGCTTTGTAGTTTCTAAACATATATCCTTTGCATTACTTCAAAATTACGACAACTCTAATAAATAAACATGACCAAGGTCATGGTTTACACTATTTATAATAATTCTAATTAGTATTTTATTTACCCTTTATTCCGAACATCACTACTCCTCTCCATTCAGATAATATATTCGTTAATAATCCAAATTTTGCTATATTATTGCATCAAATTATGATTAGAACTAACCCAATTACTATGCGAAAAATATTACTCTTTGCTTTATCATTTGCTTGGAGTTTGATTGCATTAGGTCAGGACAACTTCCCGATCAATGATGTAAAAGACAACAGAACAAATGCTTATGCTTTCACAAATGCAACAGTCCATGTCGATCATCAGACAACTATAGAAAATGCGACTCTATTAATTAAAGATGGTATTATTCAACAAGTTGGTGCTGGAATAAATGCTCCGCAAGGGTATGCAACAATAGATTTAAAAGGAAAACATCTCTATCCATCATTTATTGAAATGTACAGTAGTTATGGTTTACCCAAACTTGAAAAATCAGGGGGCTTTGATTGGGGGGCTGCGGAAAAAATAGCTCCATTAACTAAAGGAGCATACAATGCCAATGATGCGATTAAATCCAATCACAATGCTGCTAGTGCTTTCACTATAAACAATGATGCCGCTAAAGAATTGAGAAATATTGGTTTTGGTTCTACTTCATCTTTTCGGAAAGATGGAATTGCTCGAGGAACGTCTGTATTAGCTACTCTTGGTAATACTTCAGACAATAGAGTAATTATAAATGAAAGAACTGCTGCTTATTATTCATTTGACAAAGGTAGTTCTAAACAAAATTTCCCTGTCTCACTAATGGGTTCAATCGCATTATTAAGACAAACCTATATGGATGCGTCCTGGTATAAATCATCTCAACCATTCACCGACATATCATTGGATAGTTGGATTGATCAACAATCACTCCCTCAGATAATTGAGGGCAATGATAAACTAAGCGTACTTAGAGCTGATGCAATAGGAGACGAATTTGGCGTACAATACATCATTAAAGGTGGTGGTGATGAATATCAAAGAATTTCAGATATAAAATCTACGAATGCATCACTTATAATACCAGTTAATTTTCCAGAAGCATATGATGTTTCTGATCCAATTGAAGCCAATAATGTTTCATTGGGAGATATGAAACATTGGGAGCTAGCTCCTACTAATGCGTCAGTACTAGCATCTAATAACGTTACGTTCGCTTTCACATCATCTGATCTTAAAAAGAAAGATGACTTTCTTAAAAACATTAGGACCGCAGTTTCTAATAATTTATCAGAAGCCAAGGCATTGGAAGCATTAACTATGACTCCTGCGAGACTGCTTAAAGTAGATAATAAACTAGGTTCACTTCACAAAAATAAAATAGCCAACTTCATCATCACTTCAGGTGGGCTATTTGATGAAGACACTAAGATCTATGAAAACTGGGTTCAGGGTGAGCAATTCATAGTTAACAAAGAAGATATCAATCTCACAGTTGGGAAATATCTCTTTAAAATAAGTGATATTAGTTATGATGTTGAAGTCTCTGGTGAAACTGGTAGTTATAAATTCGACATAGTAGTGAACGACTCTACAAAGATCAAAATGACAAATAAGCTCATTGATGACATAATCAACCTTAGCTATACACCAGGAGATGCTAAAAGCGATGTTAGATTGACGGGATGGAAAACTGTAAATGGATGGAAAGGTCAAGGACAACTAATCAATGGAAATTGGAATACTTGGTCTATGATCTATTCTGGCGAATTAGATAAAAAAGAAGATAAGAAAGAAGTAGAGAGCAAAGAAGAAAATGGTGATAAAGATAAAAAACAAGAAGACAAACTTGGCAACATAATTTATCCATTTGTGGCCTATGGAAATAGTATTCTTCCTAGTCAAGAAACTTTACTCATCACCAATACCACAGTTTGGACAAACGAAAGTGATGGAATTTTGAAAGATACTGATGTTCTGATCCAAAATGGTAAAATTGCTGAAATTGGAAAAGGAATTTCAGCCAAAGGAGCTAGAATTATAGATGGGACTGGTAAACACCTGACTGCCGGTATTATTGATGAGCATTCTCATATAGCCTTAAGAAGTGTGAATGATGTAGCCACCAACAGTAGTTTAGTACGAATGGAGGATGTTGTGGATTCAGAAGACATCAACATTTACCGCCAGCTATCTGGTGGAGTCACCACTTCACAGCTACTACACGGGTCGGCAAATCCAGTTGGGGGCCAGTCCGCTATAATAAAGCTAAGATGGGGTTCATCACCAAATGAAATGCTGATCAATGGAGCTGATCCATTCATCAAATTTGCTTTGGGCGAAAATGTGAAACGCTCCAGAAGCAATAATTCTGTAAGATATCCATTGACCAGAATGGGTGTAGAACAGGTGTATGTTGATGCATTTACAAATGCGTTGGCTTATGAGAAAGAATGGAAAGCATACAATGCACTACCTTCGAAATCTAAAGCAAAAGCTGCTAAGCCTCGCAAAGATATTGTCCATGACACCATGTTGGAAATCTTAAAAGGAAAGCGATTCATAAGCTGTCATTCTTATGTTCAGTCAGAGATCAATATGCTAATGAAAGTAGCTGACCAGTTTGGTTTTAAAATAAATACATTCACTCATATCCTTGAAGGATACAAAGTAGCTGACAAAATGAAAGCTCATGGCGCAGGTGCTTCTACCTTTTCAGATTGGTGGGCATACAAATGGGAAGTGCGCTATGCTATCCCTTATAATGCAACTATCATGCATAACGAAGGGGTAACTGTAGCTATAAACTCAGATGATGCCGAAATGGGTAGACGTCTGAATCAAGAAGCTGCAAAATCTGTGAAATACGGTGGTATGAGCGAAGAAGATGCACTGAAAATGGTGACGCTAAATCCTGCCAAGTTATTGCACTTGGACGATCAAATGGGAAGTGTAAAAGTAGGTAAAGATGGTGATGTAGTATTGTGGTCAGACCATCCACTATCTATTTACGCTATTGCAGAAAAAACTATCATAGACGGGAAAATTTATTACGATAGAGAAAAGGATGTAGAAATGAGAAATGAAATCACCTCTGAACGTGCTAGACTCATTGGGAAGATGAAAGATGCAAAAACTGGAGGGAAAGCGGTTCAAAAACCAGTAAAAAAAGGTCGCCACAATTTTGAATGCGATGATCTTGTTGAGCACCTCTCTTTAAATCAGAATAAATAATAATGTATAATAACATGAGAAATAGATATATAATATTATCGGTATTCCTCCTATTAATAGGCAATACCTTCGCACAATCTAATCAACCAGCTCCAGCTCAGTCAAAACCCATTCTACTAATGAATGGTGTCGCGCATTTGGGGAATGGTGAGGTTATTGAAAACTCGGCTATTGCCTTCGAAAATGGCAAAATCACTATGGTGGTTGATGCTACTGTGGCTAGAATCGATGGCAGTAAATACGAAACTGTAGATATTTCAGGTAAACATGTCTACCCTGGATTCATACTACCGAATACTTCACTAGGACTTGTAGAAGTAGAGTCAGTCAATGCCACTATTGATGCAGATGTAGTATGATCACTGAATCCTAATGTAAGATATATTATCGCTTAGAATACGGACTCCGAACTCATTCCTACTTTCAGACACAATGGAATACTGACTGCCCAAGTAGTACCTAGTGGTGGACCAATATCTGGAACTTCCTCGATTGTGCAATTGGACGCGTGGAATTGGGAAGATGCTATAGTAAAAGCTGATGATGGCATTCATTTAAGTTGGCCTGCAAGAAAGCTTAGACCAAGATGGTGGAGAAATGAAACTGAATATCGTGTCAATAAAAATTATGACAAATCGGTTGCTGAAATTGTCAAGTTATTTAATGATACAAAAGCCTACAATGAAAATAACCTTGGCATAAAGAACCTCAAACTCGAAGCTATGAAAGGGCTTTTTGATGGAAGTAAAAAATTATTCATACATGAAGATGCTGCTAAACCAATGGTAGAAAGTGTTCAGATGGCCAAGAAAAATGGTGTACAGCATATTGTTATATCTGGTGGTCGAGAAGCAGCTATGATAGCTGAATTTATTAAGGATAATAATATTTCAGTAATTCTAGGTGGAGTGCATAATATGCCTAACAGAGAAGAAGAAGCTGTAGACCTGCCTTATGAGACACCAGCCATATTGCACAAAGCTGGTATCAAATTTTGTATCGCGTATGGAAGCTCTACAATGAGCGAGAGAAACCTTCCTTTCTTAGCCGGAACAGCAGCAGCTTACGGAATGGACAAGGAAGAAGCTTTAAAACTAATCACATCCAATACGGCTGAGATTTTAGGGCTAACAGAGTTGGGCGTATTAAAAAATGGCAATAGAGCTACTTTATTCGTGAGTGAAGGTGATGCCCTCGATATGCGTACCAATCAGGTGACTCACGCTTTCATTGATGGGAGACAAGTAAAAATCAATGGGATGCAAGAAGTGCTGCATAAAAGATACAAAGAGAAATACGGTCAAAAATGATTTTTTCTATCAAATTAGTAAAGCGCATATATGAGTTAAAGCTCTTATATGCGCTTTTTTGTGTTCTTTTAGTTACAAATAGCTTCTCTCAAAATCTAGGTGCTCTACAATTACCTGAAGGCTTCTCCATCTCAGTGTTTGCAGAAGTGGAGAATGCAAGATCACTTGCTAAAAGCCCCTCAGGGACGATATTTGTAAGTACCAGAACGAGTGACAAAGTTTATGCACTCCAAGACACGGATAAGAATGGCATTGCCGATAAAAAATTCATCATTGCAAAAGGCCTTAAAACTCCCAATGGAGTAGCTTTTAAAAATGGTGATCTGTATGTGGCTGAGGTCAGCAGGATATTAAAGTATTCGGACATTGAATCAGATCTAGACAATCCTCCAACTCCAAAAGTGATTTATGACAAGCTACCTAGTGATAGACATCACGGCTGGAAATATATAGCCTTTGGTCCAGATGGAAAACTATACATCCCAGTTGGAGCTCCTTGCAATATCTGCGAAAGTGATGATCCAAGATATGCGTCAATCTCAAGAATCAATTCAGATGGAACTGGGTTTGAAAATGTAGCCAGAGGTGTCAGGAATACAGTTGGATTTACGTGGCATCCTACTACTAACGAAATGTGGTTCACAGATAATGGTCGGGACATGATGGCTGACAACTTCCCTCCTTGCGAGTTAAACGTTATAACTAAAAAAGATCAACACTTTGGGTATCCCT
>JAWUWD010000077.1:0-49206 GCA_034112085.1 Cyclobacteriaceae bacterium
AACAAGGGGGTGCCGGAACAGGTCCGGCAAGGAAGGGCTAATTGTATTGTATATCCTAGGCAAGGATCACTCAACAACGATCAAATACTTTCTATTTACCGAAAGAGATGTTTGTTGGTGAAGAACACCAACAAAGGCTAAAAAGCTTAGCCTCAGCCCCTAATATTACTTTTTTATGATTTAATCTATGATTAATCTACTCTACTGACATCATAAGTAATTCTAGCTCCATAATATTTGGTTATAGCACTATTTCTAAAAGCAGATTGGATAAGGATATAATAAGCATATTGAGAATTATCAACTACTTCTGAAAGACCATTGATCGTCAGTGCAATATCTGCACCTTCTGAAGCACCTGGGGATGTTCCTAATACAACCCCAGACCCTGGGGATGCCAAGGTCACCCTTTTAAGTTCATAAAATGGTGTGTAAGCACCGTCATCATCACGCATATAAAGATCAACAGCTTTAATGGTTGCTCCATCAGGTAAAACTATTGGTGCCATCATGTAACTCTTTATAGTAGTGTTAAAACTATTGGTATAACGATATGTGCCTGCAGCATCTCCAGCTAGAAATATATCACTAACTCCTCCAGTATGATTTGCTAAAGTGAAACTTGCAGCCGGGATCGATTGATATTTTTGTTTGGGCGCAGCGTACTTATATTCTCCAGATGCTACAATATTGGCAGTAGTCTCCACATCGCCATCGAAATAACCTGCATAATTTGTATTTGCTCCCGAAGCCGTGGCATAAATACCATAGTTTGTATTTGAACCCCCGATTGACTTAGCCTCAAATTTTCCACCATAAGTCGCAGTTGCGATGGTAGCTCCATCTGAAAGGCCATAAACCCCCGCGACTTCGTTACTAGCAGTACTCGAAGAACCAATTCCATACAGCCCATAGCTACTATTCATGCCCCCAGTTCCAACGCCATAAATTCCTATTGCTTGAGTCCCACCTGTGCCTCGCCCACTTACTCCCCAATTAAAATCCCCTCCAGAACTTTTACCATCTACTCCATAATTTACGCCAGCGTTTACGAAAGTTGAGGTCCCGACTATTGCATGTGTATTAGTCGATGTGAGAACTGTAAGTGGATAAGTGGGAGTGGTAGTTCCTATTCCCACATTTCCCTCGAAATAATTGTAGTCTTCCCCCGTATTATAAATTCCATATACGTTTTCTGTGCTACCTTTGGTCATTTGGTTTCTTGTACCAATGATATCCTGGGTTTGCGCGACATTTCCAGCTACGATGTTCCATATTCCAGATTTTTGACCTGTACCGGCATTCGAAATTTGAGAAATAAAACCAAATGTTTGGGCTGCGCCTGTGTAGTTCTGGTCTGCTGAGATTGCAATGGGCATTGTTGCATCAACTGGAGTTTCAACTTCGAATTTGTAACCAGCAGTTAATGACGTATTGCCTATTACCACTTGATCAGTGGAATTATTGTAAACCACTCCTGCACCTTGCGTGAAGGGGGAAGATGCAGCGGTCTGCCATGTCGCCAATCCAGTTGCATCTGAAGTAAGTACCCTACCAGCAGCCTCAGAGCCATCCGCTATTTTGATAGCCCCTGCAATATGTACTACGCCTCCAACCTCAGTTTGCAAAATTATATCACCCCCGGCCCTTTCATTTCTAATAGCAAGAATCGGATCTGAAGGTATGCCATATCCGAACCATCCACTTCTTGTACCGGCTCCTTCAGCATACAATTCCATAAACACATGAGTGGCACTTTGCAATCTCAAAGCAAGAGCTGACCCGCCAACGATATGTAAAGTCGCTTCTGGGGTAGTAGTTCCAATCCCTACATTTACAGCACTTGTCGCACCATTCACACCATTGATACTTCCAAGAATCAAACTGTTGCTTTGATCTACCCGAGCATTGGTTCCAATGGCTGTTGCATTAGTAAGTCCTCCAGAACCTACATTGGCTCCAAATCCTATAGCAGTGTTTTCTGTTCCAGCAACATTAGCATCAAGTGCGCTTCTTCCTACTGCTGTATTACCACCACCAGTGCTATTACCAAGGGCAAAATTTCCTACAGCTGTGTTTTCACCATTGGAAGTTATGGCTTGCAATGCTCCAGATCCTATGGCCGTGTTACTTCTAGAGAGAGATTGCAGCAAGGCGTTGGTTCCTATAGCAACGTTATCAAAGCCTGTCACATTGGCCAAACCAGTGCTAACACCAAAAAATGTATTGCCAAGCGTATTATCAATTCTTCCTGCTACTTGGTTATTAACTTTAAAATTTAAAGGAACATCATCAATGGTTCCTATAAAATTGGTTCCATCATCAACAGTCCCTGCGTTACCAGTAAGACCCCAGCCTCCGCCAGACACGGCTACCCAGCTTGGTGCTGCATTGGCTCCGTTTGATTGAAGAACTTGCCCTGAAGTTCCTGCTGAGGGCGTTGCGCCAACTGCCAATTCTCCTTCAATAACCGTATTACCGGCAAAATAGCCTGCATAATTAACCGCAGCCCCTGTGGCTCGACCAAATACCCCATAATTAAACCCCGTATTTGTACCATCTGAAATTCCAGTTACACCATAATGATCACCGTTTGATGTTGATGAGCTTTGCCCGGCTACACCACGAGTAGAACTTCCATTATTACTGACCACTACAAAACTTCCAGCATAATTCTGACCAGAGCCAGTAGCGGTCAAACCTGTTCGATTGGCTATAACTACTCCAGCAGCAGAGGTATTCATTGTAATATTTAGCGCATTTTCATTGGCAATATCACTTGAAAAGAGCGATAATTTAGAAGTCGCTTGAGCAGCTACACCAATTCCAACGTTAGTACCATCATCCGCAATAATAGAAGGGACTAATGTTCCTCCTAATGCTCTAGGAATAGCGTTATCTGCTAAACCGGTTTGATCGCCAATTGCCGATTGATTTATAGAAGTGAGGTCACCCGTACCATTGGTACCTATCACTTGATTTGCTGTACCGGTTACCCAAACCTGATTAGTGCCATTATAGCCTAAAATAGCCCTATTGGTACCTGGTGCTGCTAGCCGAGTTACTACTCCCGCTGCACCTCCAACTATAATGTCACCAGAAGTTGTCATTGGATTTGATACGCCCCCTAAATTAGTCAAGGCTGCGCCTGCTGTTGTTGCACCCGTACCTCCTTTGGTAATAGGAACTGTCGCCAAAGTTGTGGCAAAAGATCCTGTGCCTGATCCTGTCACATCGCCTGTGAGCGTAATCGTTTGATCTCCAGTATTCGTTCCAGATAAATTGGCCACATCTCCATTGGCCAGCATCGCATTCGTGATCACTCCAGCGCCTATCGCTGTAGCATTGCCAGTAGAAGTTACTGGACCTGTTAAGTTTGCATTCGTGGTTACCGTTGCTGCGTTGCCAGTTACATTTGTCTGATCACCAGTATTCGTTCCAGATAAATTAGCCACATCTCCATTGGCCAGCATCGCATTCGTGATCACTCCAGCGCCTATCGCTGTAGCATTGCCAATAGAAGTTACTGGACCTGTTAAGTCGGCATTGGTTGTAACGGTAGCGGCCATATCAACAATGTTATCAGTATTACCATCATATGTTGCTTGAAGCATGTCTCCCGAACCGGCTGCTACCCAAGTGCCATCATCCTGTAATACTCTGCCTGAAGTTGTAACTGGTGCTGGAACAAGTCCATCCGTACTGAGTGTGAAAACTGATTCATCACCTGAGTTGGTACCTGATAAGTTAGCAACATCGCCATTTGCCAACATCGCATTGGTAATAGCGCCATTCGCAATGGAAGTCGCATTTCCTGTTGATGTTACTGGGCCTGTTAAGTTCGCATTCGTTGTTACTGTTGCAGCCGTTTCTGATGCATCAACAATGTTATTGCTGTTTGCATCGTAAGTAGCAGCCTGCATGTCACCTGTTCCTAATATCGCAGCATTGATAACATCGATATCTCCTTGTAGTTCATCAAATGCACCTTGCGCATCCGTTGCCCTTAAATTTACGGAAGCGATAATCGGAACTTCTGAAGCTACTTGATCATCGGTTCCGCCACTGGCATCAAGGTCCGTTTGTAATTCTACCAAGGCAGCTTGTACATTTGTAGCTGTTAAATTACCTGCTGGAGTGACAGCTACACCGGTTGCATCTTGGATTTCATTGGTCGCATCACTGTCCAGATCTGCAGCTATCGCTGTCGCATTGGTCGCAATACTAGAAGTATTGGTAGTGATTTCCCCTTGTAGTTCTTCGAGTGCTGCTTGGGTATCTGTAGAAGTCACGCCATTTTGAGCAGTCACCGGCACTTCATTGGCTGCTTGGTCATCATTCCCGGCACTAGCATCAAGATCTGTTTGTAATTCCACCAAGGCAGCTTGCACATTTGTAGCTGTTAAATTACCTGATGGGCTTACCGCTACACCGGCTGCATCTTGGATTTCATTGGTCGCATCACTGTCCAGATCTGCAGCTATTGCTGTCGCATTGGTCACAATACTAGAAGTATTAGTAGTTATTTCTCCTTGCAGTTCTTCGAGTGCTGCTTGGGTATCTGTAGAAGTCACACCATTTTGAGCAGTCACCGATACTTCATTCGCTGCTTGGTCATCTGTGCCTGCTCCTCCACTATTCGCAACGGCTTCCCATAGGGTTCCATTCCATCGCAGGATGTTGCCAGCATCACCACTACCTAGCCCCATATTGTCTAGCTGTATAAGTCCGACAGCGCCATCCTTTATCTGAGGACTTTCGATAGTTCCGCCAATATCACCTGACGAAGCGCCTATTTCTACAGCATCCAAACCAATGGCTGCTCCTTCAATATCCCCGTTTTTCAACAGTTGAATACTGTTTGTATTTATGTCAAGAGAATAACTATCGCTACTCCCGTTTCCTTCGGCACCGAGCTCAATCCAGTCGGTAGCGTTGCGATAATAAACTTTGTTGTCTGAAGTTTGAAAGACAATCATCCCAGCATCAGGTGATATGATGTCTCCAACAGCTGCTACAGCCGGAAGAAGTAGACCTTGATTGCCATTGCCATTGAGCCAGAGTACCGCATTTTCCTTTACATCTTCGCTACCGATCGCTACAGAATTGTTCTGGGCATAAGAGGAACTAATAAAGGAGAAAAATAAAATGAAGGAGAAAAAAGAGAAAAATTGGGCAATATGATTTTGAAATGAAAAGTTTGTTTTGATCATAGTCAACTGATTGATAGTATGTTACGGTCTAATAGGAGACCTATTTGCAAAAGAAAGCCTCCACAACCCTTAAATATAATCAAACTTGCTAAATAGAAAACTACTTGAACTTGAATTTCAAACCCTTTTTGAAATAATGAAATGAAGAATGAATAGCACTAAAAAAGCAACCTTTAGATAAGGTTGCTTTTATTTTTAAGGATGATCTGAGACTATTCTTCTATCAGGGAAATAGGGAAATCATTACCATGAGAGAACCCTGTAGGGTATTGCGCTTCCCCTCCATATTTTTCACTGAGTTCTGGAACACGCTCTTCCATATATCTTGCTATTTCTTTTACCGTTACTTTCTTGTCCCCACTATCTGCTTTGCCATCCATAGCCTCAAGCAATGAGTATGTAAATACTCCGTGGCCAATCTCCTCAAATTCTGTAGCAAATTGCTGCGATTGACTAGCCGCAATAAGTACTACCCCGGAAGCTCTTGCTAACTGCACCAATGCTTTCTCTTCAGACCCACCGGCTCTAGTACTGAATGCTTTGACCGCGCCACCAGAGTGACAGGCATCAAGTAGAATCAATTGCTTCTGAGATTTGACTTTTGACAACATGGCCTTTAAATCATCAGCAGATATTGCTTTGTTCTTCAACTGTTCTGAGTCTCCGTATATCTGGGTTACATCAGTAGGTACTAAGTAGTATTTATCATCATCTTCTTCATCCAAACTCCCGTGACCTGCATAGTAAAACACAAAAACATCCTCCGGTTTGGCTTGTTTGATGACTGTTTCAAAACCCTGATAGATCTTATCGCGAGTGGCCTCAGCATCATAAAATTCTATCTTCTTAATGTTCTTGAAGATCTTACCTGACTTCTCAACCACCTTATCAGTAAATGATTTGGCATCCGGCTGAGCATAGTTTAGGTGGTACTTTGGGTTTTTATACTTATTGATCCCAACAGATAAAATGTATAAATCAGCTGTCGCCAACATATCTCCACTGTACAGTATTTTAATATAATCTGGCTTAGATTCTACCTTTTGGTAGTTAAGCACTACTATTTTGAAATCATTTTGTCCATTGATCAGATCAATCGTGTAAGTTTTTGATATTTTCTTCTCCTCGTTTATCGAAGCCATTTCTTCATCTATGATTATCAGTTTACCATTCTGATAGATATTCACCTCCTTGATACCTCCTCCTCCATCATACACGTCAATGGTAAGCGGGAGACTCTTTTTAGCAGTGAGGTATTTCCCATCTTTATAAGTCAGCACCTTGTCGTCCCCAAAAGTCAAGTCTCCACTATTGAAAAATCCAGCCGAAGGTCTATTGAGTTTAGACAAATCAAAGAGTCTTTCCCCTTCATCAAGTAATATATCTCTGACTCTTTTAGCCTGCTGAATACTTTTGAGCATGTCCTCCGGACGATAAAGAATTTCAAAATATTGTTCTGCTTCATAATAATCTGCCAATTGGCCAATACCCCGATTGATGTGCCACCCGAAGTACTTACCTCCTTGTGATGAGCTATGAAAATATCCAGTTGGTGTCCAGCTTATCCACTCCATATCGTCTGACATAAATAGATGCACAAATGGCTGAATTTGTTCGCCAAAACTTGATTGAACGGCCTCTAAGTCACGATACGTTTTATCTTTTATCTTTTTCAGATAGGCGATTACCTTAGCCCATGACTCCTTTGATTTAACTTTTGTCAACTCGTTGATCTCTGGATCAAACGTTTCAAAATACCCAATCCACTCTTCTTCACTAAATACTTCTCTAAGACTAGGAAAGTCCCCCTTTTCATTGAGGTTCCAAAGTTTGACAGTTTGATCCTCACTACCTGACGCCATGTATCTGCCATCTCTACTTACCGCTACGGTACGCACTCCTCCGGTATGTCCTTTGAATTGTTTTTCTAATCGCCCAGACTTAGAATACATCTTGAGGGAGAAGTCACTCCCGATAATGACCCGTCCATCTGGGGTCACTACAAAGTCTAGTATTCTACCATCTTCTGCCTGATCATTATTGATTTCAGTCTTCGCCAGCGCAATGGTATAAATACCTGTTTGTTTGACCGTTTTATTAGCGGTATACAATTCTGAATGCATCGCTTTTCCAGGCTTCTGATTGACCAAGAATGTATTAAAATCAAAGCTATAGGCCGGTTTAGCAGCTTTCCCGCTTTTGAGGAATTTATTGGAAACAAAGAGCTCCATACCTTGTCCGAACTCAATATCCCAGATAGTATTCCCCTTTCCTTTGATTCGTTTTTGGGTTTTCCCATTGATTGGATTCCAGATGTATATTTCATTGTTATTCCCGCCAGCAGAAGCTACTAGATAGTTGCCTTGTAATGAGCTTGGAGAGAAGTCGGCTGTAAATACTGTATTGTCATGTGCGTAGTAGTCAGTAAATTTATTGCCGCTAGGAATAGAATAGCTTCTTCCGACTCCATCTATATGATCCATCATAACCATTACTTTCGAATCGTAAGAAAAGGTTATCGCATTGACTGGGTTTTTCAAATCATCAAAGAAAATCTCATAGCTACCGTCAGCATTCCATAGAACGACTTCATTACCATAACTACTAGACGCTAGATATTTTTCATCTGGAGAAAATTTTACATTTTTCACCGGCATGGTATGCTTTTTCAATTGGATTGGGGTGAATTTTTTAATGCCCTTACTCAGCCCACTGAGGTCAAATTGATAAACATATTTATCTTCAATCGATACTGCCAATTTTCGATTTTTCTTATTGAACGAAATGCTAGCCACCGGTGTATTCATATCAATAACGGCTGCCGTGCGATAAGACGCTTCAGGGCTTACTTTCCAGATTCTAATAGTCCCATCATCACTGCCACTAGCTAGGTACTTGCCAGTAGCATCAAAATCTAATGTGTTGATTACATTTTCATGTCCCACCGCTGTACTTACTTGTTCTCCCTTTTCTATATCAATAATGATGATATAGTTCTTCTTCTCTTCGCTCACCGGATATCCACCCACCGCCAATAACTTGCCATCTGGGGAAATGGCTGAAGCATAAAACATCCCTTCAGGACCATCACCGACTTGAGATTCAAACTTCTTGAGCATCTCACCAGTACTCGCATCCCATATTCTAATGCTCTTATCTTCGGATACTGAGATGATCTTCTTGCCATCTGGTGTAAACAAGATATTGAAAATCTTTCCTGAATGACCTAGCGGGTTTATAACAATCCGAGGCACGCCTGTATTTGCCAATACGTTTGCACAAATCACTAAAGCCAAGACCGTCAATACGCGTTTCATAGATGTTGATTTTATTACAGCAGTTTCCAATTAATAAATTTACTCAATTTCGGTAAGTATAGCAAAGATCACGAATGACACTCACCCGCTCAGAAATTGCTCTTTTTCTCATTGTCTTAAAAATAACATCTTGCCTCTTACCATTTCATCCTATTCAGGCGAGTCTCAATTCACAAAAATACAATATACCGCTTAGTCGCTTATACGGTTTTAATATTCAAAACATCTTGTTTACTTTTGTAGAGTATCTACAACATCAAATAGTCTCATGGACAAATATTCTTATATCGCAAATGCCCACGGTTCTTATATAGACGAACTATACAAGTCGTATCAAACTGATCCTGCTTCTATAGATGAATCATGGCAAAAATTCTTCGAAGGTTTTGAGTTTTCTCAACAAAAATATGGAGAAGATGGGCCTCAGCCTACTAGCTCAGCTTCTCCTAAGGAAATAGGGGTTAGAGATCTAATACATGCCTATAGAACCAGGGGTCACTTAGAAGCAAAAACCAATCCTGTCCGCCAGCGAAGAGATCGTAGCGCACTATTAGAGCTTGCTAACTTTAGGCTAGCCGATTCTGATATGGATACTGTTTTTGATGCGGGTAACGAACTGGGTATAGGGAAGGCAACACTGAAAGATATACTAGTCGCACTTAAAAGCATATATACAGGGACAGTCGGTTTCGAGTATATGTATATCCGCCAACCAGAGATATTGAACTGGTTCAAAACAAAAAGTGAAAAAGAGGCTTTGGCCTTTAATCCTGTTACAGAAGAGAAAAAGAGAATTCTCTACAAACTCAATGAAGCGGTTGTTTTTGAGAACTTCCTTCACACGAAGTATATGGGGCAGAAAAGATTCTCACTAGAAGGTGGTGAAACTACTATTCCAGCATTAGACGCATTGATCACTCATGGTGCCGATCTTGGTGTTGAGGAGTTTGTACTAGGTATGGCACATCGAGGCCGTCTCAATATATTGGTCAACATCATGGGTAAAACCTATGAGCAAGTATTCAACGAATTTGAAGGAACAGCCGCCCCAGACCTTACCATGGGTGATGGTGATGTGAAATACCACATGGGATTCTCAAGTCAAGTAGAAACCGCTTCTGGAAAAAAAGTGAATTTAAAATTGGCCCCTAATCCTTCTCACTTAGAAGCTGTCAATCCAGTAGTAGAAGGATTCACTAGAGCCAAAATAGATAAACAATACGAAGGTGATCCAAATAAGATCGTACCGATTCTTATCCATGGGGATGCTGCAGTTGCTGGACAAGGGATCGTATATGAAGTCACTCAAATGTCAAAGCTTGACAGTTATGCCACAGGTGGCACTATCCATTTTGTCATCAACAACCAAGTAGGATTTACTACAGACTTTGATGACGCTCGATCTAGCATCTATTGTACAGATGTAGCCAAGGTTGTTGATGCGCCTGTACTACATGTCAATGGTGACAATCCAGAAGCAGTCGTCTTCTGTATGAAACTTGCCATTGAATTCAGACAGAAATTCAATACAGATATATTTATTGATATGGTGTGTTATAGACGTCATGGACATAATGAAAGTGATGAGCCTAAGTTCACTCAGCCATCGCTCTACAACATAATATCTAAGCATCCCAATCCAAGAGAAGTCTACAACAAGAGCCTTATCGAAAGAGGAGATGTAGATGCTGAATTGGCAAAATCAATGGATAAGTCATTCAGAAGTGACTTGCAAGATCGCTTGAACTTAGTGAAGCAAAAAGCACTTCCTTACGAATATCAACAGTTGGAAAAGGAATGGAAAGAATTGCGCAGATCAACTCCTAAGGACTTTGACAAATCTCCTATGACGGGGGTTTCTCAAGAGATCATTGACAAAGTTGCTAAAGCTTTGACTTCTATTCCAGATGGATTCAAACCGATCAAACAAATAGAAAAACAATTGAAGCAGCGTAAGGACATGTTCTTTACTGACAAGAGCCTGAATTGGGCAGCTGCTGAGCTTTTGGCTTATGGATCAATAGTTACTGAAGGGCGAAGAGTTAGATTCACTGGGCAAGATGTTCAAAGAGGAACTTTTTCTCACAGACATTCAGTATTGCATGATGCTAATACTAACCAAGCGTACAATAGTCTTAACCACATAGAAGAAGGGCAAGCGAAATTCGATATTCACAACTCCTTCCTTTCTGAATTTGGCGTGCTCGGATTTGAGTTTGGCTATGCTATGGCTAATCCAAATGCCCTCGTAATATGGGAAGCACAGTTTGGTGATTTCGCCAATGGTGCGCAAGTAATGTTCGATCAGTTCATCGCTCCTTCTGAATCAAAGTGGCAAAGAATGAATGGACTAGTGATATTACTTCCTCATGGCTACGAAGGTCAAGGACCTGAGCATTCTAATGCGCGTCCAGAAAGATTCTTGCAACTGTCGGCTGAGTATAATATGATCATCACGAACATAACAACTCCGGCCAACCTTTTCCATGCGATGAGAAGACAAATGACTTGGGAGTTTAGAAAGCCTTTGATCAACATGTCTCCTAAGTCACTATTGAGACATCCAAAAGTAGTGTCTCCTGTCGAAGAATTTATTTCTGGTTCATTCCAAGAAGTAATTGGTGACAGCTATGTGGATAAGAAAAAGGTCAAGAAGGTGTTACTATGTACAGGTAAAATCTATTTTGACCTCTACGAAGAGCAACAAAAGAACAAGCGTAAGGATGTTGCCATAATAAGAATAGAACAACTCCATCCATTCCCTGAAGCACAAATCGATAAGATTATAGATAGTTATACAGCTGAGAAAATATTCTGGGTACAAGAAGAGCCTGTCAATATGGGAGCTTGGACCTATATTTTACGCTCTTATTTCAAACGCAAAGACTTGGAGATCGTGGCTAGGAAGCCTAGTGCATCTCCTGCTACAGGATATGCGAAAGTTCATGCCCAAGAGCAAGAGCGAATTGTAAGAGCTGCATTCGATAGATAATCCTTCAAAACATAGATAAAGACATTCAAATAATATAATCATGAGTATAGAAATCAAAGTCCCTACCGTTGGTGAATCGATCACAGAAGTAACCCTAGCCACCTGGCTAAAAAGTGATGGAGACCACGTAGAAGTTGACGAGATCATTGCTGAGCTCGAATCAGATAAAGCTACGTTTGAATTGCCTGCTGAAGGTGCTGGTACTCTTAGAATAGTCGCTCAAGAAGGTGATACTATCGAAATAGGAGCCACTATCTGTACAATAGATACCGATGCCTCTGGTGCTGCATCTAGCGCGCCAGCTGCTAGTGCTGTTCGGACTGAGACTGACTCCTCTGAAGCAAAAGCTACAGGAGAAGTGAGAGACATGGTCGTACCAACAGTCGGTGAGTCTATCACAGAAGTGACTATATCTGGATGGCTAAAAGAAGATGGAGACTACATCGAAATGGATGAGATCATCGCTGAGGTTGACTCTGACAAAGCGACTTTTGAATTGCCGGCAGAAGGTAATGGTATATTGAGGATAATTGCAAAAGAAGACGATGTACTAGAAATCGGTGGTCTTATTTGTAAAATCGAAATTATGGAAGGTGGCGCACCTGCTGCAAACGCTGCAACGACTGAAACAACTGCCTCGCCAACATCAGCAAGCAATGATACTACCTACGCCACTGGACATGCCTCACCAGCAGCATCAAAAATATTAAGCGAAAGAGGGATCGAGCCATCAACAGTCAAAGGTACTGGTGTAGACGGTCGCATCACTAAAGAAGATGCTGAGAAAGCACAAAAGCAAGCACCTGCTGCTCCTAAAACTCCAAGCAAACCTGCTGCTTCTACACCTGCTCCTCCAGTATTTACGGGAGGAGTAAGTAGAGGAGAACGTAGAGAGAAAATGACTTCTCTTCGCAAGACCGTTGCTAAGCGACTGGTAACTGTGAAGAACGAAACAGCTATGCTGACTACTTTCAACGAAGTAGATATGAAGCCTATCATGGACTTGCGTAAGCAATACAAAGAGCAGTTTAAGGAAAAGCATGGCGTAGGACTTGGGTTCATGTCATTTTTCGCGAAAGCATGTTGTGTCGCTCTACAGGAGTGGCCAGCAGTCAATGGTAAAATTGATGGTAATGAAATGATCTTCAATGACTACTGTGATATCTCGATTGCTGTCTCCGCTCCAAAAGGATTGGTCGTACCAGTGATTAGAAATGCTGAAGCGCTTGACTTCAAAGGCATTGAAAGTGAAGTGGTCAGACTAGCCACTAAGGCCAGGGACAATAAGTTGACGATAGATGAAATGACTGGAGGAACATTCACTTTGACCAATGGTGGAGTATTTGGATCAATGATGTCAACCCCTATCATCAACGCTCCTCAATCTGCGATTTTAGGAATGCATAATATTGTACAACGTGCCGTTGTGGTCAATGGTGAAATTGTGATAAGACCAATGATGTATTTAGCGCTCTCTTATGATCATAGAATTATCGATGGAAAAGAATCGGTAAGCTTCTTGGTAAGAGTAAAACAGCTATTGGAAGATCCAACCAGACTTCTTTTGAATGTATAAATGATGCGTAGACCAATCCTTTATATTCTGTCAGTTTTCTCCCTAGTAGTAATATCTATCATAGGCTCTGGGTGTAGTTTCTTTTGTGATGGAAGTGTAGGTGAGCCTACATTTTCACTCACTATTAGTGAGTCTCTTAATGTTTCAAAGATATATGCTTTGGTAGATAATGAATTGGGAAAACAGATTGGTGATAACAATCCGTTCTACAATGAACTTCCAGTAGATATGAACTCACAATCGGTGGTTTATGTTTTTGAGCAATCAGGGCAAGCAGACACATTAGAAATTCTATATGAAATCAAAACGGAAGTAGAATCTAGGGTTTGTGGTCTCAGAGTACGAACTGATAATGTTGAGTTAGGAGCAAGAACTACTTTTACTGATGTAGTGATTGATGATAGTTATAGTTACACCGAAATCACTGTCAATTGAGGAACGTCATCGTCACCATACTCTTAATTATTTGCACTTTAAATGTGTCATTCAGCCAAGTAGATAGCACTGATAGTAAAAATAGACACGTTTATATTGGTCTTGAATTATTCAAGCCTTTACACTGGGCATTAAAAGGAAACGCAACTGTCATTGAGCCTGAGATCACTTATCAAAGGAAGAACATCTTTTATAGGGCCTCTTTGGGTTACGCAAATATTCAGTCCAACATTTATGATGAGTTAGACTATCAGGTGATCGGCTCTTACTTCAAATTAGGAATGGGAGTTGAATTAGACTACTTCTCTAATCCTGACAATAAAAATGACCTAATATTAGGTGCCAATTTGATTTTTTCAAATTACGATGAAACGGGTGATGCCTTTTTCGAGGGAAATTATTTTGACGATCTACATACGGAACTAACTCAAGAAAACTCGACTAGAGGCATTGAAGCGTATTTTACGTTTCGTGAAGAAATCTCGCAACGACTCTTCTTTTCATTCTCATCGCGATTTGCTTATGTAGTTAGCAAATTACAACAAGAAGTATTTCCTGTTTATTACGCTCCAGGATTCGGGATAGTTAATATTCTTGGTAGTAGAAACACAAACAATAGGCTAACAGGTGGTCTTTCAATAAAATTAGAATATCAATTACGCTAACTAATAATATTATGCAATACGATGTAACAGTAATAGGTTCAGGACCAGGCGGATATGTCGCGGCCATCAGATGTGCTCAACTTGGCTTCAAAACTGCCCTTATAGAAAAATACAATGTGCTCGGAGGTACTTGTCTCAATGTTGGATGTATTCCTTCCAAAGCACTCTTGGACTCTTCACATCACTTCCATGAAGCGGAGCACAACTTTGCTACTCATGGCATCATCATCAATAAGCCTAAGGTGGACTTCAAACAGATGATTCAACGAAAACGCGAAGTTGTAGAGCAAACAACAGGCGGAATCGACTATTTGATGAAGAAAAATAAAATTGATGTATTGACTGGATTTGGATCATTCATTGATAAAAACACTATTAAAATTACTCCAGAGAAGGGTGATTCTACTGAAATCAAAACTGATAAAGTCATCATTGCAACGGGTTCTAAGCCATCTTCTCTTCCTTTTATCAAAATAGATAAGAAGCGAGTAATCACTAGTACTGAAGCATTGGAATTGAAAGAAATACCAAAGCACATGATCGTAATCGGTGGTGGTGTGATTGGTGTTGAGCTAGGTTCTGTCTATGCAAAACTTGGTTCTAAAGTGACTGTTGTGGAATATCTGGATCGCATCATTCCAACGATGGATAGCGCCATGGGTAAAGACCTAGGTCGTTCATTAAAAAAACTGGGCTTCGATATCAAGACTAGTCATAAAGTAACTGCTGTTGCTACTAAAGGCAAAGAGGTCATAGTGACTGCTGAAAACAAGAAAGGCGAAAAAGTTGAAATCAAAGGAGATTACTGTTTGGTATCTATAGGTAGAAGTCCTTATACTAAGGGACTTGGTCTAGAAAATGCAGGCGTAAAAGTAACTGATAGAGGCCAGATAGAAACTGACACTCATTTAAAGACAAATGTAGATAATATCTACGCGATAGGTGATGTCGTAAAAGGTGCTATGCTCGCGCATAAGGCAGAAGAAGAAGGCACAATGGTCGCAGAACAAATGGCAGGACAGAAACCTCACATCGACTACAACTTGATCCCAGGAGTCGTTTATACATGGCCAGAAGTAGCCAGTGTAGGGCAGACTGAGGAGCAACTCAAAGAATCTGGAAGAGCCTACAAATCAGGTGCTTTCCAATTCAGAGCATTGGGACGAGCGAGAGCCAGTATGGACATCGATGGACAAGTGAAAGTACTCGCTGATAAAAATACTGATGAGATTCTTGGTGTACATATTATTGGTGCTCGAGCGGCAGACATGATCGCAGCAGCTGTCACAGCAATGGAATACCGTGCGTCTGCTGAAGATGTCTCTCGTATGTCACATGCGCATCCAACTTATATGGAGGCCGTCAAAGAAGCTTGTTTGGCAGCTACTGACAATAGACCAATACACGCATAATGTTTGACAGGAGACTCCTATGAAAACAGTAGTCTCGTACTCTAATTATTTAGATTCGCGTGTGTACTGGAATGACTAAAACGAGCGAGGAAGATTCCTCGCTTTTTTAATATGCAGATGACCCTATCACTCTTCGGAGAACAGTATCTTCTTTATAAACTAGCCTTCGCATTTCTGATAGGGTTGATCTCCTCCTTTTATGGAGGCATCACCGGAGGAGCAGGCATGTTAGCACTACCAGCACTCATCGCCTTAGGCTTTCCTCCCGAAATAGCCCTCGCCACTAATAAAATGGGAGACTTGGCGAGATTCACTACTTCCACTATCCCATTCTTTCGATCTAGAAATATCGATTGGAAATTGGTTTGGATATTTATTCCGCTGGCCATACTAGGAGGAATCATGGGCCCCATTCTTCTTAAAGATCTGGCCGGCTACAACTTATCGCTATTGATCGGTATTGTCATCCTAGCGATGGCACCTGTTGCATTTATTAGTAAGAAGTTTGGTATTGAAGAGTCCGACCCAAATCGATCGAGAAAAAGAGTGGGGTATCTAGCTTACTTTATCGTTGTACTCTATGGTGCCACGCTACAAGTGGCTTCTGGAGTTATGCTCATTTATGTATTGATCTGGTTCTTTGGGAGAACCTTTATCCAAGCCAACGCTACCAATACCATCATTTGGCTAGTGATCACGATAACCTCATTGATTTCATTCGCCTACTACGGCATGATCGATTATGGCACAGGAGTAACTCTTATGTTCGGCTCCTCCATCGGTGGTTACTTAGGCGCTCATACGGCTGTGAAGAAAGGGAATACTTGGGTGAAGAAACTCTTCATTCTGTTGATAGTGATTATGGCACTGAAGGTATTGGTGTTTGGGTGATCTTCATAAAAGCAAAATTTCTACCTTCCTATAAGAACAACTGCACATTCACTTATATATCCAACGGGTGCCTTCAGGCTAATAAGCTGGAGATGGGGTAATTCAATTAACAAAACGTATTAATATCTGGGCTTTCTTAAAATGTTTCTGCTTTAACTATATTTAAATAACTATATTTATTTTTTATTACACATTACTAATATATTTAATTCAAGTTATGTTAAGAACAAATTAATAATATGGATGCCATAGATATATTTTCACTCGTATCCTCAATTACATCAATTGTTTTAGGCATCACAGCCATTGTACTATCTATAGTTTTCTATAAAATGTCTGAAAGAATGTCTCGAGAGAATGAGAAAATATCCAATAGAGTTGAATCGAATGTATCAAAATTGGAAGCTCTATTCAATAAATTATATTCTGGAACATTTGATATAATGAAAGAAACTGTGACTGATATGAGAAAACATGTCTATAAATCAGAAAAAGGTTCGGTTAATGGAGAAGATAATGAGCTAATTTTACAAGCCACAATTTCAGAGTTATCTGGTCAAATGAAAGAATTAAAATCTCACAAAATAGATGAAAAACAAGTTAAAGAATTAGTCAATGACATATTGACAAAGTCAAAACAAGTAGAATCTGACATAAAGAATGACAAAATTAGACTAGAAATTATTAAGTTCTTGAAAACTAATGGGCCAGCCACTTATAGGCGAATTCAAAAACATTTAGAGCAGTTGGGATTGGATGAAGGTTTATTTAAGGAACTTCAGAAAATGGCTAATGAAGGCATTGTTGTAGATCTATTTGAACCACACGAAGATGGATTCGCCATTGGCATGGATACGGATATCTATTTAAGATAAAACAAGTATGACGCTAAATTAATATCCATCTCGAATGTCAGCTTATTCCTAAACCACAAAGTTAAACCTGTTAGCTAGTTCCCCCAGCCAACTTTCTCACTCCACTCTTATAAGTCTGTCCGATAGGAATTTCATCATTCTCGATGATCGTGTGATTGCCAGTAACCAGTTGATTTATTAAATGAATTATACCCTTGCATATAGCGTATTGCAAGAACACAAGTCATTCATTTGTTAAGCACTAATATTGTCCAATTTTCGATTATAAAAGTAAGATACTGCCACCAGCACCAACCCTCCCATCGCTAGAATTTCTCCTCCATCACCAGCATTATTATGAGCACCTGCCGCAAGTAGTAAGTCAAAAAAAAATCCCGCATAAGCCCATTCTTTGAGCATTTTGAACTTATTCGACCATATAGCGACTAATCCTAGAATCTTAGCAATCGCTAACGGGTATATGATGAAAGTTGGAAAACCCAACCTCAAGAATGTTTCTCTCACCATTTCATTTTGCACAAAATACATTGTCGCACTAAAAGTCATCAGCAAGGTCAACAACGCTGTAGCAATTCTGTAAATCCATAAGTCACTCTTCTTCATAATAGCTGTTTTTTTTAGTTCATTAACACGGTATTATTTACCAAGGTAAATAATTAATAGAAACAACGTTTACTTAATGTCTTCATACTAGAAGAATGAATTATCCCCCAATCAACTTACTCACCAAACTCTTATAGGTCTGCCCTATCGGAATTTCATGATCCTCGATCATGATGCGGTTGCCTTCGATCAAGTTGATCTTATTAAGCGATATGATGAATGACTTATGCACACGCATGAAGTTATTAATTGGTAGCATCGCTTCATAGTCCGAGATCTTTTCATGACTGATGATCATTTCATCTTTCAGATACAACTTGGTATAGTTGCCATAGGCCTCAATGTAGAGGATGCCATCTACTTTGATTTGGTGATACTTCTTATCGCCTTTGATGAAAAAACTCTCTGTTGAATTAGAGGAAGTAACTGCTTGAGGTTGTGCAGTATTTGTAATCTGTGGGCCGATGGCTTTGTTAATCGCCTTTACCATCCGTTCGAAGCTGAAGGGTTTCAGTAAATAGTCTGCGACATTGAGTTCATAGCCCTCCAATGCAAATTCTTTGTAGGCAGTCGTTACAATCACTTTGGGAGGATTGGTCAATGTTCTTAGAAAATCAAATCCTTTGAGCTTGGGCATGTTAAGGTCGAGGAACATGATGTCTACGGTGTCCTTATTCAAATATTGCATGGCTTCGAGGGCATTATAACAGTTTTGCTTGAGCTCAAGATGTGGTAGCATACTGCAAAATTCCTCAATCAGTTCATGAGCCAAGGGCTCATCATCCACAATAATATATCTAATCATAAATCGATAGATAAAGTTAGTTTGAACACATTGTTTTCCTCCACGATACTAAGTTCATGATTTTTTGGATAGGTTAGTGCCAATCTCTGCTTCAAATTTTCCAATCCTATGCCTTTTTCCTCTCCTATTTCATTAGGATCAAAGTTGTTCTCTATCGTGAATCGAATGGTCTTATCATCACTGTGTAAGCTCATTTTAATGTAAGCATTGTCCGACAAAGTTTCCACACCATGTTTGATGGCATTCTCTAAAGGCACTATAAACATCAACGGTGCAATTTGCTGACTTTGATTTATTTCGTGGTCAAACTGGATATCAACAGTCTTACGATACCTGATCTTGTGTAAGTCTATATAATTTTTCAGATACTCGACTTCATCAGCGAGCGATACTAATTCCTTTTTCCCTTCATATATGGTGTATCGCATCATCTCAGAAAGCTTCAGGACGACTTTAGGTGCTTCTTCAGATTGCTTCACTGTAAGCGAATACAGGTTGTTCAACGTATTGAAAAAGAAATGCGGGTTTATCTGTGTTTTGAGCAAGTCGAGCTCTGCTTTCGCTTTGCCATCCTTCAATGACTTTAGCCATTTCCATTGTTCATATATCCATAGAAGTAACCCCATAATTAAAGGAGCTGGGAATAAGAAGAATAAGAGGTGTACATCGTCCTTAATTTTCTTATAGGCTTCAATATCACCTGAAAACAAACGAATATATATAAAAAAGAGCAAGAGAGTACAGTAGATTATTACGATTAATTTCCAGTATTTAATAATAAAAGAGGGACTTAATATATACACGAATCCAATCATTAAGAATGTGAATAGTATATATGTAATGGGGTTGTCCGGAATGTACAAGGATTGGTCAATAACCATAGATGTGAAAAATAAAAAGATCAAGGCTACTACTCTAATAGCAGTTTTCTTATTCTTATTTATGTGTGTAAAGTAGTGGATTGGTAGTGAGAACATTACTGACCAAAAGGTGAAGTAAGCGATATTCTCTAACCACAAGCTCCCTTTTATGGCCAAAAATCCAGCGTATTCAAGTACCACTCGAAGAATGAGGGTTATTACGATACCGATTCCAAATGCTTTGTACTTTTTCAAAAAACTAATCATACCTCAAAATTACTGCTATCTGATCATTGACAAAATATTACTGACCAACAGGTCATAAATCCACATGAACTCTTTGATTTTCAACCTCAACATGACTTGACCTTTCCCAGCTATTATATGACTGAATAATCTGAGTGTACATCACACTTATTATAAAGAACAAAACCGTGTGTTTAGGTTTACTTCAAATAAACTCAAAAATGCGATGAATACACTCACGATTAAGAATCTATCCAAGACCTACCCTAATGGTGTAAAGGCACTCAATGACATCTCTCTAACCATCAGCAATGGCATGTTTGGTCTACTCGGCTCCAACGGTGCCGGCAAGTCTTCACTCATGCGTACGATTGCTTCCCTACAATCTCCCAGCGAAGGATCAATTACTTTCAATGGTACGGACATCATTGCACACCCACAAGAGATTCGTCAGCAGTTGGGCTATCTTCCTCAAGAGTTCGGGGTGTATCCAAAAATCTCCGCAGAGCGTCTACTCGATCACCTAGCAGTACTCAAAGGCATTGTCAACAAGGCTGATCGAAAAGAACAAGTAACTGCGCTCTTGCAACAAGTCAATCTTTATCAGCATAGAAAAAAAGCAGTATATACATTCTCTGGAGGTATGCGTCAGCGATTCGGAATCGCCCAAGCATTGCTCGCCAATCCACAGCTCATCATCGTGGATGAACCTACTGCTGGTCTCGATCCGGAAGAAAGAAACAGATTCCTCAATCTGTTGAGTGAAATCGGAGAGAACGTGATAGTGATCCTTTCCACACATATTGTAGAAGATGTACGCGACTTATGCAAAAACATGGCAATCCTTTCGCAAGGCAATATAGTTACTGAAGGCAACCCGATTGAGCTAGTCAAAACGCTCAATGGCAAGTTGTGGAGCAAAATGATCAAAAAAGAAGACCTTGAAGCCAACAAAAAGGCATTCAGTGTCATCTCGTCTAAACTGGTCTCTGGAGAAACTCAAATACGAGTCATGGCTGATGCACAACCGGAGCAAGGGTTTGACCTAATCCAACCCAACTTGGAAGACCTCTACTTCGCCACTTTATTCAATCAACAATCACTTAAATCTGCTTAATATGTTTAGTCAATTAATAAGATTCGAAGCATTCTATCAACTCAAGCAGCGCGCATTCCCACTATTCGCGTTGCTGTTCACGTTCTTTGGATATATAGTTGGTTCCAATGGATTTGCACCAACCAATGTCAATTTCAACGCAGGTTATCAGATCCATAACTTCATGGGGCTTTTCTCACTAGCAAGTGTCTTCATCATCATGTTCTTTGTGATCAGCGCTGTTCTCAGGGATGGTCAACACAAAATGGATAATATCATTTACAGTACTTCTATTCGAAAATCGCAATTCTTTTGGAGTCGATTCGTTGGGGTATTAATATTTAGCATATTGGCGTTCACACCTTTCATTATAGGCATGATACTTGGGCATGCTATTACGCCTCTAGACCCGGAGAGAATGGCTTCTTTTAACCTGATGGCCTATATTTCTCCATGGTTGTTCACGGCCTTACCCAATATTTTCATTTGTGCTACGATAATATTCTCAGTGAGCGTTTTGTCAAAGAGCAATTTGGCAACTTACGCAAGTGCGGTATTCATTTACATGTTCTACATTGTCTGTTCTATATTCTTGAACTCACCATTGATAGCGCAGTCTGTCCCTGCTTCTCCTGAAGCTATGGCGATTGCGGCACTGGCTGACCCTTTTGGCTTATCAGCTTTCTTCGAGCAGACACTGGCGTGGACGCCATTTCAAAAGAATACCCAATTGGTTTCTTTCTCTGGGCTATTTATGTGGAATAGAATATTGTGGATGGGCGTTTCAGCACTTATACTGTTGGTCGCTTATCGCGTGTTTTCCTTCAGACAACTGAATCAGAAAATAAAGAAAACCAAAGAGGTTATTGAAAGTAAGGCGACACCAGTCTCTTATAAAACAATAAAGCCCTCAACAGCCTTAAAGTCTGATCTAGCATCGCTGCTTTCGCTTCTCAAACTAGAACTCAACGGAGTGATGAAGAGCCTGCCATTCGTCACAGTTAACCTCATTTGGGTAGCAATTTCTATCGCTGAAATTTATGCGCGAATTTTTAAAGGAGGAGAATATTCTGACACACTTTATCCTCTTACGAACTTCATCATCATCAACATTCTTGACCCAATGAGACTATTGGGGTTTGTGCTGATAATTTTTTACAGCGGGGAATTGGTATGGCGTGAGCGATCCCTCAACTTCAATGGAATCATAGACGCCACTCCCGTGTCAAACTGGGCACTTTTCGTCTCGAAACTAATGGCTCTTTTACTACTGCCAGCATTTCTCATTGGCTCAGGAATCATCATGGGCATAGGTTCCCAAGTAGTCACAGGTTTCTTTGAAATAGACTTGAGTCAGTACCTATCCATGTTTTATTTCAATGGCCTACAATTATTTCTATTCTCCGTATTAGCAGTGTTTATCCAAAGCCTCGTGCGCAACAAGTATCTGGGCATGGGCATCACTGGAGTAATCATTCTAGCCAGCTTTCTTTCTCCGCAAATTGGGATTGAGCATTCCCTATTGAGATTTGGTTTTCTTCCAGATGTGAGCTTCAGCAATATGATAGGATACTCAGCTGATTCACTAGAATTCTTTCATCTCGCTATATATTGGATAGGACTCACTGGACTGATGACTTTGGTCTCTTTTAAACTATGGCAAAGAGGAATCGGTCAACATTTCCAACTACAAATAAGGTCTTTGCTCACGAATTGGAAAATGTGGGAAAGAATAGTACTTGCTTCTTTTCTGATGATATTTATCGGAGGTGGCACAACAGTGTACTACCATATGCATGTGACGAATGAATACATCACCGGAGCTGATTTTCTTGATGTAAGAGAAGCTTATGAGCGAAAATTCAAGCAATATGAAGCATTACCTAGATTGTATTTGCTAGACGTGAAAACGACTGTCGATCTCTATCCTGAAGAGAGTGGCTACGATATCAAAGCTGATTATGTATTAGTCAATAATGAAGATTATGCAATAACAGAGTTATTCATTACTGCGCGAGTTCCTTTAAATAAAGTTTCTCTTGAAAATGCTGAACTGGTTGAGCAATTTCCCGAGTATGACAGTTATTTATTCAAATTCAATAAGCCAGTTGAGCCTAACCAATCCGTCAAGTTCAACTATGAAATAAACTACAAAGTGACTGGTTATAAATTCGATCAAGAGATCGTCAAAAATGGCACCTACCTCTCCCATAGAAGCTTCGAACCCTCTTTAAGCTATAGATCTGGCATGGAGATTCCTAACAATTTTGAAAGGGAGAAAAGAGGCCTTCCAATAAAAGAGACTGAAGACGTCAATGGCGAACCATTAGCATTGGCAGATATCAAAGCTGGACGCGTGAATTACGAAACGGTGGTCTCTACATCAGGAGATGAGATAGCACTCAGTAGCGGAAACTTGCTTAAAGAATGGAAGCAAGATGGAAGAAACTACTTTCATTACAAGGCAGATCAAAAAATCATGCCAACTGTTGGCTACTTATCTTCTGGCTATGATGTGCAAAAGGAAGATCACAATGGAGTGGGTATAGAACAATACTACTACCCTGGTCATGATTACAACATTGACTCTATTGCATCTAGTACAGCGGCTACCTTAGATTATTGTATTCAGAATTTCGGGGCTTTTCCTTTTGATCAAATCAGGATTGTCGAAATACCAAATCATTGGCCTTTTGGAGGGTTTGCTCATTCCGGTTTGATTGGCATGGTAGAAGACAGATTGTATTTGACAGATCTTCGAAACCCAAATAAATTTAATTTAGTAGCAAAACGTACGATTCACGAAGTGGCTCATCAATGGTGGGGACATGTTCTTGCGCCTAAAGTCGTGTCGGGCGGTTCCATGTTCATTGAAGGATTGACCAAGTACACCGAAGCGGTCATCATGGATAAAATCTATGGCAAAAGAGCCATCTATCAACTGAGCGAATCTGCGAATAGAAGATATTTTACAGGTAGGGCATGGTCCGCCACAATAGAGCCTCCCCTTTACCAAGTTTTTGGGCAAGGCTATCTCTCTTATGGCAAAAACTACTCTGTGATGATTGCCTTGAGAGATCTGATTGGAGAAGACACTTTGAATCTGGTACTCCGTACCATCGCTGATCGCTACAGAGATGATATACAATTCAGTGCTACTTCACTTGAGTTTTTAGAGGAACTTTACAAAGTGTCTCCACAAGAACATCATGTATTGATAGACGATTGGATAAAGCGAGTAATTACCTATGACTTGTCTGTAGAAGATGTTTCTCATCGTGAACTGGACAATGGCAAATTCGAACTAACCATGACAGTGAATGCCAAGCGTTTCGAAATGCAAGAGAGTGGTGAAACCACTCCAATTGGAATCAACGAGCCAATACAAATTGGATTGTTCGAAAAGCACCCAAGCTTGATAGGCAAGGATGGGGGAACGATATATCTCCAGCCTCATCAAATCAGTGAGGATGGTCAGGAAGTCAAAGTGATCGTTGATGAATTACCTAACTATGTTTCTATTGACCCTTATGGGACAAGAGTAGACGAGAATATGTATGATAATGTGAAGATGTTATAAACCATAAAATTAATCCCCGAAAGCACGTTTGAGTCTTTCAAATATGCTTTCGGGGATTTTATCCATCTAAACCAAAAGGATATGTAAGTTAATGAAGTGTTAACACGGTCGTATTCACAACTTGCAGAGACATGGAACGTACCTATGCTTTCATAAAATATTTAATCCTACATCATGCGAATAGTCCTTATTTCATTCTTGTTTCTTTTTGCCAATACACTTAGCTACTCTCAAGCTAGTCACAGCAACAATGTAGTCGGTGAAAACTACACCCTTCAATCTGATGTTTTGAATGAAGAAAGAGATATTCAGGTCTATCTTCCACCAAGTTATGGTGAAGACAAAGACAAATCATATCCTGTTCTTTATTTACTTGATGGGCAAGAATATTTTATGGCTGGAGTTGCCTATCAACACATGCTTATGTTTCGTGACAAAACTCCCGAATTCATTGTTATAGGAGTCAATACAGAGAGAAGAAAGCGAAGAACATTATTCTATGAAAAGTCCGTTACATTTATCGGGTTCTTAGAAAAGGAACTAATCCCATTTGTTGATGAACATTTTAGAACAATGAAGTCAGACGAACGCATTTTCTTTGGATGGGAGATGGCAGCTGGATTAGGATTGGAAATATTAGGGGAACATTCTGACCTCTTTAGTGCCTACTTACTAGCAAGTCCTACGCACGCAAATAGAAGAATGGAAGCACTCAATAAATTGAACCTCTCAGGAGACCAAAGTAAGTTTCTGTTGATAACTGCTGGGCTCGAAGAGGGCTGGATCCTCAATGATAGCTCGTTTAACACTGAGATCAATAATTTAGTAGGAGTTGACAGTCGGGTAAGTGTTTTGGAAAGAGAAGATCATTATACGACTCCATTAAAAACTATTCATGAAGGATTAAGCGACTATTTCCATAATTACAAACCAATACGCTACTATACACTCAAAGAATATGATAACTTTGGTGGGCTAGAGGCATTGAAAAAATACTATTTAGGGCGAGGAAAACGCTTTAGACTTTCAACTGACATCCATGAAGATACCAAACACTTTTTAATTCTAAATGCTCAAAAAGAAGACAATTTTATTCGATTCGAAGAATATGTCAAAGAATTTGATGGGTACTTAGAATCCTTCACATGGGATGTTTGGTTCAATAGATATGGGCAATACTATCTGCAACATGACGAGTTGGACAAAGCTATTGCTATGTTCCAGGATGGTTTGGTCAAACTTCCTAAGTCAGCACTCTTATATAGTGGGCTTGGTGATGTTCAAGCTGCCAAAGGCAAAAAGAAGAAAGCACTAGAATTTTATAAAAAAGCTTTAACTCTTGACCCACACCTAGAATCCCTTTCAGAAAAAATTGAGTCGTTGAGCAAATAATAATCTCTGTCTTTGCATTCCACTTTTACTTAAAAAGAAATCTCTGTCTAAAACATTTTATACAATGGGTAATTCAGAATGTACACTTTGTAATTATTAGGGGAATTGCTAAAACGCGCGATTACTTATATTTGAAGTCGATTTATACCCAATTATCATATATGAGTATTCAAATTGGAATGTACATCTATTGACGATTCAACAGAGATTTATCACACTTTCAATCACTTTATGCAAGGTTATTTTTGGCTAGAATGAGTTGGGGTTGTATTTGGAGGTGCATTATATATCCATATGCAGCGTAAACACAATTACTCATGTACATTCTGATTTTCGAACCTGCACATTCCGATTTTGCGATTACAATTACCTCTAAAACTCCTACTACTTTTATTCGTATTTTTTATTTAATCTGAAAAGTAGAAACAAATAAAATTCCCTCCCGTATATTTGTATCGAACGTTCGTAAATAAATTTTTAACAATAAACAGATGAAGGGATATCTGGGAGAATTTGAAGAGTTGGTGTTACTGACTATTTCAATGCTTGGTGATGCCGCATATGGTGTAGCGATCAAAGATGCACTTGAACAAAGGGCTAACAGAAGAATAACTGTTGGATCTCTGCACTCGACCATTACAAGACTCGAAGACAAAGGCATGCTTACTGCCACTATGGGCGAAGCAACGGCTGTAAGAGGTGGGCGTAAAAAACGGTATTTCCAGCTTACCGGTGATGCTAAGCAAGTACTTCAACAAGTGAAAGCACTTCGCGATGACTTGTGGAGTGCCTCTGAGTTGGGCTTTGAGCGATCATGAGTCGAGCAAAGCAAATAGCACCTCCTCGATGGGCAGAACGGCTACTCTCATGGTATGCTGGTCGGGCTCACATAGAGGACTTAGTAGGAGATCTTGAAGAGATCTTCTATGACGAAGTAGAGCAGTCTTCTGTGAGGAGAGCAAAGCTCAACTACTGTCATCAGGTGCTTGCTTTGATTTTCTCCTATGCACTAAAAAAGCGTCAAGTTGACCAATCCTATCATCCGTTGTCCATTACTCAAAACAATACAGCGATGTTCAGAAATTACATAAAAGTGGCTGTCCGCAGCCTTGCCAGAAACAAGTTTTTTACCATTATCAATGTCCTTGGCTTATCATTAGGAATGTCGATCACCGTACTATACATAGGATTTATGGGTGGCCTATTTAGATTCGATAAGTTTCATGAAAATTTTGACACCATCTACAAGGTAGTGTCTAAGGTTGATCTTAAGACTGAAGTAAGAGCGTATGAATCGGCTCCTGCATCTATCGTAGATGTATTACAAGAAAACTATACTGGAATAGGTAAGACTGTCAAAATTAACGATTGGGTCACTTTCGAAACAGCCTACAAGGGGAAGGAACTTCCTATGTCCGGCCTTTTCACAGAGCCTAGCTTTTTTGAAATTTTCTCTTTTAACATGATCAATGGAAGTACTCAATCTGCTCTTAGCAACCCATACCAAGTTATTCTCACAAATACTGCTGCTGACAAACTATTTAGTGGACAAGACCCCATTGGCCAAGTAATCTCACTTGGAGATCTAGGAGAATACACAGTAAGTGGCGTGATGGAAGACCCACCAAAAGGATCTCATCTTAATTTCGAATTATTGGTATCCTATAACACACTTGCTGTTTTGCGACAGAATAATAAATTAAGTCAAATTAGTGACGCGAACGAATGGAACACATTCAGAGATAATTACACCCATACCTATTTACAACTCACCGATGATCAAGTGTCAGAAGTAGAGCTGATTCTCAATGAAATAGCAAGTAATAAATATCAGCACAACAAAGAGATGAGCGCATCATTTTCACTCTTACCAATGAGTCAAATTGTGATGGGTTCGACCAATTTCAATAATAACATAGGCCCATATTTTGGTGGGGCAGCCATGTACGCTTTTGGTGCTATTACCTTATTAATATTACTGCCTGCTTGTTTCAATTATTCAAGTATCTCAATTTCTCGATCGATGAAGAGAGCAAAAGAGATTGGAATAAGAAAGGTAGTTGGAGGCCATAAAAAACAGATTTGGCTCCAATTTATCACCGAGACAGTCATCATATCACTAGTGGCATTGATCGGGTCAATCGGGATTTTCTTCCTGATCAAAGAGAGGTTTGCTGACATGCTAGTTGGTGGAGATTTTGTAGATTTTGATGTGACAACGATGATGATAATCTCCTTTATCATATTCGCTATAGTAACAGGCGTATTGGCCGGTGTGGTACCTGCTGCATATTTCTCTAAAATAGATCCAGTAGTTGCGCTTAAAGGTCCTTCATCAATGAAGATTTTTGGGAAAACTAGCTTTAAGAAAATATTGATTGTTGGCCAATTTACTTTGTCCCTCTTCTTCATTATTGGAGTAGTTGTGATGTTGAAGCAAGTCAAATACTCCCTGAATTATGACATGGGTTTCGATCAGAAAAACTTATTAGATGTACCATTGCGTGGTGTAGATAAAGAAATATTCAAAACTGAATTTGCTAAACATGGAGCAGTCTCTTCCATATCCATGTCCTCACATGTGATTGGCGCAGAGGGGTTTTCAAGAGATTGGTTATTCTACACAGACCAAAAGGATTCTATACAAGTCAGACAAATGTTCATAGATGAGAATTATATTTCTAATCTAGGGCTCAGCATCGTAGCTGGTGAAGATTTCAAAACAATCACCACCCATGATGAAACATCAATTATTGTTAATGAAGCATTTTTAGAAACCCTTGAATTGACCAGCACATTAGATGTGTTGGGCAAGCTATTCTTGCTTGACAATGGAGAAATGGTGAAAATCGTTGGTGTAGTGAAAGACTTCAACTACAGTCTATTGAGAGACCCCATCAGTAATTTTGTGTTTCGATACAATCCTGAGGAGTTTAGATATGCCAATGTCAAAGTGACCACGACCGACAACTTCAATATGCTATCAGATATGGAAGCCACTTGGAAGGCATTGGGTCAAGAGCAAAAGTTTGAATCTAAGTTCTTCGATAAAGAAATTGAGGAGGCATATCAAGCGACCAATTCGATGACGGACATTTTTAGTTTCATGGGGTTCTTAGCAATTACTGTCGCTTGTCTAGGACTGTTAGGGATGGTGGTATATAGTACAGAGACAAGGGCAAAAGAAGTAGGTGTTAGAAAAGTTATGGGGGCGTCCGTACAGAATCTAGTTTACCTATTGTCAAAAGAATATATGAAACTGATGCTAATTGCTGCGTTGATTGCTATTCCAACAAGTTACTTTTTTTTCAACTTCATGCTCACGATGCAACAGTACTACAGTGTGACTGTCGGCTCATTAGACATCATTATAAGTTTAGGATTGCTCCTACTTATCGGAGCTGTGACCATGGCTTCGCAAACGATCAAAACAGCACTAGCCAATCCTACTGATACTCTCGGGAGTGAGTGATTGGAGCTATACTTTAATAAGACTGGTCTTAGCAAAATGCTAGGACCAGTTTTTAATTTCTTCAAATCAAATGCACTAGTAATAGCCTGACAATCGCAGGAACATATCTTCCAGCTGCAGCAATTATATGCGCTCTCGTTGCGAATAATAAGTCAAATAAAACCCCGCAGATAATGCTTTTAACAGGGCACTAAGCCTACGCCCCAATCAACCTACTAACTCTACTCTTGTAAGTCTGTCCAATGGGGATTTCGTGGGTGTCGATCATAATGCGATTACCTTCAATTAAATTGATTTTTTCCAGTGCTACGATAAATGACTTGTGCACTGACATAAGACCACCAATAGGCAACATGGCTTCATAGTCAGAAATCTTCTCATCGTTATTGATCATTTTCATCTTTAAGATAGATTTCGGTATAGTTTCTATAGGCCTCGATATGAAAAAATTGAGCCCTGAGTAAAAAGTAATTTTTCTGATCTAGCTCAAACAAATATAATATTTGGCAACAAAGCGGAATTGCCATATGTGCCAAACAAATTTTTAAACCACCATTAATATACCTTTTAAAAATGTATATTAATGGTGGTTTAATGACTATTTATAAGCCTGTGAATTTTCTATCCAACATCCAAAAAAAACCCTTCCAACTAGAACTAGTTTACACCGTTCTTTTTGGCGGTTTATCGTTGCTGTTTGGTTTCCTAAATCAAATAGACGGTGGCATGAGCAATTTCAAGGAAATACCTCTACTTATTCATTTATTCTATCTTCGAAACCCTTTCTCAATTATATTCACATCATTAATCACTTCGATCCCACTAACCCATGAAACCTCATTTATTAATAATTTTTTAATTCATTTTCCAGCTTTGATAGCCGGTTGGCTTTCGTACCGTTATTTAATTGAAAAAATTAATGGCTATTTAGTCAAAGGGGTACTATGGATGATAGTGACTGCTATATATTATGTCTTGCTTATTGTTCCAATATGGGCATTAGTATCACACAGTGATATGGGAACAACCTATACTGATGCATACTTAAAGGGTCTTGCTTCAGTTGAATTTGAGATGTTTGCAACCATGTTTGTGACTAGTCTGTACTTGGCCCAGCGAACTATTAGGAAGTCTTTAGAGGAGCACAAAAATGATTTGGAGCATACGGTAAGACAGCGAACTGAACAACTTGCTGATGCCAATGATAACCTGAGGATGTCAAATGAAGAGCTATTAACCAATAGTGAAGAAATCACATCCCTGAATGAGAATTTAGACGAATTGGTGAAAATACGATCTAAAAAAATTCAAGAACAAATTGAGGTTCTAGTCAAATATGCAGACATGAATTCTCATCAAGTTCGAGCCCCACTTGCCAGGTTATTAGGGCTTATATACTTAATAGAAGAAGAAAAAGAGGAAGAAAATAAAAGAGAATATTACCGTATGCTTAAATCGTGCGCGGAGGAGCTTGATGAAATGATTAAAAGCATGAATCGACTTCTCGAAAAGGGGATTTCTCCAAAATGAAAAAATAAAAAAGCATCTACTGCTTGATCAACTTCAGCACACAAAAAGGTGTCTCAAAGAAATAATAATACTGAAAAAAACTCCTTCCGTAAGTGTCATCTTTGTATTTAATCTGAAATATAGAAACATATAGTTTTATTCACCGTATCTTAGTACTGAACGTTCATAAATAAATTTTTAACAACAAACAGATGAAAGGATATCTGGGGGAATTTGAGGAGTTGGTCTTGCTGACCATTTCGATGCTCGGTGATGCCGCATATGGTGTAGCCATCAAAGATGCGCTTGAGCAAAGAGCCAATAGAGGAATTACTGTTGGATCATTGCACTCAACGATTACTCGTCTTGAAGACAAAGGTATGCTCACCGCTACTATGGGTGAAGCTACAGCCGTACGTGGTGGTCGCAAAAAACGCTACTTCCAGCTTACTGGTGATGCCAAGCAAGTTCTTCAACAAGTGAAAGCGCTCCGTGATGACTTGTGGAGTGCCTCTCAGTTGGGCATTCAGCGATCATGAGCAATCATAAGGACACAGCACCTCCTCGATGGGCAGAACGGCTACTGTCATGGTATGCCGGTCGTGCGCATATAGAAGATCTTCAAGGCGATCTTGAAGAGATCTTCTATGACGAAGTAGAGCAACTTTCTATTCGGAAAGCCAAGTTCAACTACTGTCATCAGGTGCTTGCTTTGATATTCTCCTATGCGCTCAAAAAGCGTCAAGTAGATCAATCCTATCATCCGTTGTCATTTACTCACAACAATACCGCGATGTTCAGAAATTATGTAATAGTGGCTCTCCGTAGCCTTGCCAGAAATAAGTTTTTTACCATTATCAATATCCTGGGCCTTTCTTTTGGGATGTCTATAACCATCCTATGTATAGGGTTCTCAGGAAGTGTGCTGCAGTACGACAAGTTTCAAGAACACTATGACCAACTCTATCGAGTAGTTTCGATAGTCGATGACAAGACCCAAACAAACCGCTATGCCTCAACGCCACACGACCTGGGTGAGGTGCTCCAAAACAATTATAGCAGTATCAAAGAAACCACCAGACTCAATCGGTGGATGTTTGGAGAGGCCGACTTCAAAGGAAAGAAAATTCCGATGCGAGGTTTCTTTGCAGAACCGAGTTTCTTTGACTTATTCACTTTTGAGATGGTCAATGGCAATGCAGCCTCGGCACTTAGTCAACCCTACCAAATCATACTCACCGAAAAGGTAGCTGAAAAATTATTTAGTGGCGCTGACCCCATCGGGCAGGTAATCAACTTCAAGGAGTTGGGAGACTTCACAGTAGCAGGTATTGCAGCTGATCTCACACGAGGATCGCATATCAATTTTGAAATACTAGCTTCTCATAGTACACTAGCCTTACTCGAAAGAGATGGGAAGGTCAATCGAATCTCTAACAACTGGGCTTCGTTCTTTGATAACTACACATATCTCAAACTAGCGGATAATGAAGTTGAAGATGTCGAACAAATACTTACAGAAATATCATCTCAGATGTATCAAAATCCAGATGAAGCGAAAGCTAATTTCGAATTACAACCGATTGCGGGTATCGTCACTGTCTGGGAAGATTTTGACAACGACTTCGCTCCATACTTCGGTGGGATGACACTCTATGGATTTGGACTGATTACACTCATGATCTTACTTCCTGCTTGTTTCAACTACTCCAATATATCTGTTTCTAGAGCCATCAAAAGAGCCAAAGAGATTGGCATTCGTAAAGTAGTCGGTGGATACAAACAACAAATTTGGTTACAATTCATTACCGAAACGGTGATCATCTGTTTGATCGCCTTGCTTGGTGCGATAGGAATCTATGTGCTCATTATTGAGCGATTTGTAAGCATGCTGGCAGAAAGTGCTACACTGAACTTCGATCTGACAGCTCAGACCGTCATTGCTTTTATAGTATTTTCAGTTGTCACAGGTATACTTGCAGGACTCGTTCCAGCGGCATACTTCTCCAAAATTGATCCAGTGACCGCACTCAAAGGTTCTTCCAATATGAAAGTATTCGGAAAGACGAGCTTTAAGAAAATATTGATAACAGCACAATTCACCTTGTCTCTATTCTTTATCATCGGTGTGACCGTGCAGTTCAAACAGTTCTTTTACTCACTCAACTTTGATCTAGGCTTCGAACAGGAAAATCTACTCGATGTACGAGTGCAGGGTGTGGATATTGATATCCTAAGAAATGAATTTTCACAGCATAGTGCTGTTAAGTCAGTCTCGATGTCCTCTCATATCTTGGGTGCTGAAGGCTTTGCTAGAGACTGGCTCAGGTATCCAGCAACTGAAGATTCTATCGAGATTCGTCAAATATTCATCGATGAAAATTATCTAGCAAACCTTGGCCTGACGATAGTGGCTGGCAAGAATTTCGGAACGAGTGAAGCTGAAAACAAAAAAGGCATCATCGTCAATGAATCCTTTTATAAGGAACTCAAATTCACCAATGCCATAGATGCCCTCGATCTTAACTTCACCATGCCTGAAGGAGAAGATGCTCAGATTATAGGCGTGGTGAAAGATTTCAATTATGCCCTGCTACGTCAACCAGTAGAAGGGTTCATCATGCGCTATGACAAAGAAAATTTTCGGTATGCTAACTTGAAAATACAAAGCAATGATCATTTCAATCTGCTCTCAGACTTAGAAGCTTCTTGGCAGGCCCTAGATACAGAAGAAAAGATGGAAGCACGATTTTTTGATAAAGAAGTAGAAGAAGCGTTTCTAATGTATCTGCGAATGATCGAGATCTATGGATTCTTAGGATTCATGGCAATCACAGTGGCTTGTCTTGGCATGCTTGGCATGGTAGTTTATAGTAGCGAGACCCGTGCCAAAGAAGTCGGTATCAGAAAAGTAATGGGTGCCACGACTAGCAATTTGCTGTATCTGCTCTCTAAAGAATACATATCCCTAATGTTGATTGCAGCGGTGATCGCTAGCCCACTGAGCTTCTTCTTCTACAATATGCTTATGGAGCAGTCAACTGCTTTTGGCGTAGGAGTAGGTTTAACAGACATAGCGATTGCTATTGGATTATTATTATTCATTGGAGCGATCACCCTGGCTTCTCAGACGATCAAACGCGCGCATGCGAATCCAGTCGATTCACTCGGTAGCGAGTAATGGACCAGACAAAGTTCACCTTCGTCTTACCTACTTCTGGTTGTTTTACTTCTAAAGATAAGCCTTATGCTCAAGCACTTAACCTCTAAATATGGTCATTGGTCGAAAGGCAATGTCGATTCTGAATCAGATAAGCATTCATTCTAGCCTGAAATAAAGTTTCATCGATAACATCGATCTAATGACTTCATTTTTATAGAAATATATTACCTTTGCATTATGATATTTTGACACCTTCTTAGGTTAAAGAGTATTCATTCAAAAAAAGACAAACAAACAAACCATTAATTATGAAGAATTTTTCAAAATTTAGTTTTATCGCCTTACTTATGAGTGGGCTAGTCTTCACATCTTGTGAAGATAATGAAGAAATAGCAGTAAACACTGGTGATGGTATAGATGCCAAATTAAACATTAACTACTCGGATTCACTAACAGCTACGGTTGACTCTGATTTGATAGACGATGGTCAAGTCAATGCTAGAGTGACTATAGAGTCTGATGAGAATGTAAGAAGAATCTACATTACGCAGAATGTATTTGGTGCTGGAGAAGAAGCAGTTGATGCTCAAGCTCTATTTGGATCTAACGTTGATGTAAAAGGAGATGGCTCAATAAATGTTGAAAATAGTTTTGACGGGTCAATAATCTACTTCTTCAACATTTCTCTTGCGAATCTACCTGCTGCTTCTGGAACAATAGTTTACAGATTTTGGGCAACTAAGAACAAAGGTGACTTCAGAGACGCTACCAAAGACATCGTAGAGTCAGTGGCAACATTGACAGTAGAGCTCGGTACTGGACAAAATCCAAATGCTCCGCTTACATCTGTCACTGGTGTTAAATTATTCCCTCCTACTGCTGATTTGAAATCTAAGAGCTTTGCTTCTACTATTGATGGCCTTGTTTACGCATTAGATGATTTTGAGAATTCAGACCTATGGGATTTGGGTTATACAGGTCAGGGCGGAAATGCCCAACTTAGTTCAGCATTTGGTTCTCCACAATTATTCCCCGGAGGAGTTACATTTCAGGAGTTAATCGAAAGCGAACTTGGTGTTGATGCAGCAGCAGATTTGAACATGGTTTATTTTATGGACCTTTCCGATGACTTCGATTTTGATGGAGCTACTACAGCTGCTGACCTTGCTGAGCTTACTGTATCAAATAGTAATTCTCAAACTATAGATATACCAACTGGAGCAACAGCAGACATTATCGCTTTTATTGACCAATATGGCAAAAAAGGTATCATTAGAATCACTGCATTAGTGAACGGTTCAGGTGGTAACAATTATGATGCTGATGCTTATGTTGAAATGGACATCAAAGTACAGCCATAAGCTTACTCAACACTATTAATATCAAAGCCCTGTCAATGACAGGGCTTTTTTTATGTCAAAAAAGTAATATGTCTTCCTTGTTGTGTTTCCCACCAACAAACTCATGTCTGTTTTTATTTGTTGTACAAAAATACAACTAATATATTTGTTGTTCGTTTGTACAACAAATCATTCACTATGAAAAGGACACAAATCGGAGAATTGGAAGAGCTGGTACTACTTACTGTTGGCTCGATCTATGAACAAGCTTATGCCGTCATGATCTTGGAAGTGATCAAGGAGCACACTGGAAGAAATCTAGATGTAACGGCTATTCACTCAGTACTTAGAAGGCTCGAAAGCAAGGGGTTTCTCACTTCCTCCATGGGTGGCGCTACTCAAGAGCGTGGTGGAAGACGTAAAAAATTCTTTGTGCTATCACAAGCTGGCCGACAAGCCATAGATGAGGTTATGGCAGTCAGATCAGTCCTTTATAACAAAATGCCCAAGTTAACTTTTGCTCAGGTATATCTATGAATCGACAACCACCGAAGTGGGCTGATCGCTTCTTAGAATGGTATTGCAATCCTGATCTTCTAGAAGATCTCCAGGGCGATCTACACGAAATGTACTATGACAAAGTAGAAAGTGGAAGAGTCAAATCTGCTTCCTTCTATTTCATATGGTGCGTCATCAGGTCATTTCGTCCTTCGGTAATTAATCAAAACTCAAAACTCAAAAACTCAACTCTTATGATGACCAAAAACAATTTCAAGATAGCATTTCGGGTATTATGGCGTGACAAATTCAACACTATACTTAACCTAACAGGATTGGCCATTGGGATTACTTGTTTCTTCCTGATGGGGTTTTATGTCAAGCAGGAGTTAAGCTACGATCAGTTCCACAGTAAGAAGGACAAGATATACAGAGTTTGGTTGAAGGAAGTCTATGCAGAAGATCAAATATTCTTCAACTCAAGCACTCCAATTATTTTCGAAACTGTGCTAGAAGAAAATTTCGGGGAAATAGAAACTGTCGTCCAATTTAATAAACGAAGCTACTTAGTTGGTGAAGGCGAAGAACGATTCAACGAGAACGTGGGAATTATGAGCCCTGAGTTCTTCTCTGTATTTGACTTCAAGCTTGTGTCAGGAAATATAACCTCTCCACTTCAAGCTCGCACGGACATCGTTTTATCAGAATCTTATGCCCGTAAGTATTTTGGTGATAAAGAACCGCTCGGCCAATCCATCACCATTCAGATTGGTGAAAATGCTAGACAGTTCAATGTCTCAGCGATATTCGCTGATATTCAAAAAGAATCGAGCATCCAAGTGGATATGGCCATCTCCAATGAAAACAATACTGACGTCTATGGGGAACGTGCCTTGACTGCTTGGTTTAACGTAAGTCCAGAAACTTACGTACTGATCAAAGATAAAACAGATATCAAAACTATTGAATCGGGCATCCCAAGCATGGTGAAGAGCTATCTTAAGGAGCGCGTAGAGGAAGGTGTTTATAACATTGGTTTCCAGCCCCTAACTGACATACATCTGAACCCTGCAATTCCAGTAGGTATCGAGGCGATAGGAAATCCTAGATATGTGTCGATTCTCGCTATCATAAGTATTCTTGTATTGGTGACTGCCGGTGTCAACTATGCAACACTATCGATCGGGCAATCACTAAAAAGGAGTAAAGAAGTTGGGGTAAGAAAAGTACTGGGAGCATTGAGAGGCTCCTTGATCAAACAGTACTTAAGTGAAAGTGTGATCATTGCATTTTTTGCAGTGATCATTGGTATTATCCTAACACATGTCGCCCTCCCTGTATTCAACGAATTGACTGGAGCCCAAGTCAATATCAGCTTTGAACTTTGGCACCTGCTATTATATACAGGTCTTATATTCATCATAGGCATTGCTTCTGGGATATATCCAGCTTTGGCATTGTCTAGCCTCAGAGTGATCTCGATCCTCAAGGGAAATAGTCAATCCACCGGGAGGCACAATATCAGAAAAGCTATGGTTGTTTTCCAATTTATAATCACTGTGTTCCTCATAAGTTCGACATTGATCATGAGGAAGCAACTCAACTATATTCAGACCAAGGATATAGGCGTAAACTATGATGCTACCGTATCTGTTCCTTTGTATCAAGATGCTTCCGCCAACAGTCTAAGCACTGCCATAAGTACAGCCATGGAGAAAGGATCTATCCTCAAAGTAAAATTGACCCAATATGGTGACATCAGTGATGTGAGCATGGGAACGCATGTATTTGGCACAGAAGGCTGGGCAAATATGGCCTATACGGACGATAAAGAAATATTCAGAAGATTTAAACTGCTTGCAGTTGATCCAAACTATCTAAATACATTTGGCATCAAAGTAATAGAAGGACGAGCCTTTGATCCTGAAAGTGAATTGGACAAGCGTCAGTCCATAATAATCAATCAGGCTGCTGTTGATTACTTTGGTATCGAAGATCCCATTGGCAAACGACTCCCTGGAAATGACTTTGGTGAGCATGTGATTATTGGTGTCACCAATAATTTCAATTATTCTTCTCTTCACTCTGAAATAGAACCTTTAATCATCACTCAAAACATCACCCCAATTTTTCAAGGCGTAAGTGATCAAGGTTTTGGTGATTCTCCAATCCCAAAGCTCGTATTCAGATACAGTGGCTCACAACTTACCAAGGTGAAAGACATCTTAGAAAGTGAGTGGGGAAATATATTCCCTAGCGAAGAACTCCATTTCAGCTTCGTTGAGGAGAATATGAAATTTCAATACGAAAGCGAAAATCGCATGAACAAATTAGTGACCGTTTCGACCATATTGTCTATCATCATAGCGAGTCTTGGGTTGCTAGGTTTGACTGTGCTAGTCATCAATAGTAAAATGAAGGAAATCGCTATTCGTAAAGTTGTTGGAGCTTCTGAATTTGGAATTTTCAAACTTTTAGCCGGCAGTTTTTCGGTGCAGTTACTACTGGGTATCGCGCTCTCAATTCCAATTACTTATTGGCTCATGAATAATTGGCTTAATGACTTTGCCTATCGCATCAACATCAGCGTTGATATGTTTGTACTTGGTGGGCTTATCTCAGTGATAGTTGCCTTATTAGCCATCAGTTTCCATACCATTAAAGCTGCATTGATCAACCCGGTAGATTCTATTAAAACAGAATAATCTATTAACTTTTTTGATATAAATCAGTCTTATTTGATGGATCTATATCAAAACATTATATGAAGAAATACATGGTAGTCGAGCGTTTCAAAAAAGGGCTCAGGGTGAAGATAATTTTTAATCAGCTGGCTGATAGCCCCTTAATAAATGCTAGAAACAAAAAGAGTTTTATGATTTTAATACTATTTGCTTCCCAATATCTAATCGTTTCATTTTAGCAAAAAGGGTTTTGTCTTTCATATTCAATATGGTGACAGCACCTTTTTTGCTACTAACGCACCAATCGGTATTATTTAAAACTTCATAATATAATCACGTTGCAATGCTTCAAATAAATCTGAACTGAGTAGCAGAAAATCTACTTAATAGGTTAAAGTAAATCTACTTACAGCAATATATAAGAGCGATAGCGGTTTGGGCATTAACCAGAACCATTTTATGTGTTTTAATCGGTACATTACTATCCGAAAAGTAAGTGTTATTAATCCGCCACTGCTCTTATACTAATCGTTGTACGCCATTAAATAATAACAAATGAAAAACTTATTACATTATATTAAATCAAGAATTTCACTGACCTACGATGAAATTAAGCAAATAGAGAAACATTTTGTTTCAATTAATGTCCCATCAAATACGAGCCTTTTAAAGGCTGGAAATGTAGAGCGATACGTATATTTTTTAAGCGAAGGAATTGTAAAAGGGTATCAAAGCATAGATGGTAAATTGGTCGTTCAGCATTTAGTATCTGAACAGAATTTTTTCACATCTTTAGATAGCTTTATGAGCGAAACCGCCTCCTCTGACTATTACGAAACCATTACAGATTGTGAACTTGTGAAAATTTCTAAAATAGACTTTGAAATTTTACAAGAAACCACTAATTATTGGAGTGATTTTGTAAAGAATGTAACCAACGAGCACTTAAGCGGCAAGTTAGAACGTGTTAAAGATTTTCAGGTTTTGACTGCTAAAGAGCGCTACCAGAAATTTTTAAACCAAAATCCAAAATTAGCTTTAAATGTTTCTGTAGAGAATATCGCTTCTTTCCTGGGTATGGAACCTCAATCTTTAAGTCGTATTCGCAAACAAATTGCTTCCTAACAAATGTTATTTTTAAACCTATAATTACTGTTGAACTTTGCTCAAACAAAAACAATAAATCATGAGCAACGAAATTTCATTAGTAACAGGAGCGAACGGACATTTAGGTAATAACTTGGTTAGATTATTACTTTCTAAAAACAAAAAGGGTAGAGCAACTGCAAGAAACATTCGTAATAAAGAGCCTTTTAAAGGATTAGATTGTGAAGTAGTACAAGCAGATATTACGGATAGAGAATCTCTAAAAAAAGCATTTCAAGGCATCACCAATCTATATGCGGTAGGTGCAAATTTTAGTATGTGGGCCAAAGATCCTAAAACTGAAATCTATGACAACAATGTACAAGGGACACAAAATGTGTTTGATATCGCAAAGGAATGTGGTATTAAAAATATTGTATACGTAAGTTCAGTAGCATCTTTGGACTTTACAAGTTTGCCAGCAAATATAGATAATGGCTATAATAAAGACAGGAGAAACTGGTATTATAATTCTAAAAATGATTCTGATAAACTTGCAATTGAATTAGGGGAGAAATATGGAATCAGAACTGTAGTAATTTTACCGTCAGCCATGATTGGTAGTGAAGCTTATAAATTGAGTTATTCCAACAATCTTGTCTATCAAATTTTAAAAGGAGAAATCCCTGTAGATACCAATGTCACCCTAAATTGGGTAGATGTAAAAGATGTAGCTTTTGGTGCATACAAAGCAATGCTAAAAGGTAATAATGGAGAACGTTACATCTTGTCGAACGAACAGCATACTACTTTACAAGAAAGTGTAAAAATAGCTTCTGAATTATACCCTGAATTAAAATTAAAAACACCAAAAAAAGTCCCTAAATGGTTATTATACTCCGTAGCGGGTTTAATGGAGTTTGCAAGTAAAATATCAGGACAAGAACCACAATTGCAAAGACATTACTTAGATATGTTTTATGGCTTAAAACAAGATTATGATATCACAAAATCAAATGTAGTATTAGGCTTTAATCCTAAACCTTCGAAAAAAGCATTGATCGATGCACTAGAATATTTGAAGAATGAATGGGGAAGGAAATAAACGGCATACACACTATATAAAAGTAATAGTGGTTTGGGTATTAACCTGAACCGCTATTGGTGTTTTAATCGGTACATTACTATCCGAAAAGTAAGTGTTATTAATCCGACACTGCTCTTATACTAATTGTTACCACACATAGAACATACTATACTCATTTTTAGTATTTTATAAACTTAATAAAATAAAATTTCTTCTTTTTGTGATTTCTCAAGTGCTTCAGATACTAATAGCTTGTAATTAATCTACAAATGCATACAAAAAAGGAGTTTACCCAGGATATAAAAGAGAACGAAGGTATTATCTATAAAATCGCGCGGGTTTATACAGATAGTGCGGAAGATCAAAAAGATTTATACCAAGAAATTGTGTATCAACTTTGGAAATCTTATGATTCTTTTAAGAGGGATTCAAAAGTCAGCACCTGGATGTATCGCATTGCATTAAATACTGCTATCAGTAATTTGAAAAAAGAAAAAAGAAAGAAATTTCAAGTATCAATAGACACGTCTCTTTTAAATCATACTGATCCGGTAGATACAGCAATGGAAGAACGAATTACACTTTTATATGCGCATATAAAAAAACTCAGTATTGTAGAAAGGGGAATCATACTGCTTCATTTAGAAGGTAAAAATTATGATGAAATAGCTACGATCACAGGATTTACAAATACTAATGTTGGTACACGGTTAACCAGAATTAAAGAAAAGATAAAATCTCAATTTAAAAAAATTAATAATGGAAGTTGAAGAAATGAAATCCCTTTGGGAGGATATGAGTCAGAAAGCTGACCGACAAAAACTATTGACTGATAAGTTAATCATTGATATGACAAAAGAACGTTATGCAAATAAGATGCGTAGTATTTCTATACCAGAATCTGTAGCTGCACTAATTTGTTTTTCTGTGATAGTATATCTCATTAAAAATTTTGGATTATTAGATATCTGGTATCTGCAACTTGCAGGGATTATTACAATTGCCTCTTGCCTGATACTACCTATACTATCGTTAAAATCAATTCAAAAAATGAAGACTATTGATGTTTCTAAAGACACCTTTAAAGAATCTTTGAGTACTTATGCTAAAGGAGAAACACAATTTATGCTAATACAAAAAATTAGCTTTTATATGAGTTTTTTAGTCCTTATCACATGCGTTATTTCATTTGGTAAAATCGCAAAAGGTATTGATGTTTTTACGATGACAGAAAAACTGAATTGGTTAGTTCCTTCAGGAATAGGAGTCTTATACATATTTACACAATTCGTGCTAAAAAAGTATAAAAAGGCCACAGCCACGGCCAAAAACATATTGAAAGAACTAGAAGAATAACTCCTTCAAAAAGAAATAATCACCAATAATTAACCCACTAATTTCGATTCTGAATTTTATTCGGACAGGAAAACTATATCCAAATTTTAACAAAATTAAATATTATAAAATGAAAAACATACATATATCAATTGCCCTACTTTTTTGCTCAGTTTTGTCCTTTTCTCAAGACATTACCGGGCAGTGGAACGGAACAGCTAAAATAGGAGAAGACAAAGAAATTGGCTTTGTTTTTAACATAGGAAAAACAGAAAATAAATATGTAACCAATATTGAAATTCCATCCCAAAGAGTGACTGGATTAAAACCTCAAAATACATCGTTTGATAATGGAACATTATTTATTGATGGAGCTAACTTGGGAATAAAATACGAAGGAAAGTTTAATCAAAACACCCAACAATTTGAAGGGACTTTTACTGAAGGCGTCAATGTACTTCCCTTGATTTTAAAAAGGAATAAAATCAAAATGGAAGCGGCTTATAATAGGTCTCAAGAGCCTGTAAAACCATACCCATACATTGAAGAAGAAGTAGTTTTCGACAATGCAGAAGCTCAGGTGTCACTTTCCGGAACATTAACGTTACCCGGGAAAAAAGAAAAGTCACCAGTGGTCATTTTAATTAGCGGAAGCGGGCCACAAGATAGAGATGAAACTGTAGCTAATCACAAGCCTTTTTGGGTATTGGCAGATTATTTAACTCGTCAAGGAATTGCAGTTTTACGTTTTGATGATCGTGGGGTGGGTAAATCAACAGGAAATTTTAGCAACGCCACTACTAAGGATTTTTCTACAGATGTAATCAGCGCAGTTAATTACTTAAAATCAAGAATGGATATTGATTCAAATAATATTGGTTTAATAGGGCATAGTGAGGGTGGAATTATTGCTCCTCTTGCTGTAAACGAATCAAAAGATGTTTCTTTTATTGTACTTCTTGCTTCCACGGGAATTGTTGGAAGTGAAATATCACTTATTCAGTCAAAAACGATGAGGCCTTTTCCTGTGCCAGATGAAGATGCCTATGAACAAGCTATTAGAAAAGCTATTAAAATTGCCAGTTCTGATAAAGATATTTCCATTATCAAAAGTGAGCTTACTACACATTATAATGCTACCATTACTCCAATACTAAAACCTTTGGTAGGAGATGATGCTAAAGTTTCTCAAATTATTACGGGTTTAATTGAAATGAGAACTACACCTTGGGTACGTTATTTTTACAACTACAATCCTGCAAATGAAATTGAAAAATTAAGCATTCCTGTATTATCACTAAATGGGTCAAATGACACACAGGTATCTGCAGAAATAAATCAAAAAGGAATCAAGGATGCTTTAATCAAAGGAAATAACAAGGACTATAAGGTTTTAGAAATAGAAGGGTTAAATCACTTTTTTCAAGAAAGTAAAACCGGAAAAATGGACGAGTATAGTAAAATAGAACAGACATTCTCTCCAATTGCATTAAAAGAAATATCTAATTGGATATTAGAACATCTTAAATAATACATAAATACGTGTGGTAGCACCGTGTTATAATTAATCAAAGAGACAATAACAGTTTGAAAACAAATATCATGGAAACAACAAGATTCAATTCAAAAATTAACCAACACAAACTAAAATCAACCTTATTAACAAACAACTTAAACGGTGTAAAAATGAACATCTTCAGATTAACATTGATTACAGTTTTATCATTCACTTCATTAATTGGATTTGGACAAAAGGAAAATAACCTTAAACTTAATTTAGAAATAGATTTAGTACAACCAATGCTTGGAGGTTATGGTGGAACAATTGGATTGGAAAACAACCATTGGGGAGCAGGAATAATGGGTTTTAATACCACACTTAATTCTAGTAGTATAGAAGTCATTATGGAAGGGGCTGAAGATTTTAAAGTTCAAAACTGGGGCTTAGAATTATACGCTGATTACTTTATGAAAGAAGCGCATACAGGATTATATTTTGGAGCTTTGATCAGTGTTGATGGCTATGAAATGAATCATGTAACCAACCCAACAGAAACCATAATTGGCGTTTATGTGGCACCAAAAATAGGTTACAGATGGGTCCCTTTCAAGAAAACAGATTGGTTCTATGTACAACCTTCAATTGCTTTGCCAATATTAGTTTGGGACGATGCTTCAAAAATTGAAACAGAAAACATTAACCTTTCTAAGGCTATTCTGTTGCCAATGCTAACATTAGGAGTTAAAATTCCATTATAAAAAATACTAGATTTCTTTAAAACCATAAAAAAAAGAAAATTCAAAGAGTCCCTTTTACACCAAGTAGTAAGTTTTCTTGGGATAGCTCCTGAATCATTAAGTATCGGTACGAAATAAAATTACTCAATTCCTAAAGTAAAATTATATTAATAAAAAAATGGCTAAAAAGGTCTATATCCCATGGTGGTTTAGTAGTAGAACGAGCTTTTCTGTTTTCTGATTACACTGGAAAAATACCCGATTTTTCACATGAGCATCAAAAGGGTGTGTGAATGATCGGAGATTATCCCACTTTGTATCTGAAACTAAAAATCAATTAAACGGCACAGGTTATAGACAGACATTAGCTTTAATAAGCATAATATGAAAAAAACGAAGTAGCTTACCCCTAAACCTGTATCAAATGAAAGCTCCCCGCTCTATTAAGCTGAAAAGCCAACTAATAAAAGTCTTTTGGATCACACTGGCATGGACTTCAATTTGCGTATATCACTTCCTTATTAGTTATGGAGCGGTGTTGCAATTCAATGGTGATTTTGGGAACCTTAGCCCCGCTTTTATCTTAAGAGGGTCGATTTTAACAGGCATAATGGCAGGTATCTTAGGTGGAGGGTTTTTGGTTTTTGCCTGGGAAAAGTGGCTAAGAAATAAGACATATGGAATTGCACTAAGGGATATCTTTTTGTCTTTTTGCCTACTCTATATTTTAGTGGCAGCAGTTAATAGTATCTCTTTCCAAATGAATAACCTAGGTATTTCTTTTTTTGACAAAGCCTTAGTGGGAGCAGTAATTGGACAGATTATGAGCGTTGGTGAAATACAAAGTTTTCTATTCTGGATAGTAATTGTATTAGGCACTTTGATTGTACTACAAGTGAATGATAAATATGGCCCTGGAGTTTTTAAGGCCTTCTTGATGGGTAGGTATTTTCAACCAAAAAAAGAGGAACGTATCTTTATGTTTCTCGACCTCCGCTCCTCTACTACCATTGCAGAAAAGCTGGGCGAAGAACGTTATTTCCACTTTATAAAAACGGTTTTTAGAGATATCACTCCTGCCATTATTTATTCAAAAGGAGAAATCTATCAATATGTAGGTGACGAAGTTGTAGTGTCTTGGAAAATGCAGAATGGTTTAGAAGATGCCAATTGCATTCAATGTTTTTTTGATGTGCAATCCGTTCTCCTTCAAGAAAGTGCTTATTATATTGAAAACTTCGATGGGATCAAACCTGAGTTCAAAGCAGGCCTGCATTATGGGCACGCAATGGTTGGCGAAGTCGGTGTTGTGAAACGAGACATTGCGTTTTCTGGAGATGTACTGAATACAACAGCACGCATTCAGTCAAAATGCAATAAGCTTGGTGTAAATATTTTGATATCCAAGTATCTGTTGGATAAAATAGGACCTCTTCCTAACCCTTTTAAATCCGTGGAAATCGGGGAGATTCAATTACGTGGAAAACAAAATACCGTTAAGTTATATACGGCACTATGAACGTATGTTCGGAATAGCATTGAAGCAAATTATAATTTTTAAGAAGGACGAAAAGAAACAACCGCTAACAAAAAGTAAATGAAGCCATTAGCAATTATTAAAACAGACACAAAATGAATAGCAAGTATTATTTTCTATTAGTAATGGGATTATCTTTTGTTTTATATAGCTGTAAACCGACAAGTTCATATAATTCCTATTTAGACCAAAAAACCCCTGGTATCAAACTTGAGTTATTTGCACCGTCTATTGTTAACACGGACAGTATTGAAATTAATACGGTCTTTAACTCTTCTTTTACGGAGATGTTTTTTACAAGAATTATTAATCGAAGATTTGTCATCCATCATTCTGAACTAGTTGATGGTGATTGGACGTCACCAAGACCTATTCAAATGTTTGTTGATGAAGAAAGAGAGTCCGTTGCAATTGACCCGTCTATTAGCCAAGATGGCAATACAATGTATTTTCTTGGTGTTAGCCCAGAGGATCGTTCTAAAAAGTCTAAACCTGACATTTACAAAAGTCAAAAAATCGATGGGAAATGGCAGTTTGCCACAAAGGTTGGGTACCCCATATCAACTCAAGAATATGTAGAATCATACCCAGTGGTGGTTGCGGACGGAAGTTTATATTTTACATCTGACAGACCAGGTAGTTTCGGTAAAAGAGATATTTATAGGGCTCAATACTTAGGAGATGGAAAATTTGAGACACCTGTGAATATTGGCTCTGAAGTAAATTCAGAAAAAGGGGAACGAAGCACCTATGTTTCACCTGATGAGAGCGTTCTAATAACGGCAAACACTTATTCGGAAGAAAGGGGATTTGCAGTATCTTTTAAACGCAATGGTAAATGGCAAAGACCAAGATACTTTGACATTGGAGAACCAATAAGCGAAAATTGGGTTTATTTCTGTCCTTATTTGTCGCCAGATAATAAATATTTTTTCTTTTCAAAAAGATATAGTAATCCACCTAAAAGCGGGTGGAAAGGTGTCACCAATGGAGAAGTGTATTGGGTAGATTCTAAGAATATTTTTAATCTTAAAAGAAAATAAACAATTGTTAGTCGAGTAGGCGGCTCGACTAGCTCTCGCTAGCCGAGTGCGCCTCTCACACCACCCAGCGTACGGTTCTCGTACTGGGCAGTTCGTAAAGTATAGAATAGATGCTCTTTACACCAACTATCCCTTTCCGCTACTTTTAAGTATAGGCTATACAAATGTAGTCCTATACGAATTTTCACTTCGCAATACGTTCAGTCCTTCCCTTTCTCGTGAGACCTCTACGCTCTCACGCAGCTCGTTTCCTGATCAGTACTATGACCTATGCTGACTTCTCTTCGATGTACTCGACATCTAGAGACCTCCCGCGGTTAGGTGAATATCCTTGTATCTATTCCTGCCACATCTACTATTTCGACCCCTTTTTACAGGCTTGGGACTTATCCTAGCACTGGCGGGCTCAGAACTCTCGTTCTGCCCTGTGCTACCTCTTCCAGTCTTATAGACTCTGTATGTGGTTTATTCACTCAGGTGTCTATTTTTTAAAGGTGTTCATGATGCGCTTCGCTTAACTCTGTTCGTCAGTACAGATACCGCAGTCTGGCTTACTTCAGTGCATGGATCACTCCAAACCACCTTGCCACTTGCTTTGCTTCTCGGCACGACCCTAGCGCATACGGGACTTTCACCCTATGGAACGCTCAAATTCATGAGCTATATTCACCATTCAAGGCACACACATCAGCTATCAAATTATAACCGCACTAGGCTCTCAAAGGGCAGCATTACAATTGATAGCACTGTATTGGCTTTAATTTCGAAATAAGCCTACTCTCAGCGCATTTACACATATCCCTTTTTAATTAAGCATACATATAAGTATTCTTTATTTTGTTATTTTATACATATATGTATACTTTTAATTAATTAATTATACTTATATGTATATTTACTTTACAACAAATGAGAAACAAAAAACAACTTTTTACAGAACAACTGGACCAAAAGCTGGATAAATTTAAAGACGCTGGAATGGTCCTGGTCCCACAAAAAGGTTGGATAAACACCATCCGAACCACTCTTAATATGACGAGGGACCAATTAGGGGCCAAGCTTCGATTAACAAAAGGAGCAGTACAAAAAATTGAACAGCGTGAGGCTACAGGTCAAATAACCATTAATAAATTAAAAGATATAGGTCATGCCTTAGATATGCAATTTGTCTATGGATATATCCCCAATGATGGGACCATTGACAATTTAATTAACCTTAAGGCTGAAGAATTAGCACAAAAAATAGTACTAAGGACCAATCATAACATGAAATTAGAGGACCAAGGCATTGGAGATGAAAAAATTGATAAGACAATAAAAGATTTAGCAAATGAAATAAAAAGAGAGATGAGAAAGTCATTATGGGATTAGAATTACAATATGCAGATGGACAAACACCTTTAGACGAAGAAGAAAAAGAAGGTCTCAAGATAAAGTCGATAACTACACAAGGAGAGCTGGATGAAATTGAACAATTAAATATCGAAAAGGCAGTTGAATGGACTATCTATTCCAATTTAAAGCCCAAGAGAATATTGACCGAAAAGTTTGTAAAAGACCTGCATAAAAAAATGTACGATGACGTTTGGAAATGGGCGGGAGAATTTAGAAAATCCAACAAGAATATCGGTATAGAATGGATACAAATTGGAATCGAATTAAAGACCCTTTTGGACGATACAAAATATTGGATTGATAACAATACTTTTTCACCTGAAGAAATAGCCATTAGATTCAAGCATAGAATTGTTGCAATTCATTGTTTCCCAAATGGGAATGGAAGACACTCTAGAATGATGGCCGATATAATAATGGAGTCCATTTTTGGACAAGAAATATTTACTTGGAATCAATCAAACATGGTGAAAGCAGATGAAACAAGGAAGAATTATATAGCAACCCTAAAAGAAGCAGATAATGGGAATATTAAGTCTCTAATAGAATTTGCCAAAAATTAAAAAACTAAAGCCAGTCGAGTAGACGGCTCGACTAGCTGTCGCTAGCCGAGTGCGCCTCTCACACCACCCAGCGTACGGTTCTCGTACTGGGCGGTTCGTAAAGTATAGAATAGATGCTCTTTACACCAACGATCCCTTTCCGCTACTTTTAAGTATAGGCTATACAAATGTATTCCTATACGAATTTTCACTTCGCAATACGTTCTAGTCCTTCCCTTTCTCGTGAGACCTCTACGCTCTCACGCAGCTCGTTTCCTGATCAGTACTATGACCTCTGCTGACTTCTCTTCGATGTAAT
>JAWUWD010000078.1:0-24748 GCA_034112085.1 Cyclobacteriaceae bacterium
TCCTCAAGCATTACCGAGAAGTCGCTTCCTGAGAATGACTCTTTTCTAGAAAACATACTTCAAGTCATTGAAAAAAATATGAGTGATGAGCTTTTTGGAGTAGAGATGCTTTGCCGTGAAGTTGGTATAAGCGAACGTCAAGTACAGCGTAAGTTAAAAGCAGTGGCTAACAAATCTCCCAATCAATTGATATCCTCTGTTCGCTTGCATCGCGCAAAAGAACTATTATTTGATAATACGTTTAATGTAGCTGAAATTGCTTTTGAGACAGGATTTTCTAATCCATCGTATTTTTCTAAAAGCTTCAAAAAAGAGTTTGGGTCAAGCCCATCAGAATTACTCCAATAAATACGTTGATCAAAATGTCGGGAATGTTATAGTCTGATTTGTTAATTATGGGATTCTGTCGTAAATGATCACAGATACACCGGATTAGTGCTAGTATTAGGCAAGAGCTTGATCTACCTTTGTTTTATAAAAATAATAATTAGGCTACAAGATAGAGCTGTATCCTCCAACGAAAGACGGAGGATACTTATTTCCTAGAGATAGAAATTCAGATGTGAAATAATTTTTATTATTTTTATTTTAAATTGTTAAAAAAACACATCTTAATTATGACAATAAAAGGATTATCAAATGGCATAAGTAGCCTGATCTTGTTAAGTACTTTCTCATGTGCATGGGAGCAGCTGGAGCCTCGGGTTGATTGTACTACATCTCCAGTTGTGATTGAATTATTGGATAGTGAAGGAGCAGGCTGTGGTGCTTCAAATGGAAGTTTCACTATAAACGCTACCGGAGGTGAAGGACCTTATAGGTATACTTCAGATTTGGAAAATAACTCGGACGGAGTATTTGAAAACATCTCTGCTGGATCTTATAGCATAACCGCAACAGATGTCAAAGGCTGTAGTGTGGAGTCAAATCTGTCTATTGAAAATCTTGAGGGTGTTAATCTTGGCGATGTGGTCATTACTGATTCGGGATGTGGATCTAGCGTGGGTGTTATAAAAATTTCTGTATCAGGAGGAGAAGAACCATATATATTTAGTTTAGATGGTGGTTCAGGGCAGCAGAATAATGTTTTCTCTGGTTTGACCCCTGGTTCCTATGATATTAGTGTGACAGATCAACTCGGGTGTGAGATAACCACAAATGCAGATATAACATCCGGAGTAAGTTATGCCACCTCAATCAAAGGAATCATCGAAACTAATTGTGCTATTTCAGGTTGTCATAACGGAAGTCAGTCACCGAATCTGAGTTCATTTGGCTCTATTCAATCTAGTGCGAGTCGTATTAAGGCCAGAACAGCCAACGCATCTATGCCACGAGGAAGGACACTTTCGCAAACTCAAATAGAGTTGATCGCATGCTGGGTAGATGATGGAGCACTAAATAACTAATAAGAAACTGATACACCAATCACTTAAATAAGTTAAAATAAAATATTATGAAGACTAGAATATTAACACTCGCTATTATCATATGCGCTTTCGGTCAAATTATAGCACAAAATCAAATTATAGATCGTAATGGAACGGCATCCTTCTTTTCTGAAGCACCAATGGAAGATATTGAAGCTACTAATGAAAAGGTTTTAGGAGCGATTGATCTTGATAAAGGAACTCTTGCTGTATCAATGCTGATGAAAGGTTTTCAGTTCGAGAGAAGCCTAATGCAAGAACATTTCAATGAGAATTATATTGAGTCAGATAAATTTCCAAAGGCTACTTTCAAGGGAGTTATTAAGAATTTTTCAGAACTAGACTTTACTAAAAATGCAAGTATTGAAGCCGAGGCAGAAGGAGAGATGGAAATTCATGGGGTAAAGAAGCCTTTTACAGCTTCTGTCAAATTTGATATTTCGAAGTCAAAAATAGGAGCTGCCACAACTTTTGATATTTCTATTGCGGATTTTGATGTAGAGATACCTAGGTTGGTAATCAAAAATATAGCTGAAGTAGTTGAAGTAAAAGCAAAATTTAATTTCGTACGATAATGATGAATACAAAAAGAGTTTTCTTTGCCGTAACAGTTCTTTTTTCCTCAATGAACGCTATAGCCCAGGATGATTTGTTGGCTGGTCTGGAAGCAGAGCAATCCAACGAAAAGTCACTAGTTGAAGCAACTTTTAAAGGAACAAGGTTGATTAATGGGCATACTATAGAGACTAGGAAAAAGGGAGTGATGGATTTTATTATTGCACACCGCTTTGGTACCATTGATGGAGGTACTTATGATCTCTTTGGCCTAGACGATGCTTCGATGAGAATAGGGTTAGAATACGCAGCGACAGATAAGTTGTATTTTGGGTTCGGTAGAAGTTCTTTTGAAAAGACTTATGACGGATTTGTTAAATATCGTTTGATGCGTCAGTTTACAGGGGCAGGTAGTGTGCCTTTTTCTGTTACTTGGCTAAGTACAATAGCTATCAAAACGGAAAGGGATCCTGAGTTTGAACTATCATTCACTGATAAAATAGCTAACACGCATCAAATAATGCTAGCAAGTAAACTGAATAGTAATTTTTCTGTTCAGTTGATGCCTACATGGGTTCATAGAAACTTGATTCGAGAAGGAGATCTCAATAATGATGTGTTTGCACTTGGAGCTGGCGGACGAGTAAAGTTCACAAAGCGACTGGGAATGTCTTGGGAGTACTACTATCAGTTTCAAAAGCTTACGGAAAACGCGAAAAATTCAGTGGCCATTGGAGTTGACATCGAGACTGGAGGACATGTCTTTCAGCTACAGTTTACCAATGCAACATCAATGATCCCTAAAGGGTTTATCTCAGAAACAACGAATGATTTCCTAGAAGGTGAAATCCACTTCGGGTTCAATATATCAAGAACATTTCAGTTGAAATAGAATATTCAAATTTTGGTAAAAAAAAGGGTGGCTCATTGGGCCACCCTTTTTTTGTTATAAGACCTTCATGTCGGATTTGTCTTACCCAGTCGGAATTGTCTTAAAAACTTGTCGGAAATATTAATTTATTCACCGGATTTGTACTCACTGAGGACTCTGAAGCTACATACCTTTGTATCAAATAAATAACCAAAATAAAGTAACAGAGTAATGAAGAATCAATTGAAACAATTTAGCGCCATGCTTTTAATGACATTGGCAGTACTAGTAACTATCACTTCCTGTGGAGATGATGATAGTGTAGAATCGATCATCGAAGGAAATTCAATGATCAAATTAAACAATGACGCAACATTAGGAGATGTTTTGACCAATGCTAATGGCGTTACTTTATATGTTTTCACGAAAGATGTAGCTGGCAACAGTACTTGTCTGGACGGGTGTCTTGATGTCTGGCCTATTTTCTACGCACAAGATGCACAATTAGACCCTGGATTAGAAAGTGCTGACTTTGGAACCATCTCGCATACTAATGGTTCTAAGCAGACTACTTACAAAGGATGGCCTCTTTATTACTATGCCCCAGCTGGTGATGGTGTATTAGAATCTGCAGGAGCTACATTAGGCGAAGGCATTGGATCAGTATGGTTCGTTGCTAAGCCAAATTATACCATCATGTACGCCAATGCTCAATTAGTGGGTAATGACGGTAAAAATTATACGTCAACCTACGAGGAAGGAGCAGGAGCAACATCTTATTTTGTGAACGCTCAAGGAAGAGCTATTTATATTTTCATTAACGACTCAAAAGATGTGAATAATTTTACCGCAAGTGATTTTTCTAATGATGCTGTATGGCCAGTGTATACAAAAAGTATTGATGCTGTGGCATCTACCATAAATGCAAGTGATTTTGGAACCATCGATGTATTTGGACAGAGTCAGGTCACTTATAAGGGCTGGCCGCTGTACTATTACGGAGGAGATTCAGGAAGAGGAGATACGAAAGGGGTGAGTGTGCCCAGTCCAGGAGTTTGGCCGATCGTAAATATAAATACAGCAGCTGCTCAATAGTAAGTTGAATAGCTAGGTAGATAAAAAGGAGATTAATCATAGGATGAAAAAAGTGCTTTGGGAGGTTTTCCATGGCACTTTTTTATTATTAATTAAGTTTTGCTTTATAAATGAGGTCAGCTGCGCATTAAATATCATGTCCTTCTGTTTGATTATTCCCGATAACAATAAAAATAGAGTAACTAAAAAATGTGTAATCATTTTTTTTGAAGTGCTGAAAAATCATTAAAAATCAATCATGCATAAAATCCAAATCGAACCTCAGCTAATCAATACTGCTGAACAAGCCAAGGAGATTACGTCTCATATTTTAGCAGAAATAAGAAAACGCGAGACAAAAGAGATAGCAATTGATTTTTCAAATGTAAGAACTGACATGAAGAATGCAGATATTTTTAATCTAGTTCTTGAATGTATAAAACACCCAGAACTAAGGTCAGTGGTTGTTTATTTGATCATATCATCAGAGAAAACTAAATCAGCTATGTTTTGGATATCTATATGCCAAAGAGAAGGATACAACTTTAATATAATAGCAAAATAAAAGGTGATGTAAAAAGATAGAGTTGGCTTAGAGTTGAGGGTGGGGATTCTAATTGGTCGCGTATCCATTATAAAGGACAAGGTCGTGAAATAATCCTAAAGAGAGGATTGTGCATAGTATTAGTATTTTAAGCCTCATATAACTAATGACTTAAAAAGTAATTTATATTCTTTAAATCATTAAGAAATAAGAAAGTAAGTGTATGATTAAATGAAGAGGAAAACGGTCCAATTTAATGACAATCTTATCAAAGATAATAGAGATAAAATTTTAAAACAAATAAGCTATAAAGATGACTTTGACTACTTTATGGATACCAGCTCGTGCCAATATCGGTCATAGATGATGATCCTTGTTGCTTTAATACGAATACATCACGGAATCGCTAGAATACATTCTTTTTGATTATTAGTTTAGATTAAAACTATTTAATCAGTACTTCATTTACAATAATAAATATTCGTGAGTATCTTTCAAAGTGCTAAAACCAACTCTAGTTATCCTCCTACTAACTATTTCATACTTAAGCTATGGACAGTCAGTGACTAATTTAGTGCTAACTGGTGAATATTCTTATGAAGATTCTATCCAGGTAACAGAGGCCTACCTAAAAGCTAAGAAAGCAGTCTATCGTATGCATGATGCGATGAATGTTATTTGGGAAATAAACCCTCAAGACGGAAAAACTAAGAAATTATTGAGGAAAGAAAAGTGGGAGACAGAAGAAGCGTTCATTACTTGGTTGGGTGATGCTGATAAAATAAGAATGGTACGTAGGAAAATTAGAAAAATTCATTCCAAATTCGATAAAAAATTCATACTTGAGATAAGTCAAATTAATGATGGAAGATGCAAAAGATGGATTAGTGCATGGACCATTCCTTTTGGTAGAGTGAAGATTAGATTATGTGTTAATTACTTGAAATATAGAACACATCTTCAGGAGAAAACACTAGTGCACGAACTGGGTCACGAAGCCGGTATGCTCTATCATAAGAGAATACACGACTGCTGGAGGGCACAAAGAGCCGCTGAATCAGTGAAAAATAATGTAGCTAAGAGAAGTCCCGAAAACTATGCGTGGCTTGCAATGAGTTATATAGGACAGAAATGTACTCGTTAGGAACTTATGTTGACCATCTACTAAACAAACTTCTCTCTAAACTGTAGATTGAACACGTTACATAGTAGGTACAAGGCACTTGTAACAATCAAGTAAAGTCGGTTTATAAAGATGGCTGTGAAATTTTTTATAAAAATTATCGCGATTTATGACCACCTTTCTTATGCCTAATAACGATTAGAATGATTCTAATAAAGTTAAAATCTATCTGCTTGTACTGTCACATTAATGAACATCTACGGGCAATTTTCATCTTATTTTGTAAGAAATAACGACTAACAAATATTTTTTTTACCTAAAATACTGATTGCTAATACATTATAGCACTTGTCAAGCGTTGGCCTCTTTGTTTTATACCATTTTCATTATATTACTAATGAATGAAAAGTCTAATTTCAATTCTTATAATCATTATTGGCAGTAGCTTAAGTTTATCTGCACAAGTAAATCTGGATTCTCTATGGACTGTATGGAATGACCCTAATCAACCGGATAATATTCGACTGCAAGCCATAGACAATGTTGCCTGGGACGGATATCTTTTTAGCCAACCAGACAGTGCCTACTACTTCTCACAACTTCAATATGAATATGCCAAAAGTAAAGGACTAAAAAAGCAGATGGCAACTGCTCTTAATACACAAGGAACTTCATTTAGATTTAGAGGCAATTACAGCAGTGCTATTGAATATTATATACAAAGTTTAACCATCTCGGAGGAGATTGGAGATAAAAAAGCTATTGCAAGTTCCTTAAATAACATTGGGATTATTCATGAAGCACAAGGCAATTATGCCCTTGCTATTAAATATAATAAGCAGAGTTTAGCAATTAAGGAAGAAATAGGGAATAGAGAAGGTATTGCAGCTAGCTTAAATAACATCGGAGTTATTCACGATGCACAAGGCAATTATGACCTTGCTATTCAATATTATACACGTGGTTTGACTATTTGGGAAGAGTTTGCGGATAAGCGTAATATTGCATTTGCCTTTAATAACATTGGTAATATTTATTATCAACAGGGCGACTATATCAGTTCTAATGACTATCTCACACGTAGTTTAACCATCAGAGAAGAAATTGGAGATAAACAGGGAGCAGCACTATGTTTAAATAACATTGGTAATATTTATTATCAACAGGGCGACTACATCAGTGCTAATGACTATCACACACGTAGTTTAAAAATCAGAGAAGAAATTGGAGATAAACAGGGAATTGCAACATGTCTAAATAAATTAGGAATCATTTATTATACACAGGGCAACTTTAACTATGCCTTAATAAACAACATAAGATCGCTCAAAATTGCTCACGAAATTGGTGCAGTAGTACAAATCAGGGATGCAGCCCATGCTTTGTACAAGATTTATAAATCCACAAACAAATCCCTTAATGCTCTTGAGATGCATGAGCTTTATATTAGCACGCGAGACAGTATTTTAAGTGAAGAGAATCAGCGAGAAGTCATTCGCCAGGAGTACAAATATAATTATCAGAAACAGGCCTTAGCTGATAGCGTTAAAAATGCGCAAGCTATTCATGTACAAGAAGTTTTGGTGGCGGCTGAAATTTCTAAGAACCAGAGAAAACAACAACAAGCATATTTTCTATATGGAGGTATCATGCTCTTATTGTCCTTACTTGTGCTATTGTATAATGGCTTTCGTGTGGCTACCAAACGAAAGAAAATTATTGAAAAGCAAAAGTTTTTTGTTGACGGTGCCAATTATGAGTTAATAGAAAAAAATCATGAGATACAGGCTCAAGCTGATATGATAAATGAAGCTAATGAGGAAATTAAGTTAATAAATGAATCATTGGAAAGTACGGTGAAAGAAAGAACTGGTAAAATTGAATTACAGAATAGTAAACTCAGGGAGTATTCTTTTTCCAATTCACACGAAGTGAGGGCTCCACTTGCCCGACTTATAGGATTGATCTATCTATGGAATGATAAAAGAGTGACAAGTGGGGATCGAGATTCCCTTATAGAAAAAATATCACATGCTGCATTTGAATTGGAAGAAATTGTTAAGAAAGTGAGTGTATTGTTGAATGAAGATGATAATGACGCCATTTAATTACATAATTGTCAAAAATATTGGGGCATAAAACTTCAGAGTAAACTTACCAAAATTTCAATTAGGGGGAGAAGAAACCTTATTTCTAATATCAAACAAACTTCTCCCTAAACTGCAGATTGAACATGCCATATAATAGGCAAAGGGCAGTGAGTACGATCAAGTACAATCGGTTTTTGAAGATGATAGTCAGCCAGATAAATTCACTCATGTCCCGAGGGTCAGAGAAAGGATTGAGGAATACATTGTAAGCGCTGTACTCCAGTTCCTCAGCAAACACAAAGAATATAAAGGAGATAATCACCACAACGATGGCTGTTCCATTGCCATTCTTTATCAAGGTCGACATCATAAATGCCAATGAAGATAGAAAGATGATAGGGAAGAGCACCTGACCTATCATAGGCAGAATGTCGAATCGATATAGTGTAAGATTAGCTATATGTCCTAGTACAAATAGTATTGAAAAAGCAACACCTATGGTCAAGAAAAAACGGACAAGCCAAACCTTATAGCGGTAGTTAGGAATCCCAAAGATGGTCTCCAGCATCTTTGAGTCATCGTCATTCTGAATACCATATGCCATAGGGTAGAAGATCAGCAATAGTCCAGGGAATACCAGGAAGCCATAGATGACAGCCTCATTGAAATCCGGATCTTCAAGGACAGTAATAGTTATGATAAAACCGAAAAATAAAAATGCCGCCAGAACGAAGTAAACGAACTTATTCGCAAATATCACTTTCACATTGTAAGTGATCAATCTATACAGTAGCAGTAGATAGCTCTTCATTCTCTTTTTTGTTTTTACTCTTCATTAACCACAAGTAAGCATCCTCCAAATTGGCTCTGACTTGAACAGCGCCCTCTTTAGGCTGTCCCTCTGAAAGACATTTCACACGAATTTGATCTCCTTCACGCATGTGGTGTACGATCACATACTCACCTTTTTTATTTTCAAATTCTTCAGGAGATAAATGAAATTCCCAAACATTGTCTTTGGCCAATTCTGCCATAGTTGTAGGACTGCCTACATATTCAATATTACCAGAGATCAATACTGCCAGGTTATTACAGCTACTGGCAATATCTTCAATGATATGGGTAGAGAATACCACAATACGCTCTCTACTAAGCTCGACCAATAGATTTCTAAATCGAATGCGCTCTAATGGGTCAAGGCCAGCAGTAGGCTCATCTACCACCAATATCTTAGGCAAGTGAAGTAGAATCTGTGCTATGCCAATTCGTTGCTTCATACCTCCTGAGAACGAACCAATCTTTTTATCCTGATGTTCGTCCATATGGACAGCTTTGAGTACATATTGCACTCTTTCCTCACGTTGATCCTTATTGGAGATCTTCCTAAGGATCGCTTGGTAGTCCAGAAACTCATAAGGCGTCATGTTTTCGTAAGTACCAAAAGCTTGTGGCAAGTACCCAATTAGCCCTTGTAACTCCTCTCTGCGTAAGTTAGTATCATGACCATTGATCCAGATTTTACCATAGCTCTGGTCCATGATACCACAAAGTATTCTCATCAAAGTAGTTTTACCCGCACCATTAGGACCCAATAAACCGAACATACCTTGTTCGATATTCAGACTCACGCCCTTAAGCGCTTTAAACTGTGCTTGCTTTGGTTTGACAAATGGTATGGCTAGTAATAACTTGTAGTACAACTTTCTGATACTTTTGAACCTGCCAGTGATCTTATTGACCTCTACAGGATTTTCTGAAAGTTTTCGAGATACCCGAACCAAAAACAAACCAATAAACCAGAGGATAATTAAGAATACTCCAGCACCCTTAGTATTGATATCATTGTAGATATGTACAGAACTTGCTATTGGGAATACCCAATATAATAAACCGTATGTAAATCTTATTAGTTTCTTTCTTCTTCCACGAGCCAAATGAGCAAGTTCGCCAAACATAGAAAGGAACAATGCATGCAATGAAATCATGAAGAACAATTGCCAAAAGGCTTTGTCCAAAAAGAAGTAAACAAAGTAAACCAAGAAGATGATCAGTGCACTTTGCCAAATCAAGTTTTGCAAGATCGACTTGAGGGAAATAACCTCTTCACCACGCTCTTCAAACAGGTGTCTATTACCTTTCCATTCTCTTAACCAACGTTTGTTTCGACCATAAACTTTGGTTAGGTTCTGAATCTCAATGTGCATTATTTCATTAGGCGCTACCATCTTGGCATTGGCTTGCCTTAAAGATGACATAATGAAATGTGTCCCTCCAGGGATGAGTATGATGACTGCCATGAACCAAATCATTTGCCAGATCATACCTTCTATCTCAAGATAGATGAATGTGCTCAAAAGAACCACTAGTAGTATTTGAAGTACCTTAATAGAGGGTTTCAAGCTTCTGAACCAATCCATTACACTTTCTAGTCCTGCGCTCATGGTAGGAATGTAGATCAATGTCAATATGGTTGCGAAAGCCAATCCCCCCATCACGGTAACAGCAAATGGCTGACCTATGCTAATCACGTACTCTGCCTCTCCGAGAGCAAGCGGAAGCATAGCCACAATAGTTGTGATCGAAGTAATGAGAATAGGTCTGATGCGGGAAATTCCACTCATGATGAGTGCGCGATATTTGTTATATCCTTTTCTTCGCAGTATGCGAGAGTAATCAATGAGAATGATCCCGTTATTCACCACTACGCCTAGCAATATCAAGAAACCAATGAGCGTATTGGCATTCAGCAATGAGTTGCCTGTAAATGTCAGGCCAAGAAAAGCCCCAATTGCCGCCAAAGGTATAGAGAACATAATCACGATCGGCAAGTACAATGATTCGAATACAGCAGCCAATATCATGAAGATGATGACTACAGCCGCAAATAGAAGGAAGTAAAATTCATCATACAATCCTTCATCGTGAATCACATCTGCTACAATACCTGAAGGTATGTTTAAACTATGTACTATCTGATCTATTTCAATTCTTGAAGCCTCCAATAGTGCTTCAGAATTGATTACCTCATCGATAAAACTATACTTGATTTCAATTCGTTTCTCTTGATTCATTCGAGTAATGGTGCTCTCACCTGTTGAATAAATGACCGATCCTACATCTGAAAGTGAGTGTGTAACTCCTGTAGTACTCGTAACAGGCATTTCCCTCAAATCCTTCATCTCTTTAGCCGCTACTGCAACTTGATTCTGGGTACGGATCGTTATTTCGAATTCTTCATCACCGCTCACAAAGTTTGAACCTGAAGCAAATGATGGTTGGAAATCATTCAATCCAGTAGCAACATTTTGTTGCGTGATGTTATTTTCGCTCATTCGTTTCTGATCGAATAATATATGAGCTTCAGGGCGCTCTGGACTTATGTTCACCGAACTGCGTTCAATAGACTGAAGGCCATTGACATAGTTGTTGATGTCATTGGCAATGGTCTGCATCATTTCAAAATCCTGTCCTTTAATCACAATTCGTTCTGATGGACTACCAATACCAAGCATTCGCTCGAAGTCATCACCAGCAGAAGGACCCCCCCCGCCTTGTCCAGTGCCAGTTTCAGGAGGCGCATCAAGAGAGATGTCAAGGTCTTTGAAGTCATCTTCAATGTCAATGAGCTGATTCCTAACCGCAGCTACAGATAATGAATCTTGGTCTTTAAAGGCTTCTCCTAACTTTACACTGATCACTGCACTGCCTTCAGAAATTTGGCTGATGATATTTTCTATTGCAGGTATTTCCAACACCTTTTCTTCTACCTTTTTTGTTCTGAGATCTGTGGATGCCAGAGTAGCACCTTGAGGCATGGTGATAAATAAATCAATCTCAGTGGTCTCTACTTCATTGAGACTGGCTACACTCACTAAGAGACTTAGGCCAATAGTCACAAAGAATAAGACTATCCCACCTATGATGGTAAATGCAGGCCTTCTAAAGCAGGCTTTCAGGATCACCATGTATATCTGAATGATTCGTTGTCGTATCGAGGCGTTTTTGATCAATGGAGCCTTTTCTTGATCCCCTTTCCCAATAGCAGTATGTGCTAACATAGGAATCAATACCAACGCTACAACTAGTGAAACAAGCAAGGTAGATATGATAGACACACCAATGTGTGTACCAATCATTTTCACTAAGTAGTTGGAAGAGAATATGAAAGGCAAGAATACGGTCACAGTAGTAAGTGTTGCAGCTATTACAGATCTCATCACTTCTTTTGTACCATCAACTACTGCATCCTCCGTTGACTTTTTATTTACTACATGTCGGTAGATATTCTCGATGACCACCACACTATTATCCAACAGCATACCAATGGCCAACGCCATACCTATAAGCGTCAGGCTGTTGATAGAAATATCATAAGCATAGAAGAAATTGAAAGCTGTATATACAGATATCGGGATAGCAAGGGCAATACTTAATATGAACTTCAATCTTCGCAGAAAGATCCACAAGACAAATATGGCTAATAGACCTCCTGTAATAGCAAGGTTTTTAATCTGGTCGATGTTATTGGTCATTAACTCTGCCTGATTGCTCTGCACTACGATCTCCACATCAAGTGCTTCAAGTTCTTCATTAAGCTTATTAATGGCTTCCAGTGCCTTATCTGACAATTCAATAAGGTTCGCTTGTGTGTCTTTGGATAATCGAATAGAGACTGCATCTTTTCCATTTACTCTACTCAGTGATGTTTGTTCTTTGACACCGAAGTAGACATCTGCTACATCACTGAGTAGGAGTGGACCCTTATCGGAAACCACCAGGCTTTGAATATTCTTGATGTCTTTGAGCTCAGCACTAATGTTGACAAAGACCTGCTTACCATCATATTCAACTTGACCTGCAAAGGCACTTTTATTTGAGTTTTGAGATAATATGCCACTAATAGTATTAGGAGTGATGCCATTGGCTTCACAAATGGCGTCATTCATGATAATTTCTACAGTCTTCTGACGACCACCAAATATTTCAACACCGCCTATACCATCTACATCACCCAATCGATCAGTGATGTACTGATCAGTGACATTCCGCACTCTATCCACACCGCCACTTCCGAGAACTTGAAGCTCCATGAATGAATTAGTGAATTGCTCCGTATCAATCTTGATAATGTTCACTATAAACTCTGGCGTAAGGTCAGATTGAATCGCTCCAACCTTTTGTTCCAGTTTGAGGTAGGCATACTTTATATTGACTCCCTGCTCGAAAGAGATAAATATCATTCCCTGATTGCTATTTGCATTCGAAGTGATCTCTGCAACTCCTTCAAGCGTACTAATTGCACTTTCTAGTGGTACAATGGCTTGGCTCTCCATATATTTAGGATCAACCTCAGTAGGAGTGCTCACTTGCACAATCAATATTGGCAGCTCGACATTGGGAAAAAGCTCTACCGGCAATTTGTTATAGGAGATATATCCCATGACTGAAAAGCCAATAAATAGCATTGACACAAGGACTTTACGCCTTATTATAGAATATAGTAGTCCTTTCTTACTCATGGGAAGCTTCAGTAATTTCTTTTTTTGAACCACTTATCCAATCGATAAGGTTCTCAATACTTTCATAAAAGCATGGTATGACAATGAGTGTCAATAGGGTAGAAGTAACCAACCCACCTATCACTGCGATCGCCATAGGAGCACGCAAAGCTGCGCTCTCACCAAAACCAAAAGTAAGTGGCAGGAGAGCTAAAATAGTAGTCAGACTCGTCATTATAATCGGTCTGAACCTTCGCTGACCCGCATCCAGAATAGAATCCCTTAGGCCCATGGCATTTCGTTTGTTCTTATTGATACTATCTACCAAAATGATGGAGTCATTCACTGCTATTCCAGTCAACATGATGATTCCAATAAACGCCATCATATTTAGTGGCATTCCAAGTATAAAGAAGGCGAGTAGCGCCCCGACCCCAGCAAGTGGGATGGTTAGGAGAATCGTAAATGGGTGCAATAAAGACTCAAATTGTGAGGCCAAGACCATGTAGACCAAAAGTATAGAAAGAATGAGTGAAAATGTGAGGTTATTCATCGACTCTTGACGTTTTAATTCCTGTCCTGCTACATCTATTTTGTACTGAGGTGGTACAGATAATTCTGCTAACGAACTTCGGAATGAGCTAACAACTTTGTCATAGGGTTGATCCTGGTTCACTCTAGCGCCTATGGAAACCATTCTTGACTGATTTTTTCTGTAAATAGCACTTGATGCGTATTTGATACTTATATCAGCAATTTCACCCAATGGAAATTCTCTTTGAGCACTTTTGATGGTCAGGTTTTCAAGACCGGAAAGGGAGATTTTTGGAACTTTGATCTGGATATTTTGCATCTCACCACCTCTTTCAATCTTACCAGCATTCTTTCCTTCTAGTTGATCCTTTATCTGACTGATCACATCCTCAATAGATAAATTGAGGAGCCCAGCTCTGTATTTGTCTATATCCACTTGGATTTGAGGCATGCCTTCTTCAAGGTTAGACACGGGCTCATATATATCATTTTTACTGGCCAATATTTGTATTACGGAGTCAGAAAGAGGACCTAATGTTTTGAATTCAGCGCCACTCACTTCTATTACCAATGGCATTTCTTCATCTCCTAAAACGGCACTTAGTGCACTTTCATCATTGGAAAAAGTGGCTTCAACACCCGGAATGCCTTCGAAATACCCTGATAACTTGGAAGTCACCATTGTAATATCTAACTCGATATCTTCTCTAAAGATGAGCTTCAGTTTTGCCTTATTCTCATCATATACATTTTCATTCTCAATACCAGACTGACTCTGCTCAGGACCAATATGTGAATAGACTTTATCCAATTGATTATTAAAAAGCTCAAACAATTGACCTTCAATTTGTCCAACCGTAGACGCTGTTCTTGATAGAGGAGTACCATTTGTCAAGTTTAGATTGATTGAAATCGCTCTGGTACCTGACTTTGGCATATACTCACTCCCGATAATAGCGATGAGTTGATAGGCACCGAGTACCATTACAAAAGAGGCAGCTATAAATGCTATTCTGTATTTAAGTACCTTATCCAAAAACCTTCTGTATGCTTTGAACTTCAGTGGCTGTTCTTCCTGAATGGACTTATCCTTTCTAAAAATTCTAGAATAGAGCATTGGTATTACCAAAATGGCCACGACTAAAGATGAGACCAAGGAGAATGCTACCGTCCATGCTTGATCTCTAAATAACTCTCCTGAAGGACCCTGTAAGTATACTATTGGAAGAAATACAATAATGGTAGTAAGTGTAGAGGCTGTTATCGCTCCACTGACCTCACTCGTACCTTTGATAGCAGCATCTATGACGCTCAACCCTTCTTCTCGCTTTCTAAAGATGCTTTCCACCACTACAATGGCATTGTCTACCAACATCCCTGCACCCAATGCCAAGCCTCCTAATGTCATTACATTCAAGGTTAGGCCATTGAAGTACATAAGATTGAATGTGGCAATAATGGAGATTGGTATAGCAATACTAATAATGAGAGTTGATCCCAATCTTCGTAAGAATAGAAACAATATAATCATGGCGAATAGGGCACCATATAGTCCTGATTCTTTTACTTCATCAATCGCCCCTTGAATAAATCTTCCCTGGTTTTGTATAATAACAAACTCATAGCCTGGCACGGACTTCTTTAACTCATCAAGTACATCGGTTAGTTCATTAACCGCATTGACAGTATTGTACTTCGTTTCTTTATAAATCGACATCCCAAGACTTCTTTGCTGGTTGACCCGAACAATGCTGCTGGCCTCTTTATCTAAAATTTTGAGGGTTGCGACTTCTCGAAGTAATACCGGCACCTGACTGGATGAATTGGTTTGATTGTTATCGGCAGTTGGGCTTTCGCTGTCGCTACCTTGGGTAGGAGCGGTATTACCACCAGTCTGCGGGCTCGTATACCCTACAACCAAATTTTTAAGATCTTCTGGTTTTTCAATAATCCCAAGACCCTTGATTACATATTTACGCCCAAGTTCTTCAATATATCCGCCAGAGACATTGCGATTGTAATTCTCAATCTTAGCGACCAAGTCATTGACGGTAAGACCAAAAGAGGCTAGTAAATTAGGATCAGTTTCTAACACCACTTCTTTTTCTTGACCACCTGAAAGTCTGACTTCTGCGATGCCTGGTAAACGAATCAGTTCATTTCTGAAGTTATTTTCTGCTACTTTTCGAAGAGCTTCTGAATCATTGGAGTTGGGATTGAATATCCCTATCACCATAATAGGAGTAGCATTTGGATCAAATTGAGAGATTACAAATTCGTCAATCTCATCATCTAATGAAAAACTTGATAGCGACTTTTGAAGATCAAGGAATGCTTCATCCATGTCTTTGCCCCAGTCATAGCGTACAGTTACACGACCATAACCTGTCTGGCTAATAGAGCTTACCTCTACCGCACCACTTTGTCTGATAGCAACAGATTCGATTGATTCTACGAATTGCTTTTCTACTTCTGATGGAGGCCTGATACCAACTTTAAGTTCTACAAATAGTGTAGGGTTCTTTAAATTGGGAAATAGCTCTATACCGAGTTTTCCAAAAGAAATGGAACCTAATAATATAATTGCCATGACCATCATTAAGATGGAAATAGGGTACGAAACGGCCAGTGAAACGATCTTCTTCACGCTAGTTTGAGTTAGATGAAATAATTATTGAATGACGCTTACTTTCGATTTGTTTCTCAGTGTTTCAAACCCTGAGACGACCAATCTGTCATTGATCTTAAGACCACTGAGCACTTCAATCACATCTAGGTTATCAAGCCCTGTGGTAATTCTCTTTTCAGTAGCAATTCCATTTTCGACTGTGAAGACAACTTTCCCATCCTGACGGGAAATAATGGTTTCTTTAGGGATGACTATTGTACTATCACGTTTTTCAGAAAGAATAGCCGCCTTGATGAACATGCCTGGTCGCAGCAAGCTTTTTTCATTATTGATCTGCAATACACTTTGAAAAGTTCTAGTATCTGCATTTACCACAGGTGATATTTGGCTTATATTTCCGTTGATTGTATCCGTGGCAATGTTATAATTGGTGATTTGCACCAATTGATCCATGGTGATTTCAGCAAGATGCTTCTCGGGAAGCTTGATATCCATCAATAGCCTATTGTATTCCATTATCTTAAACAATTCTTGACTCTGCTCTATTTTTACACCATTTGTATGATACGGCATCTCCACGATTACACCTGTAAATGGCACTTTTACAGACATCTTCATCATCTGTATCTCTGCATTTTCAAAAGAGTACTTGGCATTCACGTATTCAATTGATGCATTTTTCAATTCAGTTTGAGTTACACCACCTTTGTCATATAATGACTTTTGCTTTTTGAGATTGTTTTCTGCCAATTCAAGGTTTAGTTTTTTACCTTCCAACTGTAGATTGTTCACAAACTCATTGTCTTCGAGTTTGATCAGCACTTGTCCCGTTCGTACAGCATCACCTAATGCAAAAGGCTTTCTAGTTGCTGGGTTTATTTGCAACTTGAAAATCCCACCCAATTCTGACTTCATTGTTCCCTCTTTGGAAGAGTACACCGTCCCGGTGGTCTCTATATATCTTGAGATAGATTGTGGCTTTATTATTACTACAGAAACTGGTATTTTAATCTCTGTTTCGATATCTGACTCTTCGTTATTACAGGACAATAGGACAGTCAATAGTAGGAAGGGAATCATCCCATTCTTTAGCTTTTTCATATATGTAGTCAGTTGCATAGTGTTGATGATTAATTGATTGGATTGAGAACTGGTTGCTGATTCTCAAAATCATAAAGTGAAAGAATCTTGAGATTCAGCAATTCTATCTTATAGTTGATCAGCGCATCAGCCATCGCTGTTTTCTTATCAGAGAGTTGACTTTGAAACCTATTAAGATCAATACTGGTGAGGTCACCGTTTTTATATCGCTCTAGATTGATATCGTAGGTTAGTTCTGCATTCTTTACATTCTGTTCAGCGATCTCTATTTGATTTTCTAAGTTCTGCAGGTTTCTATAGACTTTTCTGATGTTGATGATGATATCATTCCGTTGGACTTGAAGATCAACTTTGCTCATTTCAAGATTAGCCGTTGAAGCTTGCATTCTGGCCTTATTCTCCCCCCAATCCCAAAGAGGGATACTGAATGAAATAGCCACTCTTGGATTTACAGCTGGGGTTTCATAGACATTGGGTGCGCGTTCATTGTCTCCAAAGACGCCCACAGAGAGTGCAACAGAACCTTTAAACTCATTGAGTGCTTTTGTTCTAGTGATTTCAAACTGTGAGCGCTCAATATCAATATTTCGCTGCCTCAGTTCCATGCGGTTGTCCAGTCCATACTGGATAGCTTGATTAAGATCAACTTCTCTCGTGATAAAGTTGACGTCAACATCTACATTAATCTCCGTATTCAAATCCATTCCTAAAATAAGCTTGAAGTCATCTGAGGCATTCTCAAGATTCACTTGATTATTCTCCAGAGTAGATTTAGAAGTTGCCAGGTTCAATTCTGCCTGATACAATTCCTCTTTTGCCAATAGGTCAGCATCTACCTTGTTCTTAGTAATCTCATAACTGACTTTTTGATTTTCAAATTCGTCTTTAGCAATTATTAAACTATTCTGAGCCTGATATACTGTGTAGAATGATTGGGTGACATTCCTCTCTAGTGATAGTAACTGCATCGAATTACTAATTTGAGCGTTCTCTAGATTCAAACTGAGTTCTTGTAACTGGAGCTTATTGCGATTATAAGTGAATATGGGTTGATCAAGTTCTAGGTATAAATTATTGCTATATGTTTTAGTCCTAAACTCTTGAGATTCAGAGAAGTTATCTCTATACCCCAATCGATTTATCAATGAGAGCCTACCGTCAGTAGCGGCTATCGGCTGGCTTACCGAAAAGTTAGCAAATGAATTATAATCTTCTGTCGTGTTCCAAGTTGAAAAGAAGTCGTTAAAGTTCCTGCTTCTATTATAATCGAATGGAGTGACATCCAAAGCGAATTTAGATTTCATTGATGCTCGTTGTGCATCTAGACTTTTCTCATTACTGAACAGGTTCAATTTGGACTTTTTAATATCAGGACTTCCTGTTTGTGCAATTACAATAGATTCCTCTAATGTCAAAGTACGTTGTGCAAATGCATCGGACCACACTAAATTCAATGAGACCATCACTATTGCAAATGCCATCATTGTATACCGTCCAGTTGACTTTGTTTTATTCGATTTGATTTCTTGCTTAACACTCATAGTATTTTATTGCTTAACCCATTTAATAGCATCTGCATACACAGTTCGCTGTTCACATTCATCCGTTAACATTACATTTCCTCCAGCTTGTTTGAAAAAGTAAGATCCCAGATAATTCCAACCTGGTTCTGCATTAGAGATGTTGTATTTGATATTATCCGTTCCATCTCCATGATTGATGATGTAGTGATAATTGTATTGTTTATTATCACCATCATTCCCTTCAAATTGATTCTGATTTTTCCCTCTCATAAAGACGTAGATATCGTAGAAGCCCTCTTCTTTAAACTCAGGTGTCCATGTAGTCGACTTATCCCCATTTCCCGCTCTTGTAAAGTGTGCAGACCTAATCACGCTTCCGTAGTAATAAGAGCCTGTTGTAGCCAACCACTTAGAATAGGAGCGGAACCAAATTCCATAGTATTTCTTATCCGAAGAACTTCGACCATCTAAGTAGGCCCTCAAGTAGGTAGGCTTTATGGGGCTAAACGTGCTGAATCCAGGATCTTCATTGTCCACTATCACTTCATTTACATTGGTATCTTCAACATTGTCCAATATTCTTTCTCCTTCGAATAGCGTTCCAACACCACTTCTTTTTGATAGTGTACCCATGGACGTATAGATAGTAGAAGGGATATTTCTTGAAACAATCGTGTTTATTGTAAATTCATCTGGTTTCTCATCCAGGATAAATCCTAGTTGCTTTGTTTCACCTTGTCTTATAACCGAAAGTTGAGCAGGACGCTCTTCTTTGACTTCTTCATTGACTCTACGTCTCCCAGAATTATCAGAATCATCCTCAACATTAAATCTCACCTCTATTACACCATCATTGTCTCCTGAGTTTTTGATATCAATAATTACTTGGTATCTTTTTCTATCACCGTCTAGTACTTCGTATTTTTGAAGATTTACAACTTCAAATGCTGGCTGTGAAGTTTCAGAATAAACCTTTTTGATGATCGGGTCAATATCAAGATTGAACTGGGCTGATATCGCCAACTTGAATTCCTCATAAGAGGATAGTTGATGTTGGTGCGAATTGATCCAATTATATAAAAAGTCCTTGAACACATCTTCACCAATTAATTGCCCTAGGTAAGAGAATAAATACTTCCCTTTCAACGATACTGATTTTTTAATTTTGCTGAATTTGGTCTCCTGTGTTAAGATTTCATTAATTGTGGATTCACTCATCAGGATATTACATTCTTCTGTAAATGAAATTCCATTGAGATTTCTAGAGTAATCGTTTTGAGATTGTTTGTCATTTCTAAGATATGTAGCAATACTTCGATTCAGCAATGCCCATTCTCGACTTACTATACCCGAGTTGTAGGCATAGTAATTCGGGAATAGTGAATAATCAGGTTCATCTTCATCACGTCCATCAAGAAACCAGTTTGATCCTATTTGCTTAGTGAATACCTTCTTTACGAGGTCATTGAATACATTTGCCTGTTTTTGTTTATCACTCAATTCTTGATTTTCTTCACGAGCTTGTTGACTCATATCTCGAAGTTGCCTTCTGAAATCAAACTGTCTAATATCACCACCTTGCTCTGGCCAAAAAACAGTTTCTGGTTGAAGAAATGCCTGATGACTTTCATAAATCTTATTGTAAGACATGAATTGAATAGGGGTTTCCACAAATTGCATTCTTTTGAAAGGATAGCTCAGCTTTTGACCATCTTCATATTCATTGACAATGTCTGTAATCAGATAACTTAGTGTATCTGTTAGTTCATTAAGTTGAGTGATGAAGTAATTGTTCTTTGGGTAGTGATAGACTTCATAAGTGATGCTGTCCACTGTAATTTCTTTCTTTTCATAATCACCTATGACAAGTGATATTTGAGGCAGCGCATATTCTGGTCTGAATGAATACACATTATTAGTCACATTGGACTCACCCTGTGAAATAGGAACTTGTCCTTCAACAACCTTTACATCTAGTCGGAAATCAATAAATGAGCTCCTTTCTTTAGTAGGTGATTCACGGCTGTATCCAATTTGCGTATCAGGGTACCACAATACATCTTTGGTGAGCAGCACATAATCGGACTGCAAAAACGCGTACTTCTTCTGTAATGAATACATAAAGTACTCATTGGCTGCTTCATATCTTTCTTGGGCTACTTCAAGATGAGCTACTGATTCGTTGATAGATCCGTGATATTTAATTTGGACACTCATCTCTTGACCAGGAACGAGACCAAACCCATTGTCTACTGACAATATTTGCAAGTTTCTATCTACTTCTATCGGTTGGTTGTTAATAACAAGTTCATCAACGATTAATGCTGGATTTAAAGTAAAGTAGATTTTATCAAGCTCTTTATTGGTGTTGTTTTTTACAATAATATCAGCCGAACTCAAAATTTCATCATCAATCAATTCCAGTTGTATATAATTTGAGACAATGTCAATATTTGGTTCGTCTGCCCATTTACCATTTTCAGTGACCATCTCCTGACGTAGCAAGGTTGGATTTTGTCTCATATTCCATAGCTTGAGCATTATATAAGAGGAGAGGACTAGCAGTGCTACACCTATGAGTCCTGTAGTCATACGTGCTACTTTATGACTAGACAGGCGATCTAAGAAGAATGCCGTCAGAAAAAGAAATGCAATACCCGTTACAAAGTAAAACAACCTCTGCCAAATCGCTGCTTCTATATTCACAAATCCAGCAATCTCAGAAGTGAGCAATGGCAGTCGGAATGCCATGAAGTCAAGAATGTTCGAGAATTGATCAAAATAATAGATCAATTGAACTCCAGCCACCCCTAATAATAAAACGATAGTAATGGGTTGATTTTTGAGAAGTGTAACCAATAGAAAAGCGATTCCCGTAGTGAATACAATACTTGGAATACTCACCAGTAATGGATACATCACAAAAGCCATAGGATCGAAAGTGGTGTAAGGACTGGTGAGATTGACGACTACTGGTATTAATATCAATACAAAGTTTAATAGGAAAAACAACTTGAAAAGTGCCAGCGCCTTGCCCAATACATAATCTAGGTTGGTAATAGCACGAACTAAGAAGACTTCATTGGTGTCAATTTTTTTATCTTTTTTGATGAGGCCTGTAGCCAAAAATATAACAGCTGCTGCTTGTGGAATACTTATCATCACCATGGCTGAGTAAGGCATGAATACACTGTTAGCCAACACATACCATCGAGGTTCATTAAAAGCTTCTGAATAGACGCCTAAGTTGAACATAGTGATAAAGAATAGTCCAGCAATACCTATGATTCTGAAGAACCAGTTTCTCCAAAGCACTTTTGCTTCGTACTTAGAGATGGTCAATATGTTCTTAATAGAAATCATACTAGTGAGATGCCTAATTCATTTTCCATAAAGTATACATAGGCATGCTCCAAGTTTGGATTTGCATTTTGGGCCCGTGGGTGAGGTTTGTCAGTTGCTATAAGTTGTACTTCCCATTTCCCCTCTATCGGAATAGTAGACACTACTGGATACTTCGCCTTTAGAATATTGAACTCATCATCATCCAAATTAACTTGCCACACATGCCCACGAACTTGTTCAATCATGCCTTCTGGAGATCCTTTAAAAGCTACTTCCCCTTTATTGAGCATGGCCATGTTGTGACAGGTACTACTTATGTCACCCACGATATGTGTGGAAAGTATGATGGTTACATCTTTCTGACTTAAGTCAGACAATATGTTTCGAAACCGAATCCGTTCTTCAGGATCCAGACCTGTAGTTGGCTCATCGATTACTAGCAACTTGGGATCACCAATAAGCGCTTGAGCTATACCCAATCTACGTTTCATTCCTCCTGACAGCTTGTTAGCCATTCTTTCACGTACATCAAGTAAACCTACTTGATCTAGTAGTTGATCTACTTTGATGTGTCTGTCCTTTTTCTTGAGAGATGTGGATAGTTGAGCTGCATAGTCAAGAAACTCCCATGTTTTAAGTTTAGAGAAGAATGTGAAGTCTTGAGGTAAGTAGCCTATCAAAGGCCTGATCTTTTGTCGATGGTCATTGATGTCCAATCCATCAATTAACACAATGCCAGAAGTGGATTTTTGAACAGTTACCATTATTCTCATGAAGCTAGATTTCCCAGCACCATTAGGCCCTAATAAGCCGAACATTCCGCTACCAATTTCTAAGTTGATATTCTTAATCGCAGCGTGCCCGTTAGGATACACTTTAGTAAGTCCTGTGATTTCTATATTCATGAATTACGACTTAGAAGAAATCTGAATTTTATAAGCAAAGTAATGGTGGCTAAGTATTCTATTCAAAAACATATTTAAGTTGTTAATACCTAATACAAGGTAATGCATAGTACGCAACAATACATATTAGGTTGTATGATATCTAGTAATAAATACAGAAAGACTATTAGCTTAAGATTAACTTAATTTTATATCCCTTCTTTGTTAAGAAGATAAAGCAGGTGTTTTGTTACAAAACATTTCAAGAAAGAGCATATTTAATATGATGGAGTGTTGTAAACTATAGTGAAAATTTAACATTTTTATAAAATGAACGAAAAGGTTAGTGAAATTCTTAGCAAGTCAGTTTTTGAGCCACAACTCATACAAGAGATATTAAATATCGGAAGGCTGAAACGGGTGAGTGCTGAAGAGATGATCATTAGCAATGAAACTGAGGGAAACGAAATTCCTATTGTGCTAGATGGATTACTCAAAGTAATGCGTCAAGACAAGAATGGTAACGAAGTCTTTTTGTATTTCCTTGAAGGTGGAGAGACATGTGCCATGTCAATAACATGTTGTATTGAGGGCAAGAAAACAGCATTTCATGTGATGGCAGAGGAAGACTCTAGTCTGTGGATGATCCCTATGACGTATATGGACGAATGGATTGCTAAGTATCCATCTTTCAGAAAATTTGTTTTTCATTCTTATCAAGTTCGTTTTGATGAGTTACTTAACACTATTGACAGTGTCGTGTTTTTGAAAATGTATCAACGTCTACATAAATACTTATTGGACAATACACAAGCATCGGGTACTTTCGTAGTTAACAAGACCCATCAACAGATTGCTAACGAGATGAACACTTCTCGAGTGGTCATATCACGATTACTTAAGCAATTGGAAAAAGAAGAAGTAATCGAACTACATCGTAATAGCGTTGTGATTCTGTGACCTAGTATGTTACAAATGTTACACTAAGAGATCGATCACAAGGTATCTTTGTGTTTTGTAAATTCAACTTATGAGATTCATCAATAAAGTATTTCCGATTACAGAGTGGCTCCCTGCCTATAAAAGAGAAAATCTTAACGGTGACTTATTTGCTGGGTTGACAGTAGGAGTGATGCTCATCCCACAAGGGATGGCATATGCCCTGATCGCTGGAATGCCCCCAGTATATGGGTTGTATGCATCTATTGTACCTCAAATAATTTACGCAATATTCGGTACTTCTAGACAACTATCAGTAGCCCCAGTCGCGATGGATTCATTACTAGTGGCTGCAGGAGTTTCTGTTTTGGCGGTAGAAGGCACAGATGCCTATATAGGTTTTGCCATTTTATTGGCCTTCTTCATGGGAACATTTCAGTTGTTACTTGGTGTATTTCGGCTTGGTTTCATAACGAACTTACTCTCAAAACCAGTAATTAGTGGATTTACTTCTGCAGCAGCTTTAATCATTGGACTCAATCAGTTAAAGTATCTACTTGGCATTGACTTAGTCAGAAGCAATAAGGTTTATGAAATTTTGTGGAATG
>JAWUWD010000079.1:0-13916 GCA_034112085.1 Cyclobacteriaceae bacterium
AGTAAATGGAATCCTAAAAGATGAATTTTATCTTGATCAATGCTTCGTGAATACATACAATGCGAAGATCGCAACCAAAAGTGCAATCAATATTTACAACAATAAAAGATTACACCTATCTTTAGGATACAAAACCCCTAAAAAGGTGTTTGATAACGTAGCTTAATTTAACTTTTAACCTGTAGCCATATTTCAGGACGGGACAATGCTAAGATAGGAAATTAAATAAACCTTTTGCCAACAATGAACAAAGAAATCAATCACGAAAACAAGCCTACTGATAAAACGAATCGAGAGGATGAACTGTCGGATACAGCGTTGAAACCCAAGACGAATGAAGAGCAGAATGAAGAAAAACCTGCTAAAAAAATCAAAAGGCAAGCTACCGAAGAACAGCTAAATCATCCCTTGCATGGGGTAAAACTGGCACATATTTTAGAAAGTCTGGTGGACCATTATGGCTGGCCGTACCTGGCAGAGCGTGTCAAAATCCGCTGTTTCATATACAACCCTACAATGAAAGCAAGCCTCTCATTTTTAAGAAAAATGGCTTGGGCTCGAGAGCATGTTGAGGATATCTATATGGATATGTTGGAAGACGGAGTCGATACAAAAAGACAGGTGAAATAGAAAAGCTGTTAACAAAACCCAAAGTTCACAGCCTAGCTTACCAAACCGTTTCTCCGTATTTTAACCATAACATTAGAGTTAATTGCAATCAAATAAAAATGGACGACAAAATTAGCCCAATCATTAACTCTACATCATCGGTTTCACGTAAATCAATAGAAAAGATTAAGGGTTTAATTGAATACACCATTGTTAAGAAGGGGGAGCTAATAACCTCAGTTGGAAAACATAATACATTCGAATATTTTTTAATTAAAGGTATCTGTAAAAGTTTTCTCTTCACACCTGAAGGAGAAGATGTAACACTATCATTTTTTATGTCAAACTCCATAATATCACCTTATACAACTAGAGTTAAAGAAGGTAAATCGATTCTTAACTTACGTGCATTAACAGACGTGGAACTAGGAAATTTCAATGCTGCTCAGTTCGAAAAACTAATGATCGAAGACCTTGAAATAAGACACTTTGGAAATACCGTATTGAGAAATGAACTCATGAATAAGGTTCAAAAAGAGATAGCTTTAGCTTCTCTTAAAGGAAAAGATCGGTTACAACTTCTAAGAACAAATTTCCCAAATATCGAAAACCTAGCCCCTCATTCTGACATAGCATCATACTTAGGAATAACTACTATTTCTTTAAGCAGATTAAGAACCAATTCTTAACTCTTATCAATTGTTAATGGAGTTAGGTTTTGAACTCATCACCTTTGATCTCTAATCAAAGTAATTATCATGTCAAACTTAAATTCATTATTACAAAAGACCTCTTCTATAAAAGGAATCAGTATCTCATTTATCACAAGTCAGCTCGTATTGCTTTCGATGTTTACATTTGTGTTTCCAGTAATAAATAGTAAAATAGAAACCAAAGCTTTTGACCTACAAACATTTGGATATTCAGTTTCTACTGCGAAAAAAATTATAGATAATTTAGACCCAAAAACTACAGACCTCTATCTTTTTCCTCAATTGTCTTTCTTGGATCTTTTATATCCTTTTCTATGTGCTTTATTCTTAAGTAGTCTTTTGTTCCGTTTAATGAACTTACCAGAAGAGAAAGGTAAAGTAATCCCTCTATTACTTATTACTCCATTCTTAGCAATGATTTTTGATTATTCAGAGAATATATGTATAACATTAATGATTACGAAAACAATTAACATCTCTAAAATAATCGTTTATCTATCTAGTACATTTACTATTTTAAAAGGAGTATTAACATCTATTGCATGGGTGGCTATATTGATATATTCCGTAAAATGGATGATTAATAGAAAAAGGAGAAACTCTAACACTTAGCCGAATAGCCAAAATACCCCCTAAAAAAGCTTCACCGAAGCAGTATCGTTGAAGCTTTTGCATGAATTTGATCAATGTCTCATCAGGTATTTTAGTTATTCGGTGTTGACCGAATTCCGGCAGACCTGCTCTCTAGGTGGAAGAGTATTCTCTGCCCTTTTCTATTTTTATCATTGTTACGGCAAATATGCCTTTTATTGGCTTGAAAAGCCTGTTTTTAGTATGCTTTGAGCACACCTCCCCCTTTCCCCACTGTGGACTTGCCATGGTGGAGCGTTTATCATTTCATCATGTGGTGAAGTAGATCGCTCTTTTTTCTACTTCTCTTCTTGCGGTGAGGCCCTCGCCTTTTGGTAGGTGATCTTACCCAAACGTTTGGTGAATAACAGCTCATATCTACCTGTATGGCATTGCTGACATATCGAGATGTCCTTGCCAAATTTCTCCAACATCCTTATCCCCACAGGGACTTCTACTTTTATGGTCACAGGATTTAGCCCCATTCCTCTTCTGATTTCATTGATGCGTGCAGTCTTTCCCCTATTGGTCAAAAAGCCATAGTGCCTGATCCTAACAAATCGTTTAGGAAGAATGTGCCTTTCAAACCTTCGCATAAACTCTTCTGATGGAAGCTCCAGTTCCTTGATCTTGTTACTATCTGCATAATCCTTGTATTCAAATCAGACTTTTCCTTCCTTGACCAATTTTATCCGGTGGTAGGTAATGGCTGTTTTGTGCGTATACCTACCAAGGTATTTGATCACTTGGTCTGGACCTCCAAAGGGTGCTTTGGCATACACTTTCCACCTTTTGTAGCCCGAGGTGCGAATAGCATCATCTATCTGGGTATCACTTGCTGCAATTTTCTCTTTTCTTTATCTTACCAATTTCAAAAACACTGATTTATACACTTTTTTCAATGATGCTTCGGGGAACAGAAACTTACCGTTTGCCCGTTTTGCAGTCACCCACTCCTTGTTGGCGTTCACTCCACCACCACTGACCACACAATGCAAATGCACATGATAATCCAGCTTCTGCCCCCAAGTGTGCAGTACAGCAGTAATACCTGGGGTAGCTCCCAAATATTCAGGGTTTTCCCCCAGTGTTAACAATGTTTCTGATGCCGCATCGAACACTATTTTATAGAGTTGCTAGCGGGATTGCATCAGCACTTTGTTCCAAGAATGGGGCACGGTAAACACAATGTGGTAATAAGGGGTTGGCAGCAGATCCGCCACCCTATCTTCTACCCATTGGTCTTTTTTAAACGTACCACAGAACGGGCAGTGCCTGTTCCCACAGCTATGATACTGGGTGTGGGTATCCTGACAGTGCTCATTGTTGCATTGATAACAATGGTACCCGAGTGCCACCGTATGGCAACGGCTCACCCTGTCCATTATCGCTTGGGTATAACTGTTTTTCGCATTGGAATTGGAAGCAGAAAACAAACGCTGAAACGCACTTTTATTGATTGTCTTTTCCATCCTGTTGGCTTTTTACTAATTGATCAAATGGAGAAACTATCTTGGCACGTTTATTTTTCTGCAAGTGCAGGTAGACCATGGTGGTTTCTATTCTGGAATGCCCCAATAGTACTTTGATCGAATGCAGGTCAACGCCTGCATCAAGTAAATGGGTAGCAAAGCTATGCCGCAGGCTGTGGGCACTGTATCTCCCTTTTTCAAAACCCGCCTTTACCATGGCGTTTTTTACCACTACCTGCATGGCTCCATTGCTCATGCGGCGCCCTGGCCTACGTCCTTCAAAAAGGTATACCTTCGGACGTGCCTTTCGAAAATAAGCGCGCAGGCCGTCCAGCAAGTGCTTGGGTAAAAGGGTAAAGCGTTCCTTGTTGCCTTTTCCTTTTTCGACCTTGATTTGGACATTTTCTGAGTCAATACAACTGATTTTCAAATGGCTCATTTCATCCAGACGTAGCCCTGTACCATAAAACAGGGATAGCAGACACTTATGCTTGAAGTTGGTGGTGCTCTCCAATAGGTGTTTGACCTGCTTTTCACTCAGGATATTGGGCAGTTTGAATTCCTGGCGAGGATAAAATGCACTGGGTACTACATAGTCCACCCGAAGGATGTTCTTATAGAAAAAGCTACAGGACTGTGCCACCATGCGGCACTTGTCATAGCCTGACCCAAATTGCTTCTTTATGAAATTGATATACTTGATGATATCATCCTGATTGATATCAACGGGGTTCTTCTCGTTGTAGAACGAGAAGATAAAACGCATCTCGGAGATGTAATTGCGCACCGTCTCCTGGGGGTATAGTTTTTGGCTGTCAGGAATTCTGTCGCTTTTAACAACAGTGCTTCGGCCTCAGGGTTTAACGTTACCTTGCGGAGCTCTTTACTTTTTTTAAATTGTTCATTTTATCTATAGTTATTTGAAATGCAAAATTACTATATTGATCTGAGTGCAAATCCTTCACCGGAGGTGTTCGGTTCAACAAGATATATGGTTTATGTCCAGCTGGTGACACCTTTAAGTTTAGTACAAAGTGCATTAACTTTTATTCTTTTTAAAAAAATGCACTTTGTACTAAAACAGTAAGAAAAAGAGAAAAAAAACAGCGGATTTTATAACCAAAAAACCGAAGAGAATATCCTCTTCGGTTTTCATTAATTTTTATTTAAAACTGTCATCCTATTACAGACGACACAAGAAGAAATTACTTCTTTATAATAACCGTTCTTGTGTTAACTACTCCGAAAGTTAAGCCATTGATTAACATATCTACAAAATTAGACCTTGTATCTATTGTGTAATTTTCTGCTCCATCTGCTAAGGCTTTAGAATCTACTTCCGAAACTCTATTCCCAACAATATAAACTGTTTTTTGTCTCGCAGCTTCGACTTGCCCTCCATTACCTACAGTATGTTCATTAATCATACATGATGACAAACTTGCTGCTGTAACTAAAATAATAAGTATTTTTTTCATAGTTTATTTAATTTATACCAAAATAAGAAAACTTTTGCTAACAATACCTATATGTAATATGGATTTCTGCTAAGCTTAAGGTCTGAATATTTAATAAAGTCCGCCAATACTTTTATTTGGTATATTTAATGCATAATTAAAAAACAAATTATAAACTCTTGGCTAAGTGTAAATTTGAAAACTCCGCTTTTCAAATCCCGCACTACGCATAGCTGAGTCGTTGTAAGCCATTAGATAATAGTCCAAGATAGAGTATGAAAGATGTTGAAGACTATTGTCCCTATGACAAAAATGATTGGAGAAAATGGCTCGAATTGAACCATAATAAAAAAGGTGCTATTTGGCTCATTTTTTATAAGAAAAAATCTCAGAACCATAACCTAGGTTGGAGTGAATCAGTTGATGAAGCACTTTGTTTTGGTTGGATTGATAGCACCAAAAGGACAATAGATAATGAGAAATACAAACAGTATTTCAGCAAACGAAAAGCAAAAAGTAATTGGTCAAAGATAAATAAGGATAAAGTGAAAACCTTAATTGACCAAGGACTTATGGAAGCAGAAGGTTACAAAAGCATTGGAATTGCAAAAGAAAATGGTTCTTGGACAATTTTGGATGGAGTTGAAGCACTTATAATTCCAGAAGATTTAAATGAAGAATTTGCAAATTACAATGGCTCGATAGAATACTTTGGTAGTCTAAGTAAGTCCGATAAAAAGATTTTATTGCACTGGGTGGTGTCTGCTAAAAGATCAGAAACAAGACAAAAGAGAATTTTAGAAATCGTAGAAAGTGCAAGTAAAAATTTGAAACCAAAACAATTCAAATAGAATAAAAACGGCTTACAACATCATATAGAAACGCATACCTTTACTCATATTTCATCAAGTGAGCGTAGCTCGTTCCTATCTTCTATGTTTAGAGTTTCATGGCTGATTAAGAAGGTCTCACTGAAGCTTGTTTTTGTGGTTGGTCTTCACGCAGGTTCCGGCATGTGATCACGCAGAAAGGTTGTCGCTAAGTTCTCTGCAACTTGAGGGAAATACAGAAAATACTACTTTCACAACCATTAATTTCTGGATAATTGCAGCATTTCTTCACGCTCTAGCTATCTGAAAAAACTCAGACAACCAATAGACATAATTTTGCATCTACAAATAGAAATCCAATTAACACGAACTATGAAAAACATTAAATCACTCTTAATAGGGATAATTATCCTGAATGCTTTTAGTTGCTCAGTAACCAAAAATCAAAACAAAGGAAATGTTGTTTCCGAAAATTTCTATCATCAAACGGAATTTATGACAGTTAAATCAGTTATTGTTTTACCATTTCAAATAGACGGAGTTTTAAAAAATTTTCTTTTTGACACAGGTGCAGATTATTCCCTTGTGCAAAGAGATTCGATTATTGGTAAAGCTGTTAATTATGATGGTGCCTCCAAACGTAAAATGAAGTTAGGCAAGGAAATCATAGAGTCAATGAAAATTGGAGATATTGACTTCAGAAATACAGTGGCACTAAATGGAGATATGAGAGGTCTCAAAGAGCAAATTCCTAATTTTGGAGGTCTTATTGGACAGCCTATTATTAATAAATCCAATTGGTTAATTGATTATCCGAACAAATCAATAATAATTTCTAACAAGACACTCGTAGATTCTAGTTATCAAAAAATTGAGATTAAAAGAGAAGGAGGAACACCCTATACATACATTTCAATCGATGGAATTGCGTTCAAAGTAATTATAGATTTTGGGTCATCATCTGAATTCAATTTACCAGAGGGCTCTAAACTTGCTAAACAATTATTAAAAAAATATTCATTTTCTGATAATGAAAGAAACCGATATACTCTTGGTGGACTTCAAAAAACAAAGGAGAAGGTCGGAATAATGCCTTTAATAAAGTTGGGGAATATGGAATTTAAAAACGTCAATACTAGCATAAACATTTCAAGCCAACCTAGAATCGGAATAGGATTTTTTAGAGGCTGCAAAATCTATATCGACAACATTGACAATAGTTACAAGATTAAAAAATAACGCGGAAAACGCTTCTTACACCAGGGCATAAAAAAGCATGCTTTACTCATGTTTCTTTTTATACCGCATGACTAGTCCGAATCTTCTGTATTTAGTGTATCATGGCTAATTAATTAGCATATGTCGAAGCTGTTTTTTTGTGGTTGAACTGCATACAGATTACGACTGGTGAGCAGTTAGAAAGTGATATTACTAAACTCTATTCAACTTGATTAGAAACACGGAAAATACTACTTTCATCATCATTATTCCCAAGATAGGCACAGGGTTCTATATAGGAGATTAGAGGCTATTTTCTCTTTACTTAATAATTATAAATGTCTAAAAAAACTGTTACTTATATACTCATTTTGTTGGTTATTGGAACGATTATTTTTTCGACCGTTTTCAACAATGGGAAATGCGATGAGATAAAAACAGATGGCATTGAATTAATTGGCACTATTCAAATAGTTGGAAGTGACCAATACGCGAAATGGCAAGTAAACAATGAAGACAAACGAAAGCGAATATCTATACCTAACTCTTACATTGTATCTGGGGAACAATTTAAAATCTATTATTTAGATAAATATCCTGACATCTGCTATATAGATTTTGCTCACCCAGTTTATGACCAATCTGTTTTTGAACAAACTAGCTGTTTGACTCTTAAACAAATCAACGATAGTAAAGTAAATTTCACCTATATGATTGAAGACAAAAAATATGAACGTTTTTTAGATCTGAACTTCAGAGGCACAAAGGCGTCAGAATTAATGGTCTTCTATAATCCATCTAATAGAAAAATTGCTTACTTAGAAAGAAAATAAAAGCTATAAGTATTGTGTAGAAACGCATGCCATTTCTCACATATAATGAATGCAGTTTGTTCCCACATTCTTTGTTTATGGTATCATAGATAATTCTGAAGATCATGCTGAAGCTAGTTATTCTGGCTGGCTTAAACATAGATTCCTATAGGTGATCGAGTAGAAATATTATTGCCAACTTCTGTTCAAATTGGTTCGAAACATAGAAAATACTACTTTCATCACCATTAAATTATGAATAGACGCATCGTTGCGAAAAAGTATTAGATAGCATCATAGAAGAACATCGATTAGAACATACAGAATAATGAGATCAGTGGAATATAACTCTATTCAAATTCATAGAAATGCCATTTCATTTTAGAAAAATGACATAATTAGTCGGTGAAAACAGAGCGGGAAATTAGCTTTTTGAATGACCTAGGCGAAAAAACTGCCTCCAATAATAAAATATGAAATCGATCGTTTTCCCTACCAAAATAGACGAAATAAGGAATCTTTTTTCTTTAATAAACCCGGTCCAATATGCCAAAACCAGAAATTTTGGTAGTGGTGCTGTTACGCATCTAAGTCCATACATTTCAAGAGGTGTAGTATCTACACGTCAGGTATATGAATATATATTAACTTTAGGACTATCCGGACATGAAACAGGAAAGCTGATTCAAGAGTTAGCTTGGCGAGATTATTGGCAACAGGTTTGGGTAGCTAAAGAGGATCAAATCCATACTGATTTAAAAAATCAACAGCAACCTATATCAAATCACCAAGTACCTAGCGCCATAATCAATGCCTGCACGGGTATAGAGGCTGTAGATCATGCTATTAGAGAACTTTATAAGACAGGTTATATGCACAATCATATGCGTATGTATGTGGCCTCAATCTGCTGTAACATCGCTAATTCTCATTGGCTGGCACCTGCCAAATGGATGTACGCTCATCTCTTGGATGGTGACCTTGCAAGCAATCAACTCAGCTGGCAATGGGTAGCAGGTGTGTTTTCTAATAAAAAGTATTATGCAAATCAAGAAAATATCAATACGTTCTTTGACAGTTCGCAGAAAAACACTTTTTGAGATATTGAATATGAAGACTTCAACACACTCGAAATCCCACAAATACTTTCAGAAACAGTTTCCTTTGATTTAGAGACTGCACTTCCAAATATTGAAAGACCCACACTTGAGCATGATAAAACTACCCTCATCTATAATTATTATAACCTAGACCCTTCTTGGCATAAAGACGAAGATGTGCAGCGCGTTCTTTTGTTCGAACCCTCTGTTTTCAAAAGACACCCAGTAGAGCAAAAGAATATCGAATTTGCACTGGATTTAGCTGAGAATATACCAGGCATAAAAGTGTTGATAGCTGAGTTCAGCGACCTACAAAAACAACTAAATCCTGAGAAAATCATATTTAAAGAACATCCTTTAAGTACAAATTACAAAGGACAGGTAGAGCCCAGAGAGTGGATGTACTCTGTTCATGGATATTTCCCCTCTTTCTTCGCATTCTGGAAAAAGTGTAAAAAGGAGCTTAGGTCATGAGAGAGTGAAATATTTGAACAAAATTAGGACTCACTTTACATTTTGATATGATCTGGCTGAAGCATTTGATGGCAGTGCCTGTTCCCACTGATTGATCACTTAGAAAGGTTGTCGCAAAGTACAGCATAACTTGATTCGAATGATATGAAATACGGCTTCAACACCATTAAGTACTGGATAGCACAGCGTTGTATGCAAGAGTAGTATTAGTTGAAAAAAAATTAAGACAGAAATGATGAAAATATTTGGAATTAGTCCAGTGCCATTCTGCATATGAAAAATTCCCTGCTTTTTTCATGATTTGATAACCAAAATAACCTACACCGAGATTATATTTAAAGTGCTTTCGAGACAGTATAATTATATTTTTGTACTTTCAGATCTTTCTAACCAGCCACATGATAATGATGAGCAAAACAAAAAAGAAATGGTACAATAATGTGCCACATGCTTTAATACTACTTTTTGCGATCATTGTTTTTACTACTATTCTAACTTACCTCCTACCTGCCGGACAATATGAAAGAGTATTGATAGAAGGCAGGAACAGGGTTATTCCAGACTCCTATAAACATTTAGTGAACACACCTGTATCATTTCTGGATATGTTCAAGGCCATTCCAATGGGATTTAAATCTGCTGCCGAAATAATTTTTGTGGTCTTGGCAGGTGGCATTATGTTCAACGTAATGAACAAGTCCAAAGCCATTGAGAATGCCGTAGGCACAATGGTCAATGCCCTTGGCCACAAAAAAAAGTACACTCTGGTAGTGATCATGACCTTTATTTATGGTTTTCTAGGAGTAGCTGTTGGTTATGAGCATAATATTGGCCTTGTCCCCATTGCCGCGGTATTGAGTTTAGCCATTGGTGGAGACTTGATCCTAGCAGCAGGAATCTCTGTAGGTGCCATCACCATTGGTTTCGGCTTATCTCCAATAAACCCATATACTGTTGGTGTAGGTCATAAAATAGGCGAATTAGCACTGTTCTCCGGAGCTTGGCTACGCAGTATTTTATGTTTCTTCGGATTAGCAGTTATGGCATATTACAATGTGCGGTATTTAAAAAAGATTATTGCTCACCCTGAAAAATCATTAGGCAGTGATCTAAATGAAGAAGGCATTTCATTATCAAAAGAAATCAAAGATTATACATTGGGTAAAACTGATGTCCTCATTTTATCCATTTTTATTCTAGGTTTAGGTGTGATTCTTTGGGGCGTTTTTACTCAAAGTTGGTATATAATCGAACTATCTGCTGTCTTTTTAATGATTACCATCGCTTGCGGATTGGCTTCAAGGATGTCTCCTTCGTTTTTTAGTGAATCCGTTTTAGATGGAGTTGCCAAAGCTGCACCCGGAGCATTTATGGTAGGTTTTGCCACTACCATTAAGGTATTATTGGAGATGGGGAATATTAGTGATACCATTTCGTTTGAAATGGCGGAAGTACTTCAAGGGCTCCCCCATTATCTATCCGCGATAGGTATGTCCGTTTCACAATCTGTTATCAACTTATTTATACCCTCTGGTAGTGGTCAAGCATTAGCTACATTACCTATTATGATACCCCTGGGGGAAGTTTTGGGATTGACCAGACAGACGACCATTTTAGCCTTCCAAATTGGTGATGGTGTCACAAACCTTGTAAATCCAACACTCGGAGGATTAATAGCAATGTTGAGTATGTGCAGAGTTCCTATAGATAAATGGCTGAAATTTATATTACCTGTAGTATTCGCTATTATCATTGTATCTTGGCTCGCCTTGATTTTGGCAACAGCTATTAATTATAACTAATACTCCAATAGATTTGAATACAATCAAAATTTTAGAAAAACTCGTTTCTTTCCCCGTCCTTGGCGGAGAAAGTAACTTAACGATCATAACTTGGATCAAAGACCATATTGAAAGCTATGGTATTGACACAGCCTTAGTTCCGAATAAAGAAAATACCAAAGCATCTTTACACTGTAGAATAGGACCACCAGTAGATGGAGGTGTAATTCTATCTGGTCATACAGATGTAGTACCTGTTAAAGGGCAAAAATGGGATACAGACCCCTTTGTATTAGTAGACAAAGGGGATGACAAACTTTACGCAAGGGGATCGGCAGATATGAAAGGGTTTTTAGCCTGCTTTTTATCTGTATTACCAAAAATGGTAGAAGCTAAACTTAAAAAACCAATCTATTTTGCTTTTTCATATGATGAAGAAATAGGATGTATAGCTGCCCCAGAACTAGTTGAACATATTAAGTCGCATTACACGGAAACTCCAAAATATGCAATCATAGGAGAGCCTTCAATGTTACAGCCAATGATAGGTCAAAAAGGCATCTGCTATATAAAAACTGAAGTAAATGGCTCTGAAGGTCATAGTAGTGCTATTCACAGGGAAGTTAGTGCTATTCATGAAAGTGCCAGACTAATCATTTGGTTAGAGGATAAAATGCACCAATTAGCAGAGAATAGTCGAGATGATCGGTTCGATCCCCCACATTCTACGCTGCACGTTGGTCAAATACATGGAGGAATTGCCACCAATGTAGTCGCGGATGCCACCACATTTGAATGGGATGCGAGAATTATTCCTAAAGATGACTTTGAAGAAATTTTCAACGATTTTAAAGTTTATTGTAAAGAAAGGGAACAAGAAAAAAGAAAGGTATTCCCTGATTTTAAGATTGTCAATACGCAGTTGCACCCGTATGTACCAGCTTTGGATACAGATGTGAATGATGATATAGTCGCGTTTACACAAAAATTAGTGAATAATGACACATGGAATACGGTCGCCTATGGTGCAGAGGCAGGACAGTTTCAAGAAGCTGGATTTCAAAGTATCATATGTGGCCCGAACTCTATAGAGCAAGCACATCGAGCGAATGAGTTTGCAACAAAGGAACAATTGAATAAAGGGGTGCAAATGATTGAAACCTTGGTTGAGGAACTTTCTAAGTAATTATTGATTCTCATCAAGGCCATAGATCGGAGGCTCTGAGAAAGAGAAAGTATAACATACTCAGAGTTCTCTTTAAGTAAAAAGAGTGGATATGCAGTTCGCTGCTACAAGTTCAACCAATACGTAATCTTGAATACCAATGCCCTATTCTTGGGTCTGAAGTTAGAGATATGCTCCTGGTCGTCCACCCCATAATTGTCGGTATAGACTAGGAAGATATCTGACACGGGCTTGAATCTCCATTGCAGTCTGGTATTGATGTTCACATTATCGATCTGGCTATTGTATTGTACAAAGGTGGTGAAGAATAGCTTCTTACTCATCGTTAGGTCAAACCTCGGACCTATCAAGAACAAGTCAGCATCATTGAAAGGGTCAGGTAATGTGATTTTATTATAGTTCATATTCAGAGTAAGGGCACCGTAAGGTTGAAACCTTATATTGACTTCACTTTTGATATTGAATCTATTGCCATTAAAGTATTCACCCATATAGCCACTTACAGTATAGCCAACCTTTTTCCTGAAATCTGACTGATACCTAAACTCCATGGAGTTGTAAGTATAGTCTGTACCAATGGCAAGTTCCTGTCCACCTGATCTGGTCGGGTCGAATGAATTGAACAGAAAGGTATAACGTTGATTAATAGACACTTCAACATTGGAAGTATTACGAAACTGGATATTGTAGTTCGTTGAGTAGCGATGATCTGTAACATCTCCTTGCTTCCAGAAGTACTCCGCATCTGCCTTGATGCTTTGCTGACTGATCACATTCGACTTTGGAAAAAAGTTATGCCCTATCTCAGGATTGATACGGAAGAAATCATTGCGTGGTGCAAAACCAACTTCTGCATCAAAGTTCTCTCCTACTAGTACCTGTGCCCAGCTGAAGGTCCAAGTCTTAGAATCATACAGTATATAGGCCGCATGTGAGAAGTTTCCTTTAACATTTTCAGATTCCAATTCCTTGTGATAATACACCTTTCCTATCCACTTATTGTCCATAGAAGCCAAGTTGTAGTCCACTCCAATTATTCTGGAGTAGTTTTCATGATCTATGGAAAAATCACCTAAGCTATCTTCTACCTCTTGTTTATTCACGAATATGGCGCCAATATTAGATCTTCCGAAGATCTTCCGCTGGATTGCGGCTACCGTATAGTTTATAGCAGGCACATTGATAGATTCTTCTCTTGCTGCCTGCATATTGAGTACACCAATTCGCCAGTTATTATCCAATTTACCACTGAGTCTGGCTCCGTATGTAATCTTATTTTGCACATTTTGCCCAGTAGAACTATCGACCGCTACTCCTATCCTTCTGGAGAAGAATGGTCTGGACAAAGGATGGCCGAACTCAGAAAAAAGATCTGCATTTTCCAAAAAGAACTGTCTCCGTTCAGGAAAGAAAATCTCGAATCGGTCAAGATTAGTTACCTGCTGGTCGACCTCTACTTGTGAAAAGTCAGGGTTGATCGTTATATCTAGGTTCAATGATGAACCAATTCCAATTTTAGCATCGCCACCTATTGATAAGTTACTATTAGGACTGGTCTGGTCTGTATCCTCAAAATTACGATCAATTCCACTTGCCATATAAGGGATGAGAGAAATATTAGTTACAGGTTTTTT
>JAWUWD010000080.1:0-9250 GCA_034112085.1 Cyclobacteriaceae bacterium
TGAAAAATTTTTATGAATTAAGTCTGAACGAATATATTCACCACTGGAGTCTAAGTTCAGAAGAAATCATTAGCCGTAATCGATCAATGTATGTAGAAGGAGATTCTGAAAGTAGTAGATTTGGAAACAAAAGAGGAAACCCAACCTACAATGAAGGTGGTAGAGGAGAAACTTTAATCGGAATTGATATGACAGCTTCGATTGTTGCTGCTTACAAAGCATATTCTGAAATACTAATGCTGAGAGGAGAAGAAACCGAAGCAAATAAATACAAAGAGAAAGCGAAACAGGAACAAGAATTCTTAAATGAATTTTGGTGGGATGATGAAAAGAAAGAATACCGTTCCATACTTTATGAGGATGAGACTTTTGATTATTTTATGGTAGGAAAGAATCAGGCATTTCTTCATTATTTATTATACTTTGAAGCTATTTCAGACGATCAAAAAATCCTTAATATAGTTAGCAAATACGAAGCAAACTTTCAACAGCTAATAGTTGAACTTAATTCATATCTCCCAATTATATTTTATGAAAATGGTCAATCTGAATTGGCTAATAATATGATCATTAATCTCTGCAGTATCGATAATCATAGAAGAGACTATCCAGAGAACTCGTTTACTGTAATTGAGCACATGACAAGAGGTTTGATGGGCCTAGATGTAGACGCGGCTTCTAATACATTTTCAACTTTATCACGTCTAAAAGATAATGAAGCTGCGGCTGAAATGAAAAATATCCCCCTTCTCTCAAACAAAATTACAGTGAAACACTATGGAAAATCGAAAACCACGGTGACTAATGTAAGTGGCGAATCTATAAAATGGTCTGCGCAATTGTCTGGAGCTCATGAGTTTTTATATATTAATGGAATTAAAACGGTTTGTTATTCAGAAGATAATAATGGTCGCCAGTATTCGTACGCTTTAATAACGTTAAATAAAGGCGATGAAGTGACAGTTTCCATTAATCCTTAGATTATATTAATCAATACTAAGTGCAAAAGAGATCGCGCCTAAACGCACCTGTGATAACTTTCACAGACCTTTAGCGGCAAGCAAAAAACCAGAATAATGAATATAAAAAATAGTGTGTTTATTGCAACAAGTTTAGACGGATATATCGCTGACAAAAATGGTGGAATTGATTGGCTACATTCTATACCTAATCCTGAAAATAATGACATGGGATATGTAGAATTTAATAAGGGAATTGACGCACTTGTTATGGGACGAAAAACATTCGAAACTGTGCTCGGATTTGATGTTGAATGGCCATATAACAAACCTGTTTTCGTATTGAGTAATAAGTTAAAAAAAATACCTGAATCTCATAAAGACAAAGCGTTTTTGGTCAAAGGAACGTTAACTGAAATTTTAGACCAAATTCACGAAAAAGGATTTAATCAGTTATACGTAGATGGAGGAACTACAATTAGAAGCTTTTTGAAAGAGGACTTAATTGATGAAATGGTGATTACTACAATTCCGATTTTATTAGGTGGTGGTTCTTCATTGTTTGCGGAACTTCCAAACGAACTTAAATTTGAATTGATTGGAACAAAAACATATTTGAACCAAATAACGCAGAATCAATACAAACGAAAAAAATAGAATCCAAAATGCCAACAAGGCATAAACAAGAAATGCCATTTTCATCACCAATAAGCAATAGATTGGGACAGCATCCTATATAGAACTTCTCCTCCTCAAAGTCACTCTGAAGAGTAAGTGATAAGTACCAAAGGCTATTTGTCAATCTGCCCAGCCACTATTGCGATTCCCTCTCGAAAAGACCTTGGTTTATAGTCTAGTTCATCTGTAGCCTTATCAATGATAAATCCAGTTTTAGGAGGTCGTTTGGCTTTTTGTTGAAATTTAGAGCCATCAGTCTCTTGAATCTGTTTTTTGTCTAACCCGAAATAATCGGCTGTTTGAATAGCCATTTCATAAGGTGTCAAAAAGTCTTTTCCAGAGATATTGAAAACACCTTCGGATTTCTTATGCGCAATCAGCAAACATCCTATCGCTAAATCTTCTGCCAAGGTTGGCGTACGCCATTGATCATTGACTACATTGATTGTCTCCCCTTTCTCAAGACTAGATTTCACCCAAAGGATAATGTTGGATCGGCTCATCTCAGCAGTAATGCCATACACCAACACTGTACGTACAATAGCCCAAGAAATCTCGCTCTCTTTTACTATTTCCTCCGCAGCCAGCTTACTTACTCCATAATAGTTTACTGGATCTGGAATGGCTTCCTCATCTAAAGGACCTTCTTCTCCACTAAAGATAAAGTCCGTAGATAGATGGATAAAATGAGCTTGACATTGCTCTGCCGCCTCCACCAAATATTTGGTTGCGGTGACGTTGATTTCCCAGCAGGCTTCTTTCTCATCTTCGCACTGATCAACATTGGTCATTGCTGCAGTGTGAATGATCACATCAGGATTGTAATCACTTATGACGTCCTTTACTTCTTGCTGATTTACGATTTCTAAAGATTGATATTTAATGTGATCAGGAAGATTAGATAAACGACATCCCCCCCTACTTGTCGCCAATACTTCCACTGAAGTATCATCGCTAAGCGCATCAATCAATTTCTGCCCTAATAAACCATTGGCACCAGTAATGAGTATTTTCATATTTAGTCTAGTATTAAAAGTTGCCCAAGTGATCCATGAATTTTTTGGTCATCAAGAAATTTATTTTCCACTCCTAGTAACGATAGGTTAAGGAACTTTAGCAAAGTTTCCTCAGCCCTTATCAGAACAGACACTACAAATGATCATTCTGACACTTCCCAAACCAATGTGAAACTTTGCCAAAGTTGAGGCTAGGTTATTTTTCCTCAGGATAAATATACCCGTACTCCTTCGTTATTTTTTTCTTAGTCAACTCTTCAAGCTCGACTACCATCGTAATATCCTCTAACGGTCGATTTCTTCTATCCACAGTTTGTTCTGCAATCTTATCGATCACCTCAAGTCCCGACACAACTTTTCCAAAAACTGTGTATTCATCATCCAGATGTGGTGTGCCACCAGTAGAAGTATATACATCCAACCGTTCTTTGGACATATCTTTAGTGACTTTCACTTTCATTACTTCAGAAATAAAATCTTTCATTTCCACAAGTAGTTTACCGTATGCTTCAGGGCCTTCCGATTGATAAGTGTTCATGCACAACTGCTTAATAGAGTCATACTTAGGCTGTTGCATCAGTTGTTGAGCTGCCATACCTAGCTTATTCATGTCCACGGTCAGTTCTTCTTCAGTCCACACTTTCCCTTGCACAACATAGAATTGGCTGGCACTTGAAGCTTTCTCTGAGTTGACGTTATCTGGTTGGCGAGCGGCAGAAAGAGCCCCTTTATGATGATGTAACGACTTTATAAATTCAGCAGGAACAGTGTAACTTGGTCCACCAGTACCCAGTGCTGCTCCCTTAGCTGCTCCTTTAGAATCTGGATCACCTCCTTGAATCATAAATTCCTTCATCACCCTATGAAACAAAATACTATCATAGAACCCATCTTTGGCTAGTTTGATGAAGTTTGCTTTATGCTTAGGTGTTTCATCATAGAGGATCGCCTTCATATCTCCATAAGGAGTTCTGATCGTTACTAAAAAGTCCTTTTCGCTCTTACAAGATGTGAGAAGTGAAATTCCGATTATAATCGCGGCTAGTGTCTTATTCATATTTACTTAGTTAATAGTTCCCCAGTTGATAGTCCATAGTCAACAGCTATTTCAATAGCATATCAACTAATTGGCACATTTTTAAATCAACTAATTTTCAAATCATTCTTAATTTTTTTCAATATTCTATCCCCACCAAGTGAGAATACTCGATCAGCCAGCGCAATCCCAGCTTCTTCAGGATTGTTGTTGTCAATAAATATAGTTTCGTGGATGAGTTCCTTGCCATCCAATGAAATGATGCCTCCAGTAAGCTTCTCATCATCTGCCAATGCGAATACAGGGATACTACACCCACCTTCAAGCTTGCGTAAGTAAGCTCTTTCTGCCAAAAGTCTCAATTCAGTTTTAGGATCATTCGTCAACTCCCTCACTTTCTCCTTCTTTTGAGAATCAAGTTGGCCAGAACACTCTATGGCCACACTTCCTTGCCCTACAGCAGGTACAAACTCATCTGTAGAAAATTCATGCGCAATCATTTCATCATAACCCATGCGGTGAACTCCTGCATATGCCAAGAAAAGACCATTACATGCTCCCTCTTTCATTTTAGTAATTCGAGTCTGTAGGTTCCCTCTAACGGGTACTGTTTTTATCTGAGGATAATATTTATTCAGCAAAGCAATACGCCTCGTAGATGAAGTGCCGATTGTCAATGGCTTGGTGATATCAAAATCTTTCTGATCACTTACAATTACATCGTGTGCCTTCTCTCTCTCCGTGAATGCGATCAATTCAAACCCATCAGGCAATATTGACTGCATATCTTTAGCACTATGCACTGCAATATCTATGGCACCACTTGCCAATTGTTCTTCAATCTCTTCGGTAAATACACCTTTGCTACCAATTTTGGCTATTGATACATCCAGAATTTTATCACCTTTTGTTTCTATAGTGATGATCTCAGTTTCTAACCCTCCTTTATGCAACTCGTCAGCGATATAATGCGCCTGCCACAGAGCCAACTTGCTACCTCGGGTCCCTATTTTTATTTTACTCATACTATTTTATTCTTCTAGCGATCTGAAGTGATAAGTCCAAAAATGTGATTTTCGGACTTGCATTTCTTTCCAAGTGATACAACGCCTCATTCAATTGCTCCGATACATCTATCACCTTATCTGCGTCTAATACTTTCCCAAAATTCTCAACAAAAGCTTTCTCCTCCCCAGTGACCTTGACCACTTCATGTACTTCTAGATTGGTAATCAATGCCTCACGCATCGTACTAATCCCATATTGAAGTAAATTTTTCTGATCTATTTTATTCATTTTATGGAAGTCTTCTGCCATCAAGACCATTGCCCCAAAATCTCTTTTGAAGCACATTCGCATCCATTCCTTGAATAAGCCTTGGCTTTCATTTTCCTCACTATCGAGCATCGCAAACGCCTCATCCACATTTCCATTTGCCAGGTAGGCTATATGCTTGGCCTTTACCTCCTCTACACCAAATTTATCCATCAATAGAGTACTCATCTCCGTATCGACCAATGGCCTAATTTTTACGATCTGAGTCCGTGACAATATAGTTGTCAGTAGTTTTTCATCATCATTGCACACGAGGAAAAATACGGTTCCTTCGGGTGGCTCTTCTAATATTTTCAATATCCCATTGGCAGCTGATGAGTTCATGTACTCGGGCAGCCAAATAATCATCACTTTATACTTTCCCTCGAAGGCCTTCAAGGATAGATGTTTAATCACTTGTCTACTTTCTTCCTTCGAAATATTGGCTTGTTTATTTTCTCCGCCATAGGTGTTCGCCCATTCGTTGAGGGATCGATAGGGGTTCTCGATCAAGAATTTTCTCCAATCAGGCAAATAGTTGGTACTCACCACATCTTTACCGGTGATACTTTTGGTAGAACTTACTGGGAATACGAAATGAACATCAGGGTGAACATATTTGGCATTCTTACTACATGATGGACAAGTGCCACAAGAGTCATTGTCTACTGGCTGTTCGCAATTGAGATAGGTAGCATACGCCAATGCTAGTGGCAAATTACTACCTCCGTTTTTGGATAAAAAAAGCTGGGCATGGGCAATATGATTGCTATTGACCGCACCAATTAAACGTTCCTTAACATCCTCTAGTCCTGATATATCTGCAAACTTCATAATCAACTATCTTTCTTCTCCCACACGCGGTATTCTCCAGTGCTTGTGAAAATATGATCTAAAATGGACTTCTCTTGATCATCAAAAGCCACTCCCCTACGTTCCATCACCTTTGCAGCGACCTCGTATACCTTTCTCATTTGGAAAGTTGTAAATCCCGCGGCTCCGCCCCAAGAAAATGAAGGGATAAAATTTCTTGGGAATCCTGATCCAAATATATTCGCACCAACACCAACGACAGTTCCGGTATTGAACATCGTGTTGATGCCGCATTTAGCATGATCTCCCATCATCAGCCCACAGAACATCTGACCTGTATTTTTAAACCCATCCTTCTCGTAGTTCCAGATTTTGACATCTGCATAGTTGTTCTTCAGGTTTGAAGTATTGGTGTCTGCGCCAAGATTACACCACTCTCCTATCACCGAGTTACCAAGGAATCCATCATGTCCTTTATTAGTATATCCAAATATGACGGAATTGCTTATTTCTCCACCAACCTTAGCATAAGGCCCTATTGTTGTATCTCCTTTGATCTTCGCCCCCATGTTGACATGAGATCCCTCACAAAGCGCAAATGAGCCTTTGATAATTGCCCCTTCGTGGACTTGTGCGTTCTTGCCGATATATATTGGACCACCTTCAGCATTTAGTATCGCTGCTCTTATAGATGCTCCTTCTTCTATAAAGATATTTTCTACCCCATAAACTATGGTATGAGGGTCTGTGATTTTTTGTGAAGTTCTGCCCTTGGTTATAAGCTCAAAGTCAACTTTGAGCTCTGATGCATTGCATTTGAATATATCCCACGAGTCTCTCACAACCGTGACTTCTCCTGTATATTCAATCTCATTAGATGAGTCTGCCATCGAATCTCCAGAAGTCCTTGTTGCCAATACCTCACCATTACACCTTAGTGCTTCACCTTCCTCCAAAGACTTGATCGCTTTCACAAGCTGCTCATTGGGACAAACAGCCCCATTGATGAATAAGTTATCTCCAGTAGATATTTTAGGGAATTTAGTAGAAAGATAATCCTCAGTTTGAAAGGAGGTATTAGTATCAAGCCATTTATCCCACTTCTCGGAGATTTTCAAGATACCTATACGAATATCCGCTACAGGTCTGGTGAATGTAAAGGGAAGCAATGATGCGCGTATCGCGGGTTCATCGTAGAGTACAATATTCATCATGCCACAAAAATAAAAAAGTCTTCAGGATTAACTATCCTGAAGACTTTATATTGAAGGGTAAAAGTAAAATTACTTCTTCTTGTATCTCTTGTTAAATTTCTCAACTCTACCAGCAGTATCCAAGAACATTTTCTTACCTGTGTAGAATGGGTGAGAAGCAGAACTTACTTCTATTTTGATCAATGGATATTCATTTCCATCTTCCCACTTAAATGTTTCTTTAGAAGTCATTGTTGACTTGGTCAAAAACTTAAAATCTCCCGTAGTATCAAAAAATATTACGTTCCTGTATTCTGGATGAATTTCCTTTTTCATTATTTTATCCTTTATTCTGTATGAGCCTTCTCAAAATGAGGCACAAAGTTAATCATTCATTTTTTAATTGCAAAACATATTTCACAACAAAGAATCAATTTTATTTCACTTTCTTTGTTGCAAAGATATATCAACTATCAATGAAGCACAAAGTTACCTTATTCATACTTCTAACAGTACTTATCACTCCTCTTTTTTCGCAAAGTGTCAATGCACCACTGAATCAGGATTATTACCACCTTATCGATCGGTATGAAATAAAAAACGGCAAGTTGGCTACGCAGTTTCATTCATCATTCAAAGGATATCAACGATCAGAGATCGCTTTATTCGCTGATAGTATCAGCACCTCATCCAAATCTGATCAGTTCAATCAAGCCTATCTGAGAAATGACAATTGGGAGTGGGTAGAAGGTTACGACATCAAAAGTGACAAACCAATTTTCAAAAATTTTTATAAAAAGCCTTCTGATGCCTATTCAGTAAATACCAAAGACTTTGACCTTCACGTCAATCCAGTACTAGGACTGACTTTAGGGAGCGAGACTGAAAGCAATGAACGGACATTCATAAACACAAGGGGAATCCAGATCAGGGCTACTATTGACAACAAAGTAGGGTTCTACACTTATATAGGTGAAAATCAAGCCATATTCCCTCAATACGTAAGAGAGTATATCAGCACTAATAGAGCCGTACCAAATGAAGGGTTTTGGAAAAGGTACAATGACAATGGAGTAGACTACTTCACAGCAAGAGGCTATATCAGTTTCAACGCCTCGAAGCATATCAATTTGCAATTTGGTCATGATAATTTCTCGGTAGGAAACGGTTATCGATCACTAATACTTTCAGATTTTGCTCCAGCATATACATTCCTTAAACTAAAAACCAAAGTCTGGAAATTCAACTACACTAACCTTTTCACGCAAATGACCGCTGACACTAGAGGTAATAGTGGTGGAACTTTTGGGTCCAATGAATTCCCTAAAAAGTATTTGGCTTTTCATCACTTGAGCCTAAATATTGGAAAGAAACTGAATATTGGGGTATTCGAGTCCATCATATTTGGAAGACCTGATTCACTTGGAAACAACTATCAAATGAAGTATTTGAATCCAGTGATTTTCTATCGCGCCATCGAACATCAAAACGGAAGTAGCGACAATGCATTACTAGGCTTGGACTTCAAGTGGCTTGCTTTACCAAAGATATCACTCTATGGCCAGCTGGTACTAGATGAATTTCTCTTAGAAAACCTAAAAGAAGGTGATGGCTGGTGGGGTAATAAATATGGGATTCAACTTGGTGGTAAATACATTGATGCATTCGGAGTCAGCAATCTTGATCTCCAACTTGAAGGTAACCTTGTCAGACCTTACAACTATAGTCATCAAAACATTTATACCAACTACGCTCATTATCGTCAACCATTGGCTCACCCTTTAGGTGCTAACTTCAAAGAAGTCATTGCGATAGTGAGATACCAACCTATCGCTAGACTCAGTTTTACTGGTAAATTCATCAGCGCCACATATGGACTTGATGAAGCCAACTCAAATTGGGGTAGAAACATCTTAAAAGATTATAATACTAGAGAACAAGAACGAGGAAACGAAATAGGCCAAGGGGTAAGCACAACACTTACTTATATTGACTTCACTGCCAGTTATCAGTTCAAACATAATTTACTAATTTACTTCAAACAGGTGATCAGAACACAAGAAAGTTCTGATGTGCAGTTTGATCAAAACACTAGCTTTTCGAGTGTTTCCTTGAGATGGAATATTCCAAAACGACTACATGAATTTTAGAAATCAATAATTCACTATTCCCTGTAATCCTATACAGGGAAATCATTCTCTATAGATAAAACAATATCAGTTTTGAGTTGACAATATAGAT